>NZ_JAQYWZ010000428.1:0-101630 GCF_036290945.1 Streptomyces sp. BE303
CCCTTCATCGCCACCGCCCTCGTCGCCGGCAGCCACTCCATCACCCCCGTCGTCCTCTACGTCATCGCCGGCTGCGCCGTCACCGCACTCGCCGTCCTCACCGGCCGCGAGACCGCCCACGGCGAGATCAGAGACACCTGACCCACACACAACACTCCCTCAGCGGGGAGCGCCGGATAGTGGTCTCGGCGGCAGAGGCGCCACCCACGTCGTTCGACAACCGGGTGTCGATGAAGGCGGACCCGGTCACCGTGGCCGTGCTGGGGCTGCCCTCCGGTCATCACGCATACCTGGTCGAACACCTTGAAGGAGTTGAACAGCAGTCAACCGGAGCCGGCAGGCCGATCGAGCGGACCTGGCGCCAGGGACCGACCCGGTCGAGGGTGGCGGCCTCGTGGTGCTCATCGGGGATGCGCTGCAGACCGCCGGGGAGATTAGCGCGTCGATGCCGAACCCCTTCCACACGCTCACCACCGCGCCGTCCACAGTCACGGTCCGCACGAAGCGGGCGGACGCGAGTTCGCGGTTGGCCGCCGTCGGCGACCCCGGGGGCAACCGAACAACTCGACAACTGTCGGGCGGACAGCTCCACGTCACGCTCTCAGGTTCAATAGTGGTCGGGAAACCGCCCGGCTGCCGACCGGAGCGTCGTATCGATAGGACCACCTGGGCAGGATTTCGACCAGACGGCAGCCGAGGAGGCGCAGCCGTTCGACGGTGGCCGCGGCCTGCCGGTCGTCGAGCGCGAAGACGAAGGGACCCGGGACCAAGAGCAGATCGATCCACCCTTTCGCGATGCCGCGTTCGAGCAGTTCCAGCTGGGGCAGGCCATCGCGGTATCTGCGTCCGTTATCGAGGTACACGAGCGGCTCCGGAAGGCCGTGCCGCAGAGCGAGCCCTTCCATCGCCCGGCGGTGGAATTCCATGCCGGACGGATCGCTGGGAAAGCAGCGCAGATAGACCGCGACCTGAGGGAACATGGGAGCTCCTTGGCGTGAAAGAGTAAAGGGATCACGATATTGCTCTAAAGGCTGGATGCGACAGCGCATTTCCGGGAGCTTCCTCATGGCGTGCATCAAAGCCAAGAATTCTGTATTTATATTTATCTTTTTTGCACTCGGTGCGCCGCAGGATCTCGCGGAGGCCAGTACCGTTGGTCGTTGCGGCAGCCGGCCGTCTGCGCAATGCCGTCGAGCGCGCGGGTACCGACTGGCTGCTCTCACGACGACAGGATCTGCGAGCCCTGCCGGTCCGGCGTCTGCCCGACTCGCGCTGCGGCGGCGATGTGGTGGAACTGCGTCAGTGGGAAAAGGCTGTTCGGGGGCGTCGGCCGGATGCGCCCGGTGAAACCGGGCGCATCCGGGTATGGAGAGTTCATTTGCCTGCAGCGCCCTGCGCGGTACGCACGGCGTGGGGACGATTGCGGTCAGGGGGTGATGTCGAACCCGTCGACGGTGGCCTTGGCCCCGGTGCGCTTGACGATCTTGATGGTGTGGCTGCCCGGGGTGAGCCCGTTCACGGTGTAGATGCTCTGCTGGGCCGTACGGCTGGCGGCGTAGGTGTTGACCAGGCCCTTGGAGACGCCGTCGACGTAGATCTCGACGTTGCCCTGGTCGGGGGCCTTGGGACCGATGAACGTCACACCGGTTCCCTGGAAGGTGAGGAGTGCGTAGCTTCCGTTCTCGGGCGTGGAGTGAACGTTGTCATCCCGGTCACCGTTGCCTCGGAAGCCGAAAGCGGTCCAGATTCCGCGGTAGTCGATCCTCCTGTCGTCGTTGTCGACCTTCGTGGCCGGGGAGAGGTGCTCTTCGGTGGTCCCGGCCGCGGCGATGATGGCCAGGGCCGCAGCGGGCCATTCGCCCCTGGAGACGAGGGTGGCCGGTTGGACCGTGCTGTTGGTGCCGTTGGTGGAGTACGCGGCGATGCTGGAGTAGGTGTCGTGCACGTTGATGTCGTGGATGGTGGGCGTCCACAGGCGCGTCCACAGAGTCTTGTCCGCGTAGCGGACCACGTTCTCGTAGACGTCCCAGTAGGAGCTTCCCTCGTCGATGTAGAGGTCCTTGTTGGCGGTGACGCCGATCGCGTTGTTGTAGCCGCTCACGACGTTGCCGGCCATGACGGACCTGCTGTCCGCCCCGGCGCCCTGGCCGCCGAGGACATAGATCGGGCCGCCATCCACGAGCAGGCCCATCACGTCGTGGACGTAGTTGTTGAGGATCTTGTTTCGGCCCGAGTAGATGGTTCCCTGGGTGCACGGCGTCGAGGCGGTCCACTGGGGACTGGCGCCCGCCTGGTTGGCCTCGGCGGCCTGCATGGAGCAGTCCGAGGCGAAGCCCCAGCCCCATCCGAGGGAGATTCCGGAGTACGGGGTGTGTCCGACGTCGTTGTTGGAGATTTCGATGTCGCGTCCGTGGCCGGCCCAGATACCGACAGATCCGGCGAAGTTCCGGGCAGGGTGCTCGACCCGGTTCTGGGTGATCGTGTTGCCGCTCGTCATGAGCACGGTGTCGGTGAGGTAGTAGTCGTCGACCTCGCCGACGGCCACGGCGTTGCTGCCGGTGTCGTGGATCCAGTTCCCGGTGACGGTGGAGTTCTGCGTCCCGTCCGCCAGATCGAGGCCTGATCCGCCGAGGGCGGCGAACTCGTTGCCTGCGAAGACAATGTTCTTGCCGCGATGGACCTGGACAGCTGCGGGGACTCGGACGTTCAGGTGGGTGTCCGGGTCCCAGATGACGCCTCCCTGGCCGTCGATGAACCCCTTGGTGTTGGGCTGGGTCCATGTGGTGTTGGCGAACGTGATGCCCTGGAAGGTGATGTCGTGGACCGGCTGGACGGCCTTGGGGATCACGGTGAAGGCGTCGATGCGAACCGTGCCGGCGGCCTGGTTGACGACCTTGACGGTGTGGGTGCCCTCGGTGAGTCCTCTGGCGGAGAAGAGGACCTGCTGGGCGAGGCGGGTCGTACCGCGGTTGGAGACGATGGTCGGAGTGCCGCCGTCGATGGAGACGGCGAGGTTGCCGCCGTCCACCATCTTCTCGCCGAGGACGTCGATCCCGACGCCGGTGAAGGTGTAGCTGAACGAGGCGCCCACCTGCTGGGTTCTGAGCGCGTCATGGTTCAGGTCTCCGAAGACCTTGCCTGCGGCCTGCCCTGCCGGCGGGGTGGGCGGGGTGTCGTCGGCGAGCGTCACAGTCCCGGTGGTGGAGGTGTTCGACAGTGTGGCGTTCACCGGGGCGAGGTGTCCCGGCGTGCCGGAAATGCTCACCAACTGCTCGACCGCGCCGACCTGGACGTTGGCGGTGGCCAGGTTCTCGCCGCTTCGCGGCTTGTAGTAGAGGAATCCGCCCGCGGCGTCGACGTAGAACTCGCCGGGCTGGTCGATGAACTGGTAGGAGTTCTCGAGCCAGCTGACGTTGCTGAGGGCAGGGGCTCCGGCGCCGTTGAAGGGGTAGCCCGGGAACGGCAGGTGCTGGTTGGCCCAGCAGGCCGCGTTCGTCTTGATGCGTACCTCGGAGCTCGTACCGCCGGGCTGGAATGGCGGCACGGTGCTTGCGGTGGCCGGAATGGTGACCGTGGTCGGGGTGATGCTCTCCAGCGGGCAGCGCAGCTGCTTCCAGTAGTAGTTGTCGACCACCTCGACCCGCTCGGGGCTGGAGATCTGCGCGAAGTCGATGCCGCTGAGGGCGGCGTTCCCTTCTGCCGTGTAGTGCACGCTAGTCCAGGCGCCGCCTGTGGCCGTCGGCCAGACCGCGTTGCTGAAGGTCACGGTTCTGGCCCGCTGCGCCGGCACTCCGTCGATGGAGACGTCCCTGCTGTTCCGGGCCGCGGCGTTCAGTGCGCCGGCAGGCAGGGTCGCCCGCCAGATCCCCTTGGTGGAGTCGAACACCGAGAACCCGGTGACCTTCTGGCCACCGCTGAACACCGGCTTCTCACCGGGCGCGGCCGTGTAGACGACCTGGTGGCCGTTGGTCCCGGAGTCCCGCACGTCCAGGGTGAGCGGCTCGCTCAGCGTGTAGACGCCACCGCGGAGCAGAACGCGGATGTCGCCCGACATCGAGCCCGCCACCGCCCGGGCCTTGTCCCGCGCCGTCGTCAGAGCGCACGGGGTGCTGCTGGAGCAGGTCGTTCCGCTACCCGTGGGCGAGGCGTAGAAGTCCGTCGTCCCCGCCGCCACCGCCGATACGGTCATTCCGGTGCTGATCAGGCTGCCCACCAGCAGCCCTATGGCCGGTAGGGCCATCCGTCTCTTTCTCATGTCTCTCCTCGGGTTGATGACCAACGCCCGCCACGCGGGCGATCGGCTGCTGGGTCAGTCCACCGGAGGGCGTCGCTGCGCGGGTTGATCTGCGCGCTTCCTGAACACACATCCGATGTCTAGGTAGGCCGGTACTGTATAGGCAATACGCCTGGTGAGATAGATGTTAAGCAGAACAGCTTTCGCCGTTACGATCGGATGTCTCAGGAACCCAGGAGGCGATGCCTCGGATCGGGCATGGCGAGAGCCATGGATCCACACCCGTTGTACTGCATCTTTGTTATCGAGCAAGCCACCTGGCGTGCTCTCTGACGCAGTCAGCCGTCTGGGGCGGTCTCGCCGGAATCAGGCCGCGTGGTCACGGCTGAACACGCTTAATGACCGGCGATCTCATATCACCGAGGACCTTGAATCACTCCAGTGTCGGAATATTCATCCGATGCCTTGATGCCTCGTGGGCGGTGTGGAGCCCGCAGGGCTAGCGCGTGGCTCGCCGGTTGGCCCACAAGGCGGGGTCGTCGACGTTGTCCCGCGTGACGAGGGGCGCGGGCAGCTGGTCCTCCAGACCGTTGGGCAGGGCGACGATCACCGAGCCGTGATCCGTCGGGCCCGGGCTGAAGTGACGGCCTACCGCGCCCTCCCGCGCGTAGTACAGCGCGTACTTGGCGTAGAGGTCGGCGGGCTGGGAGACGGTCGCGTCGATCTCGCCGGAGCGGATCGCGTCGAGCTCCTGCGGAGTTCCGTCGTTCGAGACGATGCCGATATGGCCGGCCTGGCCGGCCGGTTTGAGGAGGCCCTTCTCGCGCAGGACCGCCAGCACGGGTTCCAGGAAGACACCACCGGCCTGGAGGTAGAGGCCGTTCACGTTCTTCTCCCGCGCCAGTGCGGCACGCAGTTCCTGCTCGGCGATGTCCGCCTTCCACTCCGTGGGCAGCGCGATGACAGTGATTCCCGGGAACTTGGTCCGCATGCAGTGCGCGAAGGCCTCGGAACGCTCGAAACCATTGATCGATTCCTGGCTGCCCTGCAGTTCGACGACCTTCCCCTTCCCCGCGAGCTGCGCGCCCAGGTACTCACAGGCCTTGGTCCCGTACGCACGATTGTCGGCCCGCACGACCATGAACACGGTGCCGCTCTCGGGCCGGGCGTCGACGCTGACCACGGTAATCCCCCTGGCGAACAGCGAGTCCAAGGTGAGATCGAGGTGCTGGGTCTGCTGCGGCGACACGACCAGCGCCTTCGTTCCGCCGCGCTCGAAGGCATCCAGGTTGGCGGCCAGTTTCCCGGCATCGCCCTGCGAGGTGGTGGTAGCGGCGATCCGCGCCCCGGTCCTGGCCTGCTCCTCGGTGAGGTAGCCCGCGTACGCGCGCCAGAAGTCCGTGTCGGTGCGCGGGAGATCTATGCCGATGAGGGGCTCTTGGGGTCCGTTCTGATGTGTGTTCTCACAGCCCGCCGCGTTGGCGGCGAACAGGACGGCGGCCAGGCAGGCCGCAATGTGTCTGAGTCTGGAGGGCTCCATCCGGGTCATCACCTGGGCCATTCATCCGATGTACTGAGGGAGTCATGGCCGGGACCTTACGAGATGAATCGGGCTATAACAAGGCATTCAGCAGGCCTTTCGGCAGGAACTGTGCCGTTCACCCTTGGGCTCCATTGGTTTTCGTCCGATGTATCTCGCAACCAGCCGCGAGCGCGCACCCGCGTCCGGCAGCCGGAGCGCGGGCACGGGTCCGGCAGCCGGAGCGCGGGCACGGGTCCGGCAGCCGGAGCGCGGGCACGGGTCCGGCAGCCGGAGCGCGGGCACGGGTCCGGATGCGACCGGGCCGCTACGCCAACGGCGGCAGGGCGGATTCGGCCGAGCCCAGGGTGCCGCGGAGCCAGTCCTCGACACCGGAGATGTGGACGGTGGCCCAGGCGGTGGCGAGGTCGGGCCGGCGGGCGGCGATCGCGTCGAGGATCGCCCGGTGCTGCTGGAGGGTGCGTTCCACCGCGCCCTCCTCAGTGACGCCCCGCCAGATCCGGGCCCGGGTGGTCGGACCGGAGAGTCCCTCGATCAGGGAGCAGAGCACGAGGTTGCCCGCGCCTGCGGCGATCCGCTGGTGAAACTCGAGGTCGTTGGCGATCAGTTCGTCCAGGCTCGGGTCGTCGCCGAGCCGATCGAGGATGAGGCGCAGCCCGTCGATCTCGGCGTCCGGCATGCGGCGGGCGGCCATCGCGGTGGCGGCCGGTTCCAGGATCCGCCGCACTTCCAGGAACTGCAGCACGGTGTCGTCCTGGTGGAACTCGACCACGAAGCCCAGCGCGTCCAGGAGCAGGTTCGGCTCCAGGCTGGTCACGTAGGTGCCGTCGCCCTGCCGGACGTCGAGCACGCGGATGAGGGAGAGGGCCTTGACCGCCTCGCGCAGGGAACTGCGCGACAGGCCCAGTCTCTCGGCGAGGTCGGCCTCCTTGGGAAGTCGCGCCCCCGGGCGTAGCTCACCGCTGACGATCATGGCCTTGATCCTGTCGATCGCCTCGTCGGTTACCGGCATGTGCGTCCCTCCCGTTGGTTTGGACATCTGATGTATCAGTATGGCCTGGCCGTTAATCCTGAGCAGTGGGGATGACGGTACTCCCCGGGGAAACGCCACTGGGAGACGGTAGGGCTGCGGATTCGCAACGCTGAGGCCCTGGCGGCAGCCAGTTCCGTTTTGGCGTGCTCCTCGGGCATGCGGGGACGGTGAGGGCCAGGGGTCTGATCTATGGCCCGGTGCGGGGGGACGCCAAGTCGGTACGGCGGCCGGGTGGCCGTCCGTACCGTCTCGGTGGTGATGGTGGCGGCCCGCTACTCCTGCTTCTCGCCGGAGGCGAAGCGGGAAACGATGAGCGCGAGGATGATGATGGCGCCGTTGAGGAACTGGTTCCACAGCGGTGGTACGCCGGCCAGGGTCATGACGTTGACCACGAGCTGGAGGGTGAGGACGCCGGTGAGGGCTCCGAAGAGGGTGCCGCGGCCTCCGTTGAGGCTGACGCCGCCGATCACGGTGGCGGCGAAGACCTGGAAGATCCATCCGCTGCCCTGGTCCGCGGAGACGGAACCGTAGTGGCCGGTGAACAGGATGCCGGCGAAGGCCGCCAGAACGCTGCCGGCGATCAGGACGGCCCAGGTGATCCGGTCGACCCGGATTCCCGCCGCGCGGGCGGCCTCCGCGTTGCCGCCGATGGCGTAGAGCGCGCGGCCGTGTCGCAACCAGGCCAGTGCGGCGCCGCCGAGCAGGAAGAGCGTGCCGCAGATCCAGATGGCGGCGGGGGCTCCGAGCCAGGAGGCCCGGCCGAGGTAGGTGAAGGAGGAGGGGAGGTTCACGATCGACTGGCCCTGGGAGATCGCGATCTGCAGGCCGCGCAGCAGGGTGAGGGCGCCGAGGGTGACAATGAAGCCGTTGAGGCGCAGTTTGAGGATCAGGAATCCGTTGGCGGCGCCGATCAGGGCTCCGACCAGCAGGCAGAGGGGGACGGCGGCCCAGCCGGTGAAGAGGCCAAGGCCGTTGAAGCGGTCGCCGTGAGTGGGAAGCACCAGCCAGACGGCGATCACCGGGGCGACACCGATGGTGGACTCCAGTGAGAGGTCCATCCGTCCGGCGATCAGGATGAGGGCCTCGGCCAGCACCAGCAGGCTGAGTTCGGTGGCCTGTTGTCCGACGCCGAGCAGGTTGTCCGAGGTCAGGAAGGCCGGAGAGACGATGAAGCCGATGACGCCGAGGACCAGCAGTACGGGTAGCAGTGACAGGTCCCGGTAGCGGGCGAGGTCCAGGCCCGGCCGGGCGGCCGGAGGGGCGGTGGTCGTGGCCGTGGTGGAGTGGGGGTTCAGTTCAGTCACGGGGGGCATGGCTTTCCTTCGTGTCAGTGCTGGCCATGCCCTCCATGGCGGCGACCAGCTGTTCGTCACTCCAGCCGCGGGGGAATTGCGCGACGATCCGGCCGTGGAACATGACCACCACCCGGTCGCAGACCCGCAGGTCGTCCAGCTCGTCCGAGACGATCAGCGCGGTCCTGCCGTCGTCGGCCACCTTGCGAACGCTGCCGAGCAGGGACTCCTTGGACTTGATGTCGACGCCGTTGGTCGGCCGGATGGCGACCAGGACGTGCGGGCGGGTGGCGAGTGCGCGGGCGATGACAACTTTCTGCTGGTTGCCGCCGGACAGGGCGTCCACCGGTGCGCCGGGCCCGGGGGTCTTGATGTCCAGGTCGGCGATCATGCGTTCGGCGAAGGCCCTGGTCCGGGAGGGCAGGACGGTGCCGAGGGGGCCCAGCTGATTGGCGACGGTGAGGGTGGCGTTCTCGGCGACGCTGCGGTTGGGGACCAGGCCCTGGATGTGGCGGTCCTCGGGGACGAAGCCGACGCCGGCGGCCAGTGCGGCCGGGACGTTTCCGGTGCGGACCGGTCGGCCGGCGACGGTGATCCGACCCGCGGTGGGGCGGTGCAGGCCGGCGATGCTCTCCCCCGCCTGCACGTTGCCACTGGCGGCGGCGCCGGCCAGGCCGAGGACCTCGCCGGCCCGGGCCGTCAGCGTGAGGTCCTCGTACGCTCCTCGCAGGGTGAGACGGTCGAGTCCGAGCAGGTTCGGCGCATCGGGCGCGGGGCCTGAGCGCGGCTGCGCCCCGTCGTCGGTCGTGCGGCTCTCGCCGGTCATCGCCTCGACCAGGGTGTGGTGGTCGAGGCCGGCGACGGGGGTGGTGGTGATGTGCCGGGCGTCGCGGTAGACGGTCACCGTGGTACAGAGGTCGTAGACCTCCTGGAGGTGGTGCGAGATGAACAGGAACGCGACGCCCTGGCTCTGAAGTTCGCGGAGCTTGGCGAAGAGCCGGCCGATGCCGTGGGCGTCGAGCTTGGCGGTCGGCTCGTCGAGGATGATGAACCGGGCGCCGAAGGACAGCGCCCGGGCGATCTCGACGAACTGCCGCTGCTCGACCGTGAGTCGGTCGGCGCGGGCGGCGGGGTCGACGTCCACGCCGTACTCGGCGAGCAGGTCCGTCGCGCGTGCGCGCAGGCGCCGCCAGCCGATCGGGCGCAGTGTCCGGTCGCTCTGCCGGTCCAGGAAGAGGTTCTCGGCGACGGTGAGGGAGCCGATGACGGTGGAGCGCTGGTAGACGCAGGCGACCCTGGAGCGCCAGGCGTCGGTGTCGCCCGGGGCGGGTGCCGCCTGGCCGTTGAAGCGCAGGGTGCCGGTGTCGGGGTTCTGCAGGCCGGTGAGGACGGAGACGAGGGTGGACTTGCCGGCGCCGTTGCGGCCGACGAGGGCGTGGGACTCGCCGGGGGCGACCGTCAGGTGAGCGTCGGAGAGGGCGACGGTGGCGCCGAATCGCTTGCTGATGCCGTGTGCCTCGACGACCGGGGCCGTCGGGCGGCTGTCCGCCATGGTGAGGGGTTCCTTTCCGCTGGGGATCGCGGCGGCCGGTGCGGCCGCCGCCCGCAGGTTCACTTGCCGACGCCGTTGCCCCACAGGCTCGCGTCGTCGACGTTGTCCTTGGTCACCAGGGGGGCCGGGAGCTGGTCCTCGAGGCCGTTGGGCAGTTCGATGATCGTGGAGCCGTGGTCGGTGGGGCCGGGCTTGAAGGTCTTGCCCTGGGCGGCGGCGTTCGCGTAGGAGAGGGCGTACTTGGCGTAGAGGTCGGCGGGCTGGGAGACGGTGGCGTCGATCTGGCCCTGCCGGATGGCGTCGAACTCCTGCGGGATGCCGTCGTTGGAGACGATGGCGATGTGACCGGCCTCGCCGACAGGCTTGAGCAGGCCCTTCTGCTGCAGCAGGGCAAGGGTGGGCTGCAGGAAGACGCCGCCGGCCTGCATGTAGATACCGCCGAGGTCCGGGTGGGCGGCCAGGGTGGACTGGAGCTTGGCGGAGGCGACGTCCCCCTTCCAGTCGGTGGCCAGCTCGATCACCTGGATCCCGGGGAAGCTGGTCTTCATGCAGGCGGCGAAGGCCTCGGAGCGGTCGCGGCCGTTGATGGAGTCCAGGGCTCCCTGGAGTTCGGCGACCTTGCCCTTTCCGCCGAGCTGCTTGCCGAGGAACTCGCAGGCCTTGGTGCCGTAGGCCTTGTTGTCGGCGCGCACCACCATGAAGACCTGGCCCTTGTCGGGGCGGGTGTCGACGCTGACGACGGGGATCTTCTTCGCGGCTAGCTGGTCGAGGGTGGAGGCGATCGCGCCGGTGTCCTGGGGGGCCATCACGACGGCCTTGGCTCCGGTGTTCTGGAATACCTGGACGTTGGCGACCAGCTTGGTGACGTCGTTCTGCGAGTTGCTGACCGGCAGGGCGTTCAGGCCCTGGGCCGCCACGCCCTGCTTCACGTACTGGGCGTAGGAGTTCCAGAAGTCCGAATCGGCGCGCGGGAGGTCGATGCCGATGGCCGGCTTGGCGGTGCCGTCGGCGGAGGGCGTCACTTCGCTGCCGCGATTGCAGGCGCTGCCGAGGCCGCCCAGCAGGAGGACTACGGCTGCGGTGGCCGTGGTGCGGGGGATGCGAGCGTTCATGGTGCAGATCTCCTTGGCTGAGCTGGCCGCGCCACTGCGGGTGGCGTCGGGGAAGAGGGGTCGGATGCCCGCGCTGCGGGCGGGAGGCGGCGTCGGCGTGTGGGGGGGGCGGGCGGGGCCGGTGGCCCAGCCCTCACGCGGGTACCGGCGCCGCCGCCCGGCGCGGTGCCGGTGTCAGGGCGGACCCGGACCGCGTCGGCGGGGCCGAAGCCCCGGGCTGCCGAGAGCTCCAGCAATCCAGACGGATTCATCGGATGGCTTTCGGTGGAGAGGACTCTAAGAGCAGGTCGACATCGTTACAAGGGACGTGCTTCGACGAATCCCAACCGTAACCTCGACACCAGCGAAGATCTTCAAACTTGAGCCAACCCAGGGGCGAATTGCCCCGATGTGCCCGTTTCCTGCTCACGCGGTGCGCACAGGTTCTTGCGCTCACCGAGGGGCGATCGTATGGTCAGGCATCCACCAATTCATCAGATGTATTGAGGTCGCAGGTATGTAGGCCCGCCACCTCTGGAGGGGGTTCCTGTCGTGCAGTTTCTCCGTCTTGGTCCCACAGGCGACGAGACACCCGCGGTCCAGGCCGCCGACGGCCGCACGTTCGACCTGCGTGGCCTGACTTCGGACATCGACGCCGCATTCCTGGCCGGCGACGGCATCGCGCGGGTCCGCCGTGCGCTGGCGGAGGAGGCGTTGCCCGCGATCAACGCGACGGGTCTGCGGATCGGGGCTCCGATCTCCCGCCCGGGCAAGATCGTGTGCATCGGTCTGAACTACCGTGACCACGCCGAGGAGACCGGCGCCGCGATCCCCACCCGCCCGGTGGTGTTCATGAAGGATCCGACGACCGTGATCGGGCCGTACGACGAGGTGCTGATCCCACGGACCTCGACACGGACGGACTGGGAAGTGGAGCTCGCCGTGGTCATCGGCCGCCGAGCCCGGTACCTCACGGACGACGCGCAGGCCACCGATGTGATCGCCGGCTACACCATCAGTCACGACGTGTCCGAGCGAGAGTTCCAGCTGGACTTCTCCTCGCAGTGGGACCTGGGCAAGTCCTGCGAGACCTTCAACCCGCTCGGCCCCTGGCTGGTCCCCGCCGACGAGATCGCCGACCCGCAGGCACTCGGCCTGCGGCTGTCCGTCAACGGCGAACTCCGCCAGGACGGCAACACCAAGAACATGATCTTCGGCATCCCGTACCTGATCCGCTATCTCAGCCAGTACCTGGTACTCAATCCCGGGGATGTGATCAACACAGGCACCCCCGCCGGCGTCGCCCTCGGTCTGCCAGGCGCCCCCTACCTGCGCCCCGGCGACACCGTCGAGCTCACCATCGACGGTCTCGGCCTGCAACGCCAGACCTTCGCCCAGGCCTGACCTCCATCCTCCTCTCCCGAAGGGACCGACCGTGCCCCGGCCGATACCGCGGATCACTGCCGTCGACACCTACGACATCCGCTTCCCCACCTCGCGCGAGCTCGACGGCTCGGACGCGATGAACCCCGACCCCGACTACTCCGCCGCCTACCTCGTCCTGCGCACCGACGCCGGGGACGGGCTCGAGGGCCACGGCTTCACCTTCACCATCGGACGCGGCAACGAGGTCCAGGTCGCGGCGCTCGACGCACTGCGCCACCACGTGGTCGGGCGACCCGTCGCCGACCTGTGCGCCGACCCCGGATCGCTCAACCGCGACCTCATCGGCGACAGCCAACTGCGGTGGCTCGGCCCCGAGAAGGGCGTGATACACATGGCCATCGGCGCCGCCGTCAACGCCGTATGGGACCTCGCCGCCAAACGCGAGGGCAAGCCACTCTGGCAGCTGCTGGCCGACGCCGAACCCGAATGGCTCGTCTCCCAGATCGACTTCCGGTACATCGCCGACGCCCTCACCCCCGAGCGGGCCCTGGAACTGCTGCACGCCGCCCGGCCCGGGCGCGCCGAACGGGAAGCCCGCCTGCGCCTGCGCGGCTACCCCGGCTACACGACCTCCCCCGGCTGGCTCGGCTACAGCGACGAGAAGCTCACCCGGCTCGCCCTCCAGGCCATCGCCGACGGTTTCACACAGATCAAGCTGAAAGTCGGCGGCGACCTCGAGGACGACATCCGCCGATGCCGTGCCGCCCGCGCCGCGGTCGGCCCCGGTATCCGCATCGCCATCGACGCCAACCAGCGCTGGAACGTCGGCGAGGCCGTCGCGTGGACCAAGGCGCTGGGCGAGTTCGACCCGTACTGGATCGAGGAGCCCACCAGCCCCGACGACATCCTCGGCCACGCCACGATCCGGGCGGCCGTCGCCCCGGTCAAGGTCGCCACCGGCGAACACGTCCAGAACCGCATCGTCTTCAAGCAGCTGCTCCAGGCCGGCGCCATCGACATCCTGCAGCTGGACTCCACCCGGGTCGGCGGGGTCAACGAGAACCTGGCCATCCTGCTGCTCGCCAGGCACTTCGGCGTGCCGGTCTGCCCACACGCCGGCGGCGTCGGCCTGTGCGAGCTCGTCCAACACCTGTCGATGTTCGACTACGTGGCGCTCTCGGGCACCACCGAGAACCGGGTCATCGAGTACGTCGACCACCTCCACCAGCACTTCGTGAATCCCGCCACGATCAAGGACGGGCATTACACCGCTCCCTCCGAACCCGGCTTCTCCTCGACGATGTACCCGGAGTCCATCCACACCTACAGCTACCCCAGCGGCACCTTCTGGGCCGCCGACCGCCCCGAGCGTCGAGCGGAGAGCTCCTCATGACCAGCGCACTGCAGGGCCTGCGGGCCATCGTCACCGGCGGCGCCTCCGGCATCGGCCTCACCACCGCCCACCTGCTCACCGAACGCGGCGCCCACGTTGCCGTGCTGGACCTCGCACCGACCGGACTTTCCAGCCCCTTGACCGGCTATGCCGCGGACCTGGCCGACGACGCCGCGGTCCAGTCCGCAGTGGCCGACGCCACCGCCCGGCTTGGCGGACTCGACATCCTCGTCAACAGCGCCGGGATCGGCGCCGTGGGGACGGTCGAGGACAACCCGGACGAACAGTGGCGGCACGTGCTGGACGTCAACGTGGTGGGGCTCGCCCGCGTCACCCGCGCCGTCCTGCCGCATCTGCGCGTCTCCGCGCACGCCTCGGTCGTCAACGTCTGCTCCATCGCCGCGACCGCCGGCCTCCCCCAACGCGCGCTCTACTCGGCCAGCAAGGGCGCCGTCCTCGCACTCACCCTGGCGATGGCGGCCGACCACATCAGGGAAGGTGTGCGGGTGAACTGCGTCTCCCCGGGAACGGTCGACACCCCGTGGGTGGGTCGGCTGCTGGACAGCGCCGCCGACCCGCAGGCGATGCGAGCAGCGCTCAACGCCCGACAGCCCACCGGACGCCTCGTCACACCCCGCGAGGTCGCCGCCGCCATCGCCTACCTCGCGAGCCCGGAGTCGGCATCGGTGACCGGCACCTCCCTCGCGGTCGACGGCGGCATGGCGGGCCTGCGCCTACGCCCGGCCGGACAGTGAGGGGGCCGGTGATGGAGCTGGTCCCGCTCGGACGCACCAACACCGCCGTCACCCGGCTCGCATTCGGCGCGGCCGGCCTCGGGAACCTGTTCACTCCGGTCGGAGACGAGGAAGCGAACGCCGCCCTCGCCGCAGCATGGACAGCCGGCATCCGCTCCTTCGACACGGCCCCGCACTACGGCCTCGGCCTGTCCGAACGACGACTCGGCCGGTTCCTCCAGGAGCACCCACGGGACGGATTCCACCTCTCCACCAAGGTCGGCCGGATCCTGGAACCGGTCGAACCCGTAAGCGGGTCCGACGCGGCGAACGGCTTCGCGGTACCCGCGACCCACACCCGCCGCTGGGACTTCACCGCCGACGGAATCCGCCGCAGCCTGGAGGAAAGCCTGACCCGCCTCGGCGTCGACCGAGTCGACACCGTCTACCTGCACGACCCCGACGACCACCTGGACCAGGCACTGGGCGAGGCCTACCCAGCTCTGGAACGCCTGCGCACCGAGGGCCTCGTCGGATCGATCGGCGCCGGGATGAACCACTGCGAACCACTGGCACGCTTCGTCCGCGACACCGACGTCGACGTCGTCCTGATCGCCGGCCGCTACACGCTGCTCGACCAGACAGCGCTCCAGGAGCTGCTTCCCGCAGCCCTCGAACACGACATCTCGGTCGTCATAGGCGGGGTGTTCAACTCCGGGTTGCTCGCCGACCCGCACCCGGACGCCACCTTCGACTACACCACCGCTCCGGCCCCCCAGGTGGAACGCGCGCTGCGGATGCAGGAGGTCTGCGCGCGACACGGCGTGCCGCTGCGCGCGGCCGCGGTGCGGTTCGCGCTCGCGCACCCGGCGGTGGCGAGTGTCCTTGTCGGCGCCCGCACCGCCGACGAGATCACGGACGCCGGGCGGCAGTACGCGCGACGCGTCCCGGCCGCGCTCTGGGTCGACCTGCGCACCACGGCCCTGCTGCCGGACAACGTCCCCGTACCGGAAGGCGACCACTGATGCGCATCGCCCTGTTCCTCACCTGCATCAACGACACCCTGCTCCCCGACACCGGCCGCGCCGTGGTCACGGTCCTGGAACGGCTCGGCCATACGGTCGACTTCCCACAGGAACAGACCTGCTGCGGGCAGATGCACTTCAACACCGGCTACCGCACCGACGCGATGCCCCTGGTGCGGCACTTCGCCGACACCTTCTCCCACTACGACGCCGTCATCACCCCCTCCGCGTCCTGCGCCGGCATGGTCCGCGAGAACCACCCCCTCCTCACCGACCGGTACGCCTCGCCAGACCTCCGGCGCAAGGTCGCCGGACTCGTTCCCAGGGTCCACGAGTTCACCGAGTTCCTGACGGACGTCCTCGGCGTCACCGATGTCGGCGCCCGGTTCCCGCACAAGGTCGCCTACCACCCCACGTGCCACTCGCTGCGCGGGCTGCGCCTGGGCGACCGCCCCGAACGGCTGCTGCGCGCCGTGGACGGACTCGAACTCCTCGACCTGGGCGGCCGGGAGGAATGCTGCGGTTTCGGAGGCACCTTCGCGATGAAGAACGCCGCGACCTCCGCCGCGATGCTCGCCGACAAGACCGCAGACGTCACCGCCACCGCCCCCGACGTGCTGTGCGCGGCCGACAACTCCTGCCTGCTGCACATCGGCGGCGGCCTGTCCCGGCAGAACTCCCCCATCCGCACCATGCACCTGGCCGAGATCCTCGCCACCATCGAGGAGGACCCGCGATGAAGGACAACCACGGCCTGGTCTGGCTCGGCACCCCGCCCTTCCCCCAGGCCGCACGCACCGCCCTCGCCGACAGCCAACTGCGCGAGAACCTCAAACGCGCCACCACCACCATCCGCGACAAACGCGTGGCAGCAATCGCCGAACTCGACGACTGGGAGCAGCTGCGCGAGACCGCGGCCGCGCTCAAGGCCCGCACCCTGCGCCATCTCGACCATCACTTGGAGCGCCTGGAGTCCTCGCTGACCGCTGCGGGCGCCACGGTGCACTGGGCGGCGGACGCTCAGGAGGCCAACCGGATCGTCACCGAGCTGGTCCACGCCACCGGCGAGCGCGAGGTGGTCAAGGTCAAGTCGATGGCCACCCAGGAGATCGGTCTCAACGAGGCACTCGCCGAGGCCGGCATCACCGCGTACGAGACCGACCTCGCCGAACTCATCGTCCAGCTCGGCAAGGACAGGCCCTCCCACATCCTTGTCCCGGCGATCCACCGCAACCGCGCCGAGATCCGTGACATCTTCACCCGAGAAATGGCACGCTGGGGCCGTCCCGCCCCCGACGGTCTGAGCGACGATCCGGTCGCCCTCGCCGACGCCGCCCGACTCCACCTCCGCCAGAAGTTCCTCACCGCCAAGGTCGCCGTCTCCGGAGCCAACTTCGCCTGCGCCGACACCGGCACGGTCGTCGTCGTCGAATCCGAGGGCAACGGCCGAATGTGCCTCACCATCCCAGAAACCCTCATCACGGTCATGGGCATCGAGAAGGTCATCCCCTCGTTCGCCGACCTGGAAGTCTTCCTCCAGCTCCTGCCGCGCTCCTCCACCGGCGAACGGATGAACCCCTATACCTCCCTGTGGACCGGGGTCACGCCCGGCGACGGCCCCCGCCGCTTCCACCTCGTCCTCCTCGACAACGGCCGCACCGCCACCCTGCGCGACACCGTCGGCCGCCAGGCCCTCGCCTGCATCCGCTGCTCCGCCTGCCTCAACGTCTGCCCGGTCTACCAGCGCACCGGCGGCCACGCCTACGGCTCCGTCTACCCCGGCCCGATCGGCGCCGTCCTCACCCCGCAACTGGTCGGCGTCGAGCACGCGGCGTCGCTGCCCTTCGCCTCCACGCTGTGCGGCGCCTGCTACGACGCCTGCCCCGTCAAAATCAACATCCCGGAGGTTCTCGCCCACCTGCGCGCCGAGGCCGTCGAAGGCAAGCGCCGCAGTCGCCGCACCCCCACCGTCGAGGCACTCGTCATGAAGGCCGCGACCGCGGTACTCTCCTCCCCCGGCCGCCTGACCGCCGCCCAGAAGGCCGGAGCCCTCGGCGCAAGCGTGCTGGCCAGGGGCGGCAGGATCAGACGGCTCCCCGGGCCGCTGCGCGGCTGGTCGGACTCGCGCGACACCCCCGTACCGCCCGCCGAGTCCTTCCGTTCCTGGTGGCGCCGGAACCGGGAGACACCATGACGAGCCGCCACGAGATGCTGGCCCGGATCCGCGCCGCACTCACCGACGTCCCCTCCGACGAACGCCCCGAGGACGTCCCCGTCCCCCGGGCCTACCACCGCAGCCACGCCGACAGCGACCTGACCGAACTCTTCCTCGAACGCGCCGCCGACTACCGCGCCACCGTACGCCGCTGCGCACCGAGGTCGTTGCCGGAAACCATAGGCGCGGCCCTTGCCGCACACGGCGCCACCAATATCGTCGTGCCGGACGGCTTTCCCGCCGACTGGCTTCCCCACCTGCCGTGGCGATCCGACCGGCCCGCACTCACCCTCCCGGAGCTGAAAACCCTCGGCGGCGCCCTCACCACCGCGACCATCGCCATCGCCGTCACCGGCACCCTCGTCCTCGACAGCGGCCCCGGCCAAGGCCGACGCGCACTCACCCTCATCCCCGACTACCACCTCTGCGTCGTGCGGGCCTCGCAGATAGTCGCCGACGTCCCGGACGCCCTCGCCGCGCTCGACCCCACCCGCCCGCTCACCTGGATCTCCGGACCGTCCGCCACCAGCGACATCGAACTCGACCGCGTCGAAGGCGTTCACGGCCCCCGCAGCCTCGACATCCTCATCGTCGAGGACACCCCGGAGCATTGACCGCACCGACCCGCAGACGCAAGTCGCTCACACCCCCACCACCCGCGCACAGCCTTCGGCACGTTCATCGCGCGGGCCACCCCACACACCCATGGAGCCCGAATGAGGGTCGCCCTGCATACCCGCGTCCGCGCTGACCAGATCTCCGCCTATGAGCTGGCCCACCAACAGGTGCCCATCGAACTCACCGCCGCCATCCGGACGGCCGGCGCCACCTCCTGGACCATCTGGCGCAGCGGCACCGAGCTGTTCCACCTCATCGAGTGTGCCGACTACGCCGCACTGCTTGCCGGGCTGGAGGGTCTGCCGGTCAACATCGCATGGCAGGCCAGGATGGCCGAGCTGCTCGATGTCGTCCACGACTACTCCGTCGACGGCGCCGCAGCCGGCCTCCCGGTGGTGTGGGAACTATGACCGGCCCTGGGATCGTCGACGCACACCACCACCTGTGGGACCTTGCTGTCCGCGACCAGGAGTGGATCACCGGCGAGGCACTCGCCCCGATCCACCGCGACTTCTCACTCGCCGACCTGCACCTACCCGCCAGTCGGGCGGGCGTCACCGCAACCGTCCTGGTGCAGACCGTCTGCCTTCCGCAGGAGACCCCTGAGATGCTGGCACTGGCCGCCTCCGACGACCTGGTCGCCGGCGTCATCGGCTGGACCGACCTCACGGACCGCGGCATCGCCGACACCATCGCCCGGCTGCGTGAACTTCCGGGCGGCCGGAAGCTGGTGGGCCTGCGCCACCAAGTCCAGTCCGAACCTGACCCCGAGTGGCTGCTGCGCCCCGACGTCCTGCGTGGCCTGGCAACGGTGGCGGCCTCCGGGCTCGCCTACGACCTGCTCGTCCTTCCCCATCAGCTGCCTGCCGCCACCGAGGTCGCCACCCGTCTACCGGAACTGAGCCTCGTTCTCGACCATCTCGCCAAACCGCCCGCAGCCACCGGCGAGACCGAGCCCTGGGCCACGGCGGTCCGCGCACTGGCCTCCAGGCCCAACACCTTCTGCAAACTCTCCGGCCTGGTCACCGAGGCCGACTGGCAGCACTGGACCCTCACCGACCTGCGTCCGTACTCGGATACCGTGCTGGCGGCTTTCGGGCCCGAGCGGCTGATGTTCGGCTCAGACTGGCCGGTCTGTACCCTCGCCGCCTCCTACCAGGAGGTGGTGGACACCGCCCGGGCCCTCACCGCCGGCCTGAGCACCGCCGAGCAGCACGCGGTGTTCGCAGGTACAGCAGCCGTCGCGTACGGGCCCGCCTTGGCCGCACGCCCGACCGGCTCGGACCCGCGACCTCCGCCGAAGAGTGCGAGGGCACGGCGAACACAGTGTCGGGATGAGTGCATCTGACGTACGGGTTGGTCTCGGCCGAGCGGCGGCGGGCGAGAGGGGCGTCGTGCTGCGCAGCTCGATGACGGCCCGGACGCAGAGCAGCACCACCGTGACGACGGCGAGGCCCGCGGCCACGGCGAGGTGCCGGCTCCACGGATTCCGAGCGCCGGCGAGGAACAGCGCCAAGAGCAGCGCAGCGGCCAGGACCGCGGCTGCCACGTCCACGTGGGCGGAGCGGCCTTCGGGGGGTTTCGGGCATGGAGCGCCACGCGGTCACGAGGGCGGCGGCGGTGACGACCAGGCCGAGGCCGTAGGCGGCCCGTACCCCGCCGAGCTCGGCGTGCGGGCCAGCGGGTAGCCGACGCCGGCCCCGATGGTCGAGACCACCGAGATCAGGGCGATCACGGCCGCACTGCGCTCCTCGGGGAGGTGGGCCGGGGCCACGCCCATCATCAGCGCCGTCGGCCCGAGCCCGACGCCCCTCCATCACCCGGACCAGGGCGGTCGTCGCGGGCTGGGTGACGCCCCCGACCGCGGCCAGATCGGTGATGCGCCGCGGGCCGGTCCGGTCCAGGGTGGCCAGGGCGGCCTCGACCGCCGGGAGCCGGTGACGTCCCATTCGCCCCGCTCGTGGACACCCTGGAGATCCAGGACGCGGTGATCACCGCCGACGCCCTCCGCCTCCGGCACGATCACGCCCGCCACCCGCACGCCCACGGCGCCCACTACCTGGTCATCGCCAAGGGCAACCGGCCCGGCCTGCTCCAGGCCCTCCCGCGGCCCGGACCGGGTCTGCTGCCGGATCCGGGCGCGGGAGTTGCGTGGGCTATCGGGCGGCCTGGGCCTCGGCCTCGTGCTTGAGGTTGGTGACCCAGTTGTGCAGGGAGGTGTCGAGGGCGGCCTGCAGCACTGCCTTGTTGGCCAGGACGGGCTTGCCGGTCCAGGACTCCTCGGTGTGGACGAGGACACCGTCGCAGGTGGGGGTGAAGGTCCAGACGTGGACGGCGGTGATGCCCTGGGCCGGGCCGCCCCAGACCAGGCGCCTACCGGGCTCGACCTGCTTGACGGTGGAGGTGATGTCGAGGCCCTCGGTGCTCCAGCGGAACACCGAGCCGGGGCGCAGGCGGCCGGGGGTGTCCTTGGCCATCCTGGCGACGTTCGGCTGCCAGGTGGGCCAGTTCTCGACGTCGGTCTGGATCCGCCAGACGGTGTGCAGCGGGGCGTGGATGAGGATGTCGGTGCGGGTGATGACCGGGGCCTTCTCGTCGATCCGCACGTCCGCGGGGTGCCTCGCGGCCGATTCCGCCACCGTGGTGGGGCGACGGTCGGCGGTGAGGGCGGAGGCGGTGTGGGACGTGGTGAGGAGGAGTGCGGCGGTGGCGGCGGCGGTCATGACCGCGGTGAGTGTACGCATGGCAGTGCTCTTTCGTGGAAGGGTGGTGGTCTGCCGGGGCTCCTGGGCGGCGCGCGCGCCGGGACGGCCGGTCACAGGGCGCTGTCGGGGATCCAGGAGCCGTGGATGCCGGCGGTGACCCGGCGCGGGAGGTGGACGGTGGCGACCTGCTCAAGGCCGGAGGCGTCCAGGACCAGGAGCTGAGAGGCGTCCTGCTTGAGGTCGGAGACGACGGTGAGCAGGTAGCCGTCGTCCTCGCGGGTGGCGCCGGCGGCGGGGACGAAGACCGCTTCGCTGGGCAGCCGGGCGTCGCCGACCTGGTGGATGCGGCGCTCGCCGGTGGTGCGGTCGTACTTGACCACGCCGTAGCCGCCGAAGCCCCGCTGGTCGGGGAAGGAGACCGCGTACTGGTAGCGGTGCTCGGCGCCGAGGAAGTCCTCGTTGAGGGTGGGGAACTCGACGGCGAGGTCGTCGACAGCCTGCTCGTCGACGGTGCCTGCGGCCGGGTCGACGACCCAGCGACGGGTGTAGGAGCGGGTGTTGGGCTCGGTGCCGCGGCTGGGTGCGCCGATCCACCAGTTCCAGGAGAGCTGGAAGCCCTCGCGGTCGACGGTGGGGCCCTCCAGGACGATGCGACCGGCGGCGTCCTCGTAGGCGTTGGCGGCGTGGAGCATGTTGCCGGGTTCGATCGGGAACCAGCGGATCTTGTCGGCACCGTGCGGGCCGCGCGGCATGACGCCGATCCTGGCCGGCTGCGCGTCCTGCCAGGAGTAGGGGATGCCGGAGTGCTCGGTGGGGTCGAAGGTGACGGTGCCCTCGACGAACACCACGTGGTGGCGGGTGACGGCGAAGTCGTGCTTGAGGGAGGCGGTGGCGCCCGGGACCTCGGCGCTGTGCGTGATGTGCCCGTTCGGGTCGGCGACGTAGTAGACCAGGTAGGGCGGGAACGGGGAGGAGCCGAAGAAGTGGAGTTCGCCGGTGACCGGGTCGCTCTTGGGGTGGGCGGTCATGGCGCTGCGCAGCTTGCCGTCGAAGTCGTAGGGGCCGACGGTGTCGAGGTCGGGGGTGAGTTCGAAGGGGAGGTTGGCCTCACACAGGGCGAGCAGGCGCCCGGCGTGCTCGATGACGTGGGTGCCCGCGGTGCTCGCCGTCATGTCGGGGCCGTGCTCGGTCATGTAGGGCGCGCCGTCCAGGGCGGGGGTGTGGACCCAGCGATTGCGGTACCACTCGGCGCGGCCCTCGTGCAGCCGGATGCCGTGGACCATGCCGCTGCCCTTGAACCAGTGGGTGGGGGTGACGCCGGGCTTGGGGTTGTGGCTGTTGCGGATCAGCCGGCCGCTCAGCTCGGGCGGAAGGGTGCCCTCGACGGTCAGTCCGGTGGCGGTCAGTTCGTCGACGGCGGGGGTGTAGTGGCCCAGCAGGTAAGGCTTGTCAGTCATGATCGGGTCCTCTTGGTCTTCGGAGCGGCGATACGGCCGGAGCGGGGTTCAGGTGGTCAGGAGCGCTTTTCGGCACGGTTCTTGAGACAGGTGAGCCAGTCCTCCAGGGAGGTGCGCAGGGCGTGGCGGAGCTGGTCGGCGGCGGCGTCGACGGGGGCTCCGCTCCAGGACTCCTCGGTGTGGACGGTGACCCGGTCGCCGGTCTGCTCGAAGGTCCACACGTGGATGCCCTCGATACCGTTCGCGGGGCCGCCCCAGGCGATCCGGGTGCCGGGCACGAGCTCGTGGACGGTGGAGGTGATGTCCAGTCCGTGGGTGCGCCAGGTGAAGGAGGCGCCTTCGGCGAGCGGGCCCTCCAGGCGGGCCTGGTCGACATCGGTGTTCCAGACGGGCCAGTCGTCGATGCCGGTGTGCAGGGACCAGACGGTCTCCAGCGGGGCGTCGATCTCGATGGCCAGGCGGACGATGACGGGCGCGTTCTCGTCGATGGTGAGCACGGGTGGTTCCTCTCGGTCGGTGTACTGGTGGAGTGCGCGTTGGTCGGGTGGTCGGTGGCGGCCTCGGGCGGCCGGCCCGGGGAGCGGGCTGGTGTTCGGCGGCGGGGCCGCATGGGCCGCGGCGGGTCGGTGGGAGCGCCGACAGGGCGTGCCGGCCAGGACGGGCGTCGGAGAGTCCGACGCCGTCACGGATCTGCGGCAGCGCGACGTTCGCGATCGAGGTGGCGAGCAGGACGGTGAACCGGGCGCCGCTGCCGTGGCCGCGAGCGCGGCGCCGGGCCCGGCGGTGGCCCCGCAGTACTTCGTCACCGTGAACTCCCCCGCAGGGCGGGGAGGGTGCGGCTTCTCGTCAGACTGGTGTCCCGGGCTGTGGCAGGGTGCGGATCGAGGTGAGGCACCTGCTCGGCCACTCCGCTGGCCGGCAGTTCCTTGCCGTTCGGTTCATGTGGACAGCCTCCCCGTGGGCGGTGTCCATTTTCTCGGCCACCTGCTGTCCAGCGCTGCTCACCGCTGTCCGGCGGCGGCCGGCCCCGCAGATCGGTGCCGTACGGCTTCGGCCGCCGTGGTCGGCTGCGGCACGCAGGGTCGCGGCGCGGGCTCCTGAGGAGTGGGAGTTGGGTATCGGGTCGCGGGCCGGCGCGCGGTACCAGATCTTGCCGGCCCTGTCGTTGCCGATACCCGTGACCGCAGGGGCTCCACCACAGGTCGGGCTGCTCCCCCACGGGGCTCGCCGCTGCCCACGGCCAACTGACAGCCCCAGGTCCGCGCGGCCGCGACGTAGGCGTCCGTGTCGAGGGTCTGCCGGTCGTCCTGGGCTCCGTCGCCCCAGCCATGGGCGGCGTCCGAGGACGGCCTGCCGTAGTCCCGGCCGCTGTAGTCGTCGTAGGCCAGGTGGCGCACCTGGAGAGCGCAGCGCCCCGGTTCCACCGGCCCGAACTCACCCCCGGGTGGTCGCGGCCGGCGGTTGACATACCCCCGCCGCACCATCCACCATGCTTTCACTAATCAAGTAGTGAAATGGTGGTGGGGTGGAGTTCCACATCGACCGTCGCAGCGGGGTCGCGACAAACCTGAAGATCGTCCAGCAGACCACACAGGAGCTCCGGCTCGGCCTGCTGATGCCGGGCGACCGGCTGCCGACGGCGAAGGACGTCTCCCTGCTCTGCGCGGTCGATCCGAACACGACCCTCAAGGCGTACCGGGGACGGGAGCGGGAGGGGTCGGTCCAACTCAGGCCCGGTCCCGGCACGTTCGTCCTGCGTCCGCCGGCCCGACCTCCGGGGGCCGCGAACTCGCCGCTGCGCGAGGAGCCGGTCTCCCGGGCGTGGCGGGCGGCCACGGCAGGGCTGGAGCGGGAGGACGTGACCGCGCTGGTCGACTCCGTCCTCGGGGAGGCGTACGCCTCCCCGCCGGAGCCCGCCTCGGCGGCGGCCACCACCGCGGAAACCCCATACCGAGGAGCGGCGATGCATGAAGGTGCGGGTCAAAAAGTGTTCACGGGCGAGGCGGACGACGAGTCCGCCATCGAGGCGCGGGGGCTGGGCCGCAGGTACCGACGGGGTTGGGCGCTGCGGGACTGTTCGTTCCGGCTGCCGGCCGGCCGGATCTGCGGCCTGGTGGGCCCGAACGGGGCCGGTAAGACGACGCTGATGGCCATGGCCGGCAATCTGCTGGAGCCCACCGAGGGCAGTCTGCGGGTGTTCGGTTCCGCCCCGGCATCGGCGCAGGCAGGGGTGCGTACGGCGTTCCTGTCCCAGGAGAAGCCGCTGTTCGGCCGCTTCACGGTGGCGGAGACCCTGCGCCTGGGTCGGGAGCTCAACCCCACCTGGGACCAGCGCGCCGCCGAGGACATCGTCCGGGCCGGCACCATACCCCTCGCCGCCAGGATCAACACCCTGTCGGGCGGGCAGCGGACCCGCGTCGCGTTCGCCCTGGCCTTCGGCAAGCGCCCCGACCTGCTGCTGCTCGACGAGCCGATGTCCGACCTCGATCCCCTGGTCCGCCACGAGCTGACGGGCACCCTGCTGGCCGAGGCGGCCGAGCGCGGCACCACCATCGTGATGTCCTCCCACATGCTCGCCGAGATCGAGACCGTCTGCGACTACCTCCTGGTCGTCTCCTCCGGCATGCTGCGGCTGGCCGGCGAGGTGGACAGGCTGCTCGACGCCCATGTCCTGCTCACCGGGCTGCACGACGGGGGCGGGCCGCCCGCCGACCTCGCCCAGCACACCGTCGTCGAGTACCGCACCAGCGGCCGCCAGGCCAGGGCCCTGATCCGCCACGGCGGTGTGGTCGACGCGCGCTGGCAGTGCGATGCCCCCACCCTTGAGGAACTCCTCCTCTCCTACCTTCGATCGCCCGACACACCGCCCCTGCTCACCGAGAGCGCCCAGGTCCGCGGGCTGGCCCGGGACGGGGCGGTGGCGGCATGAGCACCATGGCCGGCACCTCTCCCTCCCCCCGCCCGACCGGGGCCGCGACCGGGGCGCGCCGCCGTCCGGCGTTGCACGGCCTGTCCTGGCTGGTGTGGCGCCAGCACCGGGCAACACTGCGGACCGTGCTGGCGCTGACCGTGGTGGGGGTCGCGTTCATCGCCTACCGGCGCGCCGGGATGATGGACCACCTGGCACGGTTCGACTGGCCCCACCCGACGGGTGACGAGTGGCGCAACGACTTCGGTCCGTTCAGCGGTCAGCTGAACGACACCGGCTTCCAACTCGGGCTCGTCCCTGTGGTCCTAAGCGTCTTCCTCGGTGCTCCGCTGTTCGCGTCCGACCTGGAGACCGGCACCGCCAAACTCGTCACCGGGCAGTCCGTCAGCCGGATGCGCTGGCTGACCGCCAAGCTCGGACTGGCCCTGGCGGTGAGCGCGGTCGCCACCGTGGCGCTGTCGGCCGCCTTCACCTGGTGGTACCACCCCGTCAAGGCGACCTCCTCGGACTGGACGTCCGGCGCCTTGTTCGACGCCACCGGACCCGTCCCCGTCGCGCTGACCCTCTTCACCGTGACCGTCGGCGCCCTGATCGGGATGCTCCTGCGGCGCTCCCTGGCCGCCATGGTGGTCACCCTCGGCGCGGCCGTCGCCATCAAGGTGGCCTGGTCGGCGGTCCGGCTGCCGCTGGGCACCGCCACCACGGTCGTCACCCGCGACGGGGTCGGCACCGACGCCTTCCCGGAGCTCCCGACGGCCGCCTACACCCTGGACCAGTCCTTCGTGACCTCCTCCGGGAAGCTCCTCGGCTGGGGCACGTGCAGCAGCCCGACGGAGGCCGCGCGTGACGCCTGTGTGAGCCAGAAGGGCATCGTCGGTTGGTCGGTGGACTACCTCCCCGTCTCCCAGATGCCGGTCATGCAGTGGCTCGGCGCCGGGATCCTGCTGGCCCTGGCCGCCGCCGTCACCACGTTCGTCGTCCTCTGGGGACGCAAGCGCCTGCTCTGACCGCGGATTCGGCGCGATCCGGCAGGCCGTGGCCCGTCCGCGCAGGAGCGCGGGCGGGCCAGGCGGTGGTAAAGGCCTGCAACACGTCGGTTTCCTTGTCCCGCCGCCGGTCGGGCCGGGTGAGCATGAGGCCGGCGAGGCGGCGTGGGCCGATCACCGGGCGGTCCCCGTCGGCGCGGCCCCGGATGAGGTAGCGGTTGAGGAGGTTGAGGCCGGCGCTGTAGCTCAGTTCCTTGATTTCCTGGAACAGCCGGCGGACCGGGACGGCAGGGTCTCTCCTCTGCTCGACCGCACGCCCCACGCCGCCCTCGGCCACCGCGCACGGCCGGGACTCGCCGTCCACTCGGCCGGCAGGACGGCCGGTGTCCGGCGCCCGGCGCCCGGCGTCCGGTGTCAGCCGTTGCGTTTGTGGCCGTTGAGTTCGATGTATCCGAGGTTGGCGATGAGGGCCGCGACGGTGGCGTAGTACCTGCTGTATCCCGGGGCGCCGATGGTGAATCCGTCACCGGCGGGATTGTTGAGCCGGGCGTAGACCCAGGCCGAGAGCTGGCCCCAGCTGGTTTCGAGGTCCGCGCCGAAGGCGCCGATCGGGGTCGACGAGCCGGACCTGATGTTCTGCCGCACCGTGTCGAAGATGTAGCCGAAGCGGGCCGCTTCGGCTGTCGCGCCGATGATGTCCACGAGGTAGGACCCGAGGGTCGTGGTGCCGGCCGCCGAACCGAGGAGCTCCTGGGTCCGGCGCAGCGTCAGCAGCCCGTTCTGAAGGTTCTGCGGGGTGAGCTGGCGACTCGCGCGGTTGCCGCCGCCGGGCAGGTTGGCGTAGCTGCCGTTCCACGGCAGCGGCTGGGCCTGCACGCCCAGGACCTGGTTGAAGGCGCCGGGGTAGCCGTCGGGGAAGACGTAGTGCCGGTTGCCGGTACCGTCGGGCTGTCCCGGCTGGTAGATCCCGGCCAGGTAGAGGGTGTTGGCCCAGTAGTACAGCGAGACGACGTACTGCCCGGCGTAGGTCACCCGGATCTGGATCAGCTGGTTGTAGGTCGTCGTGGTCTCGTCCAGGACCTGGTAGAAGTCGTGTCCGCTGACCCGGTGGACCTGATCGATCAGGTTCCAGTACCGGTCGTGGTGGCCTTGGCCGCCGTGTTCGAGGCCGCTGATGTCCCAGTCGATGACCGTCAGGGGACGGTCGGGGTCGGCGTGCGCGGCCGTGCCCAGCATGCCCAGGGAGAGGGCGAGTGCCGCGAGGACGCCGGCGAGGCGCCGGCCTACCCGTTGCCACTGAATGACGTTGAACACGCAGAGCTCCTTGTCGATGCGCGGGTCGGACCCACCACGGCCTGCGGTGGGGTGGGACCACGGGCGGCGATCACGCCGAGATGGTGCGGGACCATCGGGGTGCCGCAGGGCCGGGGCCCGTACGGATGCCGGTCGGGGCCGTGTCGTCGGGAATGCGGAGGGCTGCGGCGGGTTCGGAAGCGCCGCGACGAGGGCGGGCACGGTCACGGCCCCGACGGGAGCCGGTCGGCGTCGAGGGCCTCGACCTCCGCCTCGAAGCCGGGGTTGGCGGGGGCGATGACGCGAAAGCTTGGCCCGGTCGTGGGTGATCCGGTGTTCCCAGGCCCACGGGGTTCACGGCCGTCAGCCCGCGCGCACCGGAGCCCGGCAGGTGGGCCACGTGTGAAGCAGCATGGCAGAGTGCCCGTTCCCCGGCGTTGCCCTGGCTGCCAACGGTTTGCTCCTGGCTGCTGGATCCACAGCCCCACCCCCGGCGGCCGACCCGGCACGGCCGGTGCCCGGCATGCCCCGGGAACCGGGCGGGGCGGGAAGGCCCGGCTGACACGGAGCGGCCGGACGAGGATGATGATTCGGGCAGGGGTGCGAAGGGGGAGACGGTGTGCTGGTCCTGGACACGAACGACCTACCGCGCGGCGACAGAATCGCGGCCTACCGTGCCGTGGCCATGGACGAGGGCGGGATCGACGCCGTCGAGGAGGAACAGCCCGAGGAGACGGTCTGGAGGCGGGTCGAAGTCTGGGGCATCGGGTCCCTCACCCTGTTCGACAGCCGGGGCACGGGCATCGGCATCACCCGCTCCCTCAGGCAGGCGCGACGGGACTCGCTGGAAGCCGTCGCGGTGGTGCTCCACGTCCGGGGCGACGGCGCCTTCGCCTCCAGCGACCATCAGCGCCGCCTCGCGCCCCACAGCCTGTCGCTCCTCCACATGCCCGACGGGTACGCCTACTCATGGTCCGGGACCGGGGGCACGCTGGCCTTCATGCTCGACACCGCAGGGCTCACCGTTCCGACGGACACCGTGCGGGCATCGGTCCCCCTCCTCCACCACAGCCCCGTCGGCACGCTCCTCGTGAACCACCTCCACGGCCTGCACACCATTGCCGACCGGCTCACCGGCGGCCCCGAGACCGAGGCCCTGGTCAACGCCACCACCGAACTCACCCGCGCATGGATCGCGTCCGTCGCCGGCGACGACCGCACGCGCCGCCGGACCGCGCAGGAAACCCTTCTCACACGCGTCCTGGCCTACGTCCGGCTGCACCTGCGAGAGCCGGACCTCACACCGCAGCGCGTCGCCCGGGTGCACAACACCTCCGTCAGAACTCTGTACCGGCTGTGCGGGAGCAGCGGGTTCAGCCTCGAACAATGGATCATCCGACGCCGCCTCGAAGGAGCTCGCAACGACCTGGCGGCACCGGTCCACCGCCACCGGACGATCGAATCCATCGGCCGGTCCTGGGGGTTCACGAACGCGGCACACTTCTCACGCCGTTTCAGCCGTACCTTCGGCGTGACACCCAGCCAATGGCGCCGGATCTCCCGGACCGGATGAGCGGCACGGGTCCGGGCCACGGCCCCGGACCTCACCGCGCGATCGCTGCCTCTCCCCCCGCCGGTCGCCACCCCGCAGGGCACGGATCGGGGTACCGGTCGAGCAGTACAGGAGAGCACGAGGTGAGGTGTTCGCTGGCCTGGCCGACGAAGGCCATGTCGTCGTGGTCGTGCACGGCGTCTCGTCCCCGGCCCAACCGCTCAACCGCTGTCGCCGGGTGACCGTCGCGCGATGGGTGCAGATTCAGGCGGCTGCCCGTTCGCCGGTCTCTGCGGTGAACTCGTCGGGGTTGGCGTAGTCCGTCTCGCGCAGAATGAGGCCGTCGGGAGCGAGTTCGAAGAGCGCCATGTATTCGACCGAGTACTCGATCGGGTCGGTTCGGTTCTCGGGGAGAGCGATGTAGCCGGGGAAGTCCTGTTGCGGTGTTCCACTCGCCGTGAAGGTGACGGCTACCGCGTCCCCTTCAATGATGATCCTGTGGAGTTCGCAGTGCGTGTCCGGAGACGCTTTGTACCAGCCCTCCAGGTATTCGCGCAGTTCGGGGCGTCCCTGCAGCCGGGCTCCTGACGCGTGCTCTTCGAGGACGTCGTCTTCGGCGTAGGAGTCGACGGTCTCCTCCAGGTCCTCAAGATGGTTGTTGAACGCCTCGAACAACCGGGTGGTTGAGGATCTCGCGTCGGTTTGCCGGTTCTTCGTCATGACATCGTTCCTTTCGTGTCGGCCCCGTTGATGGCGTCCGCCGATCACGGCCAGCCCAGGGGTGGCGGTGACGCCTCCACCCCTGGGAGCACTGGCTCGGGCAGGGCCGACGGAAAGGGCGGCACCGCCGGGGCAAGCCGGTGCGAGGGCACCGAGCGCACCGTAAAGCCTGGCAATGCCGGCGGGACCGGCGGGACCGGCAACCCGGGACGACGTAACAACGGTGGTAGGGGCGGCGGGTCCGGCCCGGCTGCGGAGTTTCCCATCGACGGCTCTCTCCCCTCGGCGGGCGGTGTGGGAGGGACCGGCGCCGGCCGCGTCGGATCCGGCAGCGTGGGTGGAGCGGCGCCTGCTGAGGCCGGCGAGAAGGTCTCAGCAGGGATCGTGATTCTGACCTACTGACCACAGCGCTCTCGCCGCTTCCTCCTGGCATCGCAGGCCGACGCCACAGGTCAGCACGAGCATGGTCGGCGGGTGCGTGCGAGACCGACCGCCGCCCGCCGTTCCCCACCAACGCCGGAGTCCTGACAAACCCCGTGCCCCCAACCCGATTCCGTTGACGACCCCGGCTTGGGGCAGGCCCCGGCCTCCCCTCGGCGAGCCAACGACGTTCGGCACCTGTCGTGCCGCGAGACGGGTCAGGGGCGGGCCGCACTATCCCCTGGTGGCAGGCTCGGAGACCGGGGCCGCGCTCGGTGCGTGGGTGAGGTCGTAGGCGCTCTCCGCGTGCAGGTGGACGTCGACGCCTTCCTGCTCCACCTCGGGGCGGACCCGCAGGCCCATCGTCTTGTCGAGCGCCTTGGCGATCAGCCAGGTCACACAGAAGGAGTACGCCAGTACGGACACGGCCCCCATCGCCTGCTTGCCGAGGAGGGAGAAGCCGCCGCCGTAGAGCAGGCCGTCGACGGCGTTGGGGGCGTCCGCCGTGGCCAGGACGCCGACCAGCAGGGTGCCGGTGATGCCTCCGACGAGGTGGATACCCACGACATCGAGGGAGTCGTCGTAGCCGAACCTGTACTTCAGGCCGACAGCAAGGGCGCACACCGCGCCGCCGATGGCGCCGAGCGCGAGGGCGCCGAGCGGGGAGACCGCACCGCAGGACGGCGTGATCGCGACGAGGCCGGCGATCGCACCGGACGCGGCGCCGAGGCTGGTGGGGCGGCCGTAGCGGAGCTTCTCGACGAGGAGCCAGCCGAGCATCGCGGAGCAGGTGGCGGTGAAGGTGTTCAGCACGGCGACGGAGGCGGCGTTGCCGGAGGTCAGCGCGGAGCCGCCGTTGAAACCGAACCAGCCGAACCACAACAGGCCCGCGCCGAGCAGCACCAGGGGGAGGTTGTGCGGCCGCGCCTGGCCCCCCGTCTTCTGCCAGCCGATGCGTCTACCGAGGACGAGGATCACGGCCAGGGCCGCGGCGCCCGAATTGACGTGGACGGCGGTACCGCCCGCGAAGTCGACGGTGCCGAGCCTGTTGACGATCCAGCCGCCCACGACGTCCTTCCCGTCGAAGGCGAAGACCCAGTGGGCGACGGGCAGGTAGACCAGCGTCACCCAGATGCCGGTGAAGGCCATCCAGGCGCCGAACTTGATGCGGTCGGCGATCGCGCCGCATATCAGGGCGGCGGTGAGGGCCGCGAAGAGCGCCTGGAAGGCGGCGAAGACCGCAAGCGGGATGACCGCGTCCGGATCGTCCGCCGTCACCCCGCTCAGGCCGACATACTCGGTGACGTCACCGAGGATCCCGGCGCCGCCGATCGAGTCACCGAAGGAGGCCGAGAAGCCGTAGAGCACCCAGATGCAGCCCACCAGGGCCACTGACCCGAAGGTCATCATGATCATGTTGAGGATGCTCTTCGCGGCGACCATGCCCCCGTAGAAGAGCGCGAGGCCCGGCACCATCAGACAGACGAGTGCCGTGCTCGCGAGCATCCAAGCGGTACTTCCGGTGTCCATGCGCACGCTCCACAGAGAAGTCCAGCAGAAGGAAACTACGTTTCACGGCAGTAGACACACGGTGCGTTACGAATCCCTCCGCGGCCGATTAAGGCCGGGTTTCAGTGCTGGGGACTGTCCCCGAAGGCCGTCACCGCCAGGAAGCGGATGGGCAGCTCGGCCAGCCGTTCCGGGCCGTGCGGGGCCTCGCCGTCGAACTGCAGCGCGTCGCCGGGGCGCAGGGTGTAGGTGGACTTCCCGTGGCCGTAGACCATGACACCTTCGAGCATGTAGATGATCTCGGTTCCGGCGTGCTGGAAGAGCGGGAAGACCTCGCTGGACTCGGTGAGGGTGATCAGCAGGGCGTCCATGCGCTTGTGAGCGCCCCGCAGGGAGCCGAGCTGGGCGTACTCGTGGCCGATGCGGGTGCCGCGCCGGACAATGCGGGCGCCGTGCCCGGCGGGGACGAAGACGGCCTCGCGTTCGTCGTCCATGCCGCGGAAGAGGGCGGTGACCGGGACGTCGAGACCGCGCGCGAGCCGGGAGAGCGTGGTGAGGCTGCACGCGGTCTGAGCGTTCTCGATCTTCGACAGCATGGCCTTGGAGATGCCGACCCGCCGCGCCATCTCACCGACCGACAGACCGGCCGCCTGCCGGTACCCGCGGGCCCGGATCGCGATGATGCGCTCCAGGGCCGTGTCGTCGGAGTCCGCTGCGGGTTCGGTGTGCTCGGCGCGCTCTGTCACCGACGCATCCTATTCTGTTCGAACCCCTACGCCGTGCGGTCCAGGCGGAAGCGGGGGTGGGGCCGTGCGCGGCCGGTGGCGAGGTCGGCGGCCATCGCGCCGATGACCGGGGCGAACTTCGCGCCGTGGCCGGAGCACGCGGAAACGATGACGAGGGGGCCGTGGCGGTCGAGGACGAACTCGTCGTCAACGGTGGTGGTGTAGAGGCAGGTCGTCCCGGCGACCGGGTCGGGGTCGAGGCCCGGGAGCCGGTCATGGACGAATGCGCTCACACGGATCCGCGACGACGGGTCGACGATGCCGGTACGGGTGGTTGCCGTGGTGGGGGTGCCGCGGTCGTGTTCGGCGACCTTGACCGCGGGGAGGGCGCCGCCGTCGGCGCCGGAGGGCAGGCCGAAGACCTGCATCGACGCGTCCTTGCAAACCAGGACCGGCCAGGCCACGGACGGCTCCCGTTGCCGGAAGTGGAAGACCTGCTGCTGGGTCACCTTGAGCGGCGGCAGCGTGACGGGCAGTTCGAGGCCGGGCAGCCACGCACCGGCGGCTACGACCACGGTGTCGCAGGTGAGCTCACGTCCGTCGTCCGTACGCAGCACCACCGCGCCCGGTACGTCGATGCCCGTGACGCGTACGCCGGACCAGATGTCCGCACCGTGCTCGGTCGCCCTGCGCACACACGCCGCGACGGTCCGGTCGGCGTCGATGACACCTGCGTCCGGGTGGTACAGCGCCGGGCCCGTGAAGCGGATGGAGGGCCAGCGTTCCGCGGCGGCCGGCGCACCGAGTACCTCGCAGCGCACTCCGGCCGCGCCCAGCGCGGTGGCCAGGCTCTCCAGGTCACGTCGCTCCCCGAAGTCGAGGCCACCGGTGTTGCGCAGCAGTGGAGTTGCGCTGTCGTGCTCCAGTTCGCACCACTGCTCGGCCGCCTTGCCGGTCAGGCCGACGTAGAAGGGGTCGGCGTAGGCGCGTCGGAAGATCCGGGAGCTGCCGTGTGAACTGCCGTGCCGGTGGCCGATGTCGTACGCCTCGATCAGGGTGACCTCGTGGCCGCGGCGGGCCAGTTGCCAGGCGGTGGCGGCGCCCATCAGGCCTGCGCCGACGACGGCGATCACAGGCCCTCCCCGGGGATCCACCGGGTGCCGACGAGCGGGACGCGGGCCATGGCGGCGGACTCGATGGTGAGGGCGACCAGGTCCTCGGGTTCGAGGTGGAGGAGGTGTGCCTTGCCGCAGGCGCGGGCGAGGGTCTGGGCCTCCATCGTCATCACGCGGAGGTAGTTCGCAAGTCGCCGACCGGCCTCCACGGGGTCGAGGCGGGCGGAGAGTTCCTCGTCCTGGGTGGAGATGCCGGCGGGGTCGCGGCCGTCCTGGTAGTCGTCGTAGTAGCCTGCGGCGGAGCCGAGCCGACGGTACTCGGCGTCGTACTTCGGGTGGTTGTCGCCCAGGGCGATCAGGGCGGCCGTGCCGATGGCGACGGCGTCCGCGCCCAGGGCGAGCGCCTTCGCCAGGTCGGCGCCGCTGCGGATGCCGCCGGAGACGATCAGCTGGACCTCACGGTGGGCACCCAACTCCTGCAGTGCCCGTACGGCTTGGGGCAGGGCGGCCAGGGTGGGGATGCCGACGTGTTCGATGAAGACGTCCTGAGTGGCGGCCGTGCCGCCCTGCATGCCGTCCACGACCACGACATCGGCACCGGCCTGGACCGCGAGCCTGACGTCGTAGTACGTCCGGGCCGCGCCCACCTTCACGTAGACCGGCTTCTCCCAGTCGGTGATCTCGCGCAGTTCGAGGATCTTGATGGCGAGGTCGTCGGGGCCGGTCCAGTCGGGGTGGCGGCAAGCGCTGCGCTGGTCGATGCCGACGGGCAGCGTCCGCATGCCGGCGACCCGTTCGGTGACCTTCTGGCCGAGCAGCATGCCCCCGCCACCGGGCTTGGCGCCTTGGCCGAGGACGACTTCGATGGCGTCGGCGGCGCGCAGGTCGTCGGGGTTCATACCGTACCGGGACGGCAGGTACTGGTAGACGAGGTGCTGGGAATGGCCGCGTTCCTCCGGGGTCATGCCGCCGTCACCGGTGGTCGTCGAGGTGCCCACCTCGCTGGCGCCACGGCCGAGCGCCTCCTTGGCCTGGGCGGACAGCGCCCCGAAGCTCATGCCGGCGATGGTGACGGGTGTCTTCAGCCGCAGCGGGTGCGAGGCGTGCCGGGTGCCGAGGGCGACGTCCGTGCCACAGCTCTCGCGGTAGCCCTCCAGCGGGTAGCGGGACATGGACGCGCCGAGCAGCAGCAGATCGTCGAAGTGCGGAACTCTGCGCTTGGCGCCTCCGCCGCGGATGGCGTAGACGCCGGTCTCGGCGGCACGCTGGATGGCGTGGATGGTGGCGCGATCGAAGGTCGCGGACTCGCGAAGGCCGTGTGATGCGGGTTCCATGCTCCTCGAACTCCCTCAGTACGATGCCGTGTTGTCGACCTTGAAGTGGTACAGCTCGCGGGCCGATCCGTACCGGCGGAAGTCGGCCGGATCCTCGCCCCGCCCGGCCGCGCCGAGCAACTCGGCCAGTTCGGCCTGGTGTTCGGGCCGCATCTCTTTCTCCACACAGTCCGCGCCCAGTGACCTGACCGTCCCGCGGACGTAGATGCGCGCCTCGTAGAGGGAGTCCCCCAGGGCGTCTCCCGCGTCGCCGCAGACCACCAACCGCCCGGCCTGGCCCATGAACGCGCTCATGTGGCCGACGTTTCCGCCCACCACGATGTCCACACCCTTCATGGAGATCCCGCACCGGGCGGAGGCGTCCTCGTCGATCACCAGGAGGCCGCCGTGGGCGGTCGCGCCGGCGGACTGGGAGGCGTTGCCGCGCACACGCACCGTGCCGGACATCATGTTCTCGGCGACGCCGGTCCCGGCGTTCCCGTGGACGGTGACGGTGGCCCGCTGGTTCATTCCCGCGCAGTAGTAACCGACGTGGCCTTCGACGTCCACGACGAGTTCCTCCCGGATTCCGCAGGCCACGGCGTGGGCGCCACGCGGATTGAGGATGCGCCAGGCCGTGGCCGAGGGCGTGTGCAGAGCCCGGTTGAGCTCGCGCACCGGGGTCTCGGCCAGATCGATCAGCGTTGCCATACGTACACCTCTTCCGGCTCGGGTTCGAAGATGCGGGCGTTCTCGATGCCCGGCAGGACGTCCAGGGCCCGGTACTCGGAGGCCATCGCGACCCACCCGTCGGTCTCGGCGACGAGGGCCGGCTTGCAGGCGATGGCGTCGCGGACGACGGCGAAGGAGTCGCTCGTGGACACCAGCAGGGTGTAGAAGCCGTCGAACCGCTCGCACAGCAGCCGCAGCGCCTCTTCGAGGTCGGCGCCTTCCGAGAGCTGGTGCGCGATGAAGCGGGCACCGACCTCGGAGTCGTTCTCGCTGTCGAACTCCATGCCTCGGGCGCGCAGTTCACGGCGGATGGTGGCGTGGTTGGCGAAGGAGCCGTTGTGCACCAGGCACTGGCCGGGGCTGACCGAGAACGGGTGGGCCCCCTCGGGCGTCACGGCGGACTCGGTGGCCATCCGGGTGTGGCCGATGCCCTGCCGGCCGGTGACCGACGCGAGCCCGAAGGACTCGGCCAGTTCCACGGGGTTCCCGGTGCCTTTGAGTACGGCCATTCCGATGCCGGAGCCGATGACGGTCGCCCGCGGGAGCGCGTCCGCGACGGCCGCGAGCAGCCCGGCGACGGGGAGATCCGCGTGAACGACCGTGGTGGCGTCGGCCGCGAGGGCCACGGCGCCCGGCAGTGCGGCCCGCGCGTCGGCCGGCGTGACGCCGAGCAGCGAGACGACGGCCCGGCCCGGCGGGGACAGGCGCGGGTCACCGTAGACCGCGACACCGGCCGAGTCCCGCCCGCGTTCGACGACCTGCCCCAGCATCGCGGTCAGGAGCTCACCGAGCCGGGGTTCGAGCGAGGGCTCGCGCAGATGGAGCCCCACGATTCCGCACATCTCAAATCCCTTCAGAGAACGGCGAAGCGGACGACGTTCGGGGACCGGTCAGAAGGCCGTCAGATAGCGGTCGAGCTCCCAGGGGCCGACCGTGGCGTGCCAGTCGAAGAACTCCTCGCGCTTGAGATCGGCGAAGTACCGGCTCACGCCGCTCCCGGCCACGTCCAGGGCGCCGCTGACCACGTCATCGGCCTGGAGCGCCTCCACGGCGTGCAGCAGGGTCGGCGGGAGCTCGGGCCCCTCCCCGCCCGCGCCCGGCTCGCCGGGGTCGAGGCCTCGGTCGATGCCGTCGAGGCCGGCGGCCAGGGCGACCGCGGCGGCGAGGTAGGGATTGGCAGCGCCGTCCCCGCCGCGCAGCTCGATGCGATTGCCGTCGGGGACCCGCACGAAGCGGGTGCGGTCGTTACCGCCGTACCCCGCGATGCGCGGTGACCAGCTGGCACCCGAGCGGGTGGCCACCGCGCCGGTGCGCTTGTAGGAGTTGACCGTCGGCGCGATGACGGCCTGCAGGGCCCGCGCGTGCTCGACGATCCCGGCGACGAAGGAGTAGGCGAGCGGAGAGAGGCCGAGGCCACGCCCGTCGGTGGCGTCGGGGAACGCGGGGTCGTCACCCCGCCAGAGCGACAGGTGCAGGTGCATGCCGGTGCCGGTACGGTCGGCGAACGGCTTCGGCATGAACGTGGCGGTCATGCCGCGCTGTTCGGCCAGGACCGACACCAGGTACCGCATGGTGATGACCCGGTCGGCGGTGGTGAGGGCGTCGGCATGCCGGAAGTTCTGCTCGAACTGGCCGTTGCCGTCCTCGTGGTCGTTGGCGTAGTTGCCCCAGCCGAGGGCGTTCATGGCCGAGGACACGGCGGTGAGATGGTCGTACATCCGGGTGAGCCCGTGTGCGTCATAGCAGGGCCGGACGGCCGTGTCCCTGGCATCGGCGACGCTCAGCACGCCGTGCGCGTCCCGGCTCACCAGGAAGTACTCGACCTCCGCCCCCACCGAGAGGGACAGCCCCCGCCCCGCGGCCCGCTCCACCAGCCTGCGCAGGATGACCCGCGGAGCGTACGGCCAGGGCTCCCCCTCCACATGCGGATCGCAGTGGACCAGGGCCAGACCGGGCTTGACGAACGGAACGGGCGTGTAGGAGGACGGATCCGGCCGTGCGACGACATCGGGATCGCCGGGCTGCTGGCCGAGCGCACCGGCCGCGTATCCGGCGAAACCGACGCCCGCGTCCCGGAGTTCCTCCACGGCCTGGGACGGGACGAGCTTGGCGCACGGCTTTCCGGTCAGGTCGACGAAGACGGCGAGCACGAACTCGATGCCGTCGGCACGGACAAGCTCGGCGAGATCGGGGACGGCGGTCGCCATGGGTCCTCCCGGAGTCTACTGCGGTGAATCACCGTTGCCTGCCAGTAGACGACCCTGGCATTACGGAGGGATTTCCGCCATGGAAGCTCCCTGTAAGCCCGAAGCCGGACGTTCCAACCCTGCGCGGACGGCCGCCGGGGCAACTGCACGGCCTCCGCGGCCGGGTCGTCACAGTCGCCCGACGAACGACCTTCCGGCCGTGGGAGAACCGAAGGACCGAGCCACGGAGCGTCGCGCTCACGCTCACCCGGGCATCGCCGGCCGGCGCCGCTCCGGGGCCGCACCCGCCCGGCAACGGTGCGCGGCCGCTCCCGTGCCGGCGGGCCAACCGGATGCCACTCCACCGGTACATCCCTCTACCTCGGCGCCCCGAGCACTACCCCGGCGCTGCCTGAGCCGACCGCGCGGACAGCTCCGACCACCGCCAGTCAAGACCTTCAAGGCGGTAGCGCCCAAGATCAAGGCCCGCTACCCGGGCACGATTTACGCCGACAGCTGGGACGGTTGGAGGAGCGTCTGGGGCCAGGCCATCACCACCGACCCGGCGGGCCTGCCCTACGCTGGTTCGTCACGAAGGTGAAGTACGAGGTGCTGTTGGCGAAGCTGCCGAAGGCGACCAGATGCACGTCCTGCGGGCCGGCCGACGCGGGGTCGGCCGGCGCGGTCTCCGCGACCGGCACGGCCGGAGCCGGGACCAGCCCGGCCTTCAGCCGCACCGGTTGGTTCGGGTTCAGAGCCACCACGATGAAACCGGCGTTCCTCAGCAGCCTGGTCAGCCCACGGGCGTTCGTGTGCCCATCGGTGTCGTCCAGCACTGCCGCGATCAGCCCCGTGTGGGAGAGCGAGTGCGCCACCGCGGTGGTGCCGGTCAGGGCGGCCCCGTGCCGGGCCGCACCCCGCACATGAGTACCATGCGGGGCACCCGCCGAACAACGCGGCGCCCTTCCAAGGGGCTGCGGAGCGGGCCCCTGGCCCGCTCCGCAGCGGCGTCCCGCTCGACGTCAGCCGGTGGGGACGTTGACCTGGACCTCGGCCAGGGTGAGGTAGTTGGTGCCGGCGAGCTGGATCCGGACGTACCGCCCGTCAGCACCCACCGGAACGGTCAGCTTCTTCGGTGCGCTGCCAGCGACATAAATCGTCCTGACCGTGGGATCGGCCTTGATGGCGTCGAGGCTGCGTCCGGTGAGATCGGTGGGCGACACCATGACGTAGAGGTTGGCGAGACGATTGGGGCCCCCGTCCGTCCGGTTGAAGACCTCCACGGACCGGATCGGACGCCGCACGCCGAGGTCGGTCTGCCACCAGGGCTGCGCCTCCGAGGTGGTGGCGCTAAGGCTCGCGGTGGTGGAGACGCTCAGGTCTCCGTCCACCGCCAGGCCCGCCGGGTGGGGCCCGACCACCGTCGTATTGGTGGAGGACTGGGTGGCGGGCTTGCCCAGCGCCGCGTTGACGGTGGCCTTCACCGGCGCGCCGTACTGCCTGTCGGTGAAGACGGTCTTCCACTGCTGGTCGGCGAACCACTTGTGCACGTCGGCGCTGTAGTGCTTCGTGTCGGTGAAGATCCCGAAGTTCGGCGCGTTGGTGGGCTGGTAGAGAGGCGTACCGGCCGCCGAGGTGGCGTTGGCGGCGTCGAGCAGCTTGTAGGGGCCGGACGCGGAGATGACTGTCAGCGCCTGTGTGGCGTGCTCCGTGGACGCCAGGTTGTAGGCCTTCGAACGCGGACGGTAGAGGAAGAACGGGGCTGCGGTGTCACCGGTGATCGTTCGCAGCGGGTCGAAGACCTTGAGGAACGCCTGCTGGATGTGGCTGGTGCTGATGGTCGACGCGTTGCCCGCCTCGGCCTCCCACTGGTTCCAGTGGATACCGATGACGCGCGGTTGCTTGCCGGCGGCCTGCAGGGCCCGCAGACCGTTGGTGATCGTGTTCATCGCCAGCGGGAACAGGGCCTCGACGTCGCTCGGGTCACGGCCCGGCCACCACCGGGTGTTCGGGCCGTAGTCCGTGTCGGTGTCCTGGATTCCCTGGCTGCCCCAGGCGATGTGGATCACGTTGAGGTCGGGCAGCGTCGTGCCCCCCTCCGTGGCGCGCTGCCAGCGCAGTGCGGTCGCCGACGCGACGTTGTAGTTGAGGCCCCCTACGTGCTCCTGGCCGAGGTTGTTGCCGACACAGGTGTACTGCGACCAGGTGGCACTCGTCGCCCCGGCCACCCGGTTGTTCGTCCGGTTCAGCCCCTTGACGCGGTTGAGGGACTGGCACTTCGCGCTGTCGGCGGCGTCCAAGGGTGCACCCCACCCCTCCGCATTGCTCTGCCCGAGCACGATCAGCACCGGCGCGTCATTCGCGCCGTACGGGTTCGGGACGGTCTCCGCCGCCGACAGCGCGGGGAACACCGCGGCGGATCCCGCCAGCAGGGCGAGCGCGGCCACGAGCGAGGTGACCGGGCGGACGGGGGTGGGGGCGGTGCGCCTGAAGGGCGCCCGGAAGGCGGGTCTTCTGAACATGGGTGGATGCTCCTTGCAGCGTGTCCAGCGGGGTGGTCGTCGGGCCGTTGTGGGGGCATGCGAAGGGGTGGCCGTGGCGCGGTCCTGCCGGCGTGTGGGATTTGGTGGAGCCGTTGCCGCCGGCGGTGTGGATTCGTCAGAGGGACGGTGGGCCGGCAGACCCGGACGGCGCGGACGTGATGGTGTCCACGTGCCGGCCGCCGGGTGCGTGCGGTGATGAGTCGTGCGTCGCCCGTCGGCAGAGCCGGCTGGCACGGCGCGAACCGGGCGCCTCCATGACCGTTCGTCACGACCCCTGGACACCAGGGGCTCGATCGAGGAGTCGGCCGGTCGAAGGGCCCACCCTGACGTGAAGGTTCTCGACGAGACTGGTGGGTTCCCCGGTGGTGGTGACCGGGCGTCAGTAGAGAGCCCTCTCTCATGAACAGGGCCGGTCGACACCCGCGAACGCGTCGCCGAAGTACTCGGAATCGAGGGGCTCGAACACGGTGAGCACATGACACCCCTGGAGCGGGACCACCGTCAAGAGGTGGAGCCGCCGAGATCTCCTAGTGGCCTGGACCATTCCGCGCGCCGGTGAGCGAACCCTGGGGCCCGATTCCGTTCGACCGTTCGGCGCACCGCTCACCGCAGACCACGACCGCTCACCGCACACTCCGACGCGACGGCTAGCGGTGCGCGCCTGCACGAGGTTGGACGCGCCGCAGGGGCGAGTGCCGGATCTCCATCTCCGCCCAGGACGCCGGCGCCGAGGCGGTGGTGACCATCGAGGACGACGGGGTCGGCATGGACCCGGCCGAACTGCGGCGCATCCTGGCCGGGGAGGTGGGCGGGATGTCGGGCATCGGTCTGGGCACCGTCGACGAACGCCTGCGGTGGGTCTACGGCGACGGTCACGGGTGGTCATCGAGACGGCGTTCGGGGCGGGCAAAAGGTCACGGTCCGGTGCCCGAAGTTCCGGGCAGGTGTGCACCGGGTGGCCCGAAGCGGCGTCTGGCCGTGATCGGACTGCCGGCCAGGCAAGGTGCGGGGGTTTCTCCCCGGGTGGGATCGGCCGCACCGCGGGTGACGCCCCGGCCCCGGCCGCGACCGCGCCGGCCGCGCAGCGGCGGAGCCGTGACGGACGCGGGACGCACCATGCCCCACACTCTGCGCTCGCTGGAAGTCACGGACGAGATCACCGCCGAGGCCACCGTCCTGACCGGGTTCGACCAGGACCTCGCCGCCGAGGCCACCCGCACCACGGCCACCCGCACCACGACAAACAACGAGCCCGCGGCAAAACCCACACCCAGGCACTCCTTCGCCTCGCCCGCCAACGCATCAGCGTCCTGTTCGCCATGCTCCGCGCACGCACCCTCTACGAGTCCCGGACCCCAACCGTCACCCTCGCCGCATAACCACCCCAAACAGAACCAAAACCGACACCACGTCCAGCGCGCCGTCCCTGACCTAAGGACATCGAGGCACCCCCCCGAACCACCCACCCCGGCCCTCACCCCACCCAAACACCCGCCGCCCGACCGCCCGACCGCCCGACCGCCCGACCGCCCCTCCGAACGACCCGCTCAGGGCCTCGGTCGGCGGGCACGCGATCGGGACGTGGCTCTCCGAGCCGCGGGCAGCGGCCCAGGTGCGGACGGGCGAGCCGGGTCCGCTCACGGCGGAGCGGCGCCGCGCGTCGGAGGAGATCGCCCCCTTCCGGAGTAGCCTGAAACCGTCGGCTGCCCTGTCAGCGAGCCCCGGTCACCAGCGGTGCTCGAGGCGCTTCTCTCCGGAGGTGTCGTGGCTTCCCCCCGAGCACTGGCCCTGACTCTCTGCCTCGGCCTCGTGGCGCTCGGCGGCGCCGGCTGCGGAAGTGAGGGCCCGCCCGCGCCGGTGGCGCCGAAGGTGGCGGCCTCCGCCGCCGAGGTCGGCGGCATGGACGCACTCATCCGGGCGGCGCAGCAGGAAGGGGTTCTGACCGCCACCACGCTGCTGCGGCACTGGGCGAACTACGGGGGTCTGATCGACGGGTTCGAGGAGAAGTACGGGATCAAGGTCACCGTCGACAATCCCAACGGTGACAGTCAGGACGAGATCGACGACATGAAGCGCTACCGCGGTCAGGAGCGGGCGCCCGACGTGCTCGACCTCGGGGACTCCTTCGCCGTGGCCGCCGCCGAGGAGGGTCTGCTGGCTCCCTACCGGGTCGCCGCCTACGGGCAGATCGCGGCGAACCAGAAGGACCCGCAGGCCCGCTGGTACAACAGCTACGGCGGGTACGTGTCGATCGGCTGTGACGCGGCGCGGGTCAGGACCTGTCCGGTCTCCTTCGCCGAGCTGCTCAAGCCGGAGTACAAGGGCATGGTCGCGCTGAACGGCGGCAGTCCCAACACCGCCGGTTCGGCGTTCGCCGGCGTGTACGCCGCGGCTCTCGCCAACGGCGGCTCGTTCGACGACATCAAACCGGGCATCGACTTCTTCGGCCGGCTCGCCGCGGTCGGCAACCTCAACACCGGCAACCCCGTACCGGAGTCGATCGTCAAGGGCGAAACTTCGATCTCCATCAACTGGGACTACCTCAACCTGCAGCACGTCGACGCCCTGCGCGGCCAAGGGGTGGACTGGAGGGTCTCCATCCCCTTCGACGGCAGCTTCTCCCAGTACTACGCGCAGGCGATCAACAAGGACGCCCCACACCCGGCGGCGGCCCGACTGTGGGAGGAGTACCTCGCCAGCCCCGAGGGCCAGAACCTACGACTCGTGGGATTCGCCCGCCCCGCACAGATGGCCGCCATGGCCAAGGACGGCACCCTCGACACGAACCTCGCCGCCATGCTGCCGACCGTGGAGGGCACACCGTCCTTCCCCGACCCGGCACAGCTGGAGAAGGCCCGCAACGTCGTCAAGGAGAACTGGGACAAGACCGTCCCGCCGCAGCCCGCCCCGTCCTCCTGACATCGCAGACCTCCCGTTCCGGGCACGGGTAGCCCAGGACGCACCAGCGGTCGTCGGGATGTCCCCCGGGTCGCGATCGCCCCGGTCGTCCGCGTCATCCGTGTCCTGGAACGCATGGTCCCCGACCACGGCCTGCTCTTCGACCGCCGCGCCCACAACCCCGGCCCCGCCGGCGGCGGCGAGACCGGCACCGTCAAGCTCGACGCCATGGCGATCCGCATCACCGACTTCATCGCCTGGGCCAACGCCGAACGGGTCATTCCAAGGTCGGGTGGGTGACTCGGTCGGACAGCGTCAGGCGGAGTCCGTCGGGGCAGATCGCGGTGTGCAGTTTGGTCCGGACCACGGTGCCGGGCAGGTGGCCGAGCTGCCACCGGCGGACGATGGAGGCCACGGCAACCGCGGCTTGGGTGGTGGCGAGGGAGTCGGCGATGCACTTGCGGGCTCCTGCTCCGAACGGGAGCGAGGCGTGGAGCGGGGTGGGTGTCAGCCAGCGGTCGGGGTCGAACGCCTCCGGTTCGGTGTAGAGGGTGGGGAGGTGATGGATGAGGTAGGGGCTGTAGATGATGGTGGTTCCTGCGGGGATCCGGTACTTTCCGAGCTCGGTGTCGGCCCGGGCTACCCGGGTGAAGATCCAGCCGGGCGGGTGTAGGCGAAGCGTTTCGGAAACCGTCCGCCCCAGCAGATCGAGCCGTGCGACCTCCTCGACGGCGGGAACGGTGCCGGCGAGGGAACGGACTTCCGCGTATACGCGATGTTGGACGTGTGGGTTGAGGGCCAGCTCGTGCAGGACCCATGAGATCGTTGCGGCGGTGCTCTCGGTCGCTCCGAGGATCACGGTCATCATCTGGTCGACGACCTCCTGGACCGAGAACCGGTCCCCGTGGGTCTCGTCTTCCGCTCCCAGAAGCACGGAGAGCAGGTCTCCGGTCCCTGCCCCGGTCCCGGCTGCCTGTCGGTGCCGGATGATCCGGGTGGCGTTGCTCTCCAGGCGTGCGCGCGACCTCCAGTACCGGCGGTTTCCCGGGAGGGGCAGACGGGCGAGGGACGCCGGCAGCACGGTGCGCAGGGTGAAGCCGGCCAGGATGTTGGCCACGTCCTCGCGCAGCTCTTCGAACGTCTCGTTCGGCAATGAGCCGCCGAACAACGAGGCGACCGCGGTCCGTGCGGAGAGCCGCATCATCTCCGGGAACACGTCGAGGACGTTCTCCTCGGACCAGGAGGACTGGGCGCCGGCTACCTGGTCGGACATGATCTGCGCGTACAGGGGGAGCCGGGCGTGGTGGAACGCGGGCTGGAGCAGGCGCCGCTGCCGGCGGTGCTCGCTGTAGGGGCAGCTCGCCACGCCGTTCCCGGTGACCTCGCGGACCCGCTCGTAGAAGATGCCGCCCTTGTCGAAGGTCCGGTCGTTGACGAGGACCTGGTGGGTGAGCTCCGGATCGCAGACCAGTGCCCCCTTCAGCCCGCCGATCCTCACCCATGCCACGCCCTGCTCGGCTGGCAGAGAGCGCAGGAAGCCGAGGGTGTCGCGCAGGATGGGCAGTGCGTGGCCGATCACGGGCATGGCGCCCGGAGCGTCCTCGATCGTGCCGTTGTCCTTCATGGGATTCTTCCTCCGGTTGTCCGCGTGTTCTGCGGGACGTGGCCGCCCAGGTGCTTCCTGGGAGGCCGGGTCGCGGGAGCGCGCGGCTTTGCGATCGTCCGTCGCGGTCGGGTGCCCGTCTGGGGCGCCTTCGGATCTCGTGGCCTGTCGCCTTCGGTTCTGCGTCGACTCCTGCCGCGCGGCTTCCTCCGGGAACGGTGCAGCCAGCTGGTGCCGGTGGCCTCGGCGTGAGTGCCTGATTCGGCGTTGTCCTTCAAACAGGTCGCGTTCGCAGGGCGGCTGTGAGGGTCCAGTCGGGCCGCCGGTCCGTCACCCCGGAGCCCGGGATGTAGTCGGCGGTGTCCACGTAGCGGGGGGTGGTCAGCGGGTAGTCCCAGTTGCCGCGCACGAGGTGGCGGTAGCCCTCGACGACCCGCGCGACGTCCTCTGCCGCCTGACGCGTGTTCCCGGGAAGCATCCGCAGCTGGCCGGGGACGGCGGCGAGTGCCGCCTCGAACTGGTCCAGAAGACCGTCGGCGAGGGTGTTGACGACATCGGCGGCCTTGTCCGCGCCGCAGCCCAGCCACTTCTGGGCCATCAGGACGGCGTTGTGCGGGTAGCCGAGGGCCCTCTCCTTCTCGAAGGAGCACACGTCGTTGTAGATGCCCACCCACTCGGCGGCGAGGTTGCGGGCCCGCCGCATCGCGGGAAGGAAGCGCACCGGGGTGGGGAGGTCTATGTCCCGGACGTACTCCACGAAGTACAGGAAGTTCAGTTCCCCGACGCTGTACCTCCGGTGCACGAGGTAGTCGTGCAGGGGCATCAGGCGTCCCGCACGGCTCGCCCTGATCTCGATCGGGTACCGCTCGATCCAGCGGACGTTCTCCTCGGCCAGCAGCCGGCGCCAGGCCGGGGAGCGCCCGGCGCCGAGGTCGCTCAGAACATCCACCATCGCGTGGGCAGCGACGCTGCGGGGGGCACGTTCTCCCAGGCTGACGGCGATCAGTTCGGCCGTGTACTCCACCACCGCGGCGACATCCTGGTCGGTGATGGCGTCGTCCAGGACGTCGTCGACGTGGAAGGCCCACACCATGTACCGGTTGGGCGCGACAAGGTGCTCGAAGTCGGCGTGCGGAAAGTACAACGAGGTGCAGTAGTGCGGGCGGGTGCGTGCCATGTGGTCGCGCATGGCCTCGGTGGGCAGGAGGTTGAAGCGGTCCGCCCATTCCCACTGGTCCTTCTCCACGGCGGCCATGGCGGGCGAGGCGCCGTACTCCGGCAGGGGCATGCGGCACAGGGGGTAGGGAGCTTCGATCACTGGGGCCCTCCCGGAGCACTGTGTGAGATGCCAAGGTTCGGCGGGGGGGGTGACGATTCAGGGACCGCACGGCCGCAGTCCCTCGCGAACGAGCACTGACTGCCCCGGAGTCCGGCAGCGGATTCCATGCCACGAGGGGCGCACGGGGGCACTCCGTCGCGGCGGCATGCGTTCCCCCTGTTCGCGGCGGGCCACCGGTGCGGCACTCAAAGCCGTGGCCGGCTCCTCAACCCGAGCCGACCGCCGCGCGGGGCCGAAGGGGGCTGTCCGCCGGAGCGGGCACGCCAAGAGGGGGTGTTCTCGTACAGCTGCGGCGGACGGACACGTGGCGCTCTGTGACCGATCCTTTCCCGGAGGAGGCGGAGGAGCGGGACCGCGTACGGCCGCTGGTGGAGCGCGGCGAGGGCTCGTACCGGAGTTGGAACTGCGTGGGTGCTTTGCCGGGTCCGGGGCGGGTGCGTGGGATATCCGCCGGAGCGGGGAAGGCTCATCAGAGTTGCCGGCAGTAGACGGTGACCGGGAGAGGGGTGCACCCGAGCTTTTCGTTACAGGGCTCTGGCAGGGGCGTGGAAGGGGTCTCCTCCGGTACTGATCTCGACCACCTCGGCTCCGAGGGTTCGCATCTGGTCGAAGGCGTGTTCGCACAGGGCGGCGCCAACATGGTGCCGGCGATGTTCGGCTGGGACGGCGAGGATGGTGACGCTGCCGTCCCCGCGGGCCGGGTCGACGCTCCACGCGATGTAGCCCGCGATGCTGTCCTCGGCCTCGGCGACCGCGACGTACGCGTGGCGCTCGGGTGAGTGGAGCTTGGCGACCTGTTCGCGGTATTCGTCGCGCCGGTCGCGGATCTCGCTCCGGTGCCGTTGATCCGTCTTGCCCTGCCAGGCGTAGTCCGCCCACGCGGCGGCGGGCACCTTCACCCGCCGAGCCACGTACTCCCCACCGCAGTCAGCCTTCGACAAGGGCGTCGAGCACGGCGCGTTCGACGAGGGGGGCGGCGTTGATGTGTTCCCTGGCGTTGGGGTGGAGCAGTGTGGCGCGTTTGCCGATGGCGGCGCAGTCGAACGGCAGGCCACCGGGCGGCTGGGTCGGCCAGTAGGGTGCGGCGTCGCCGCAGATTCCTTCGATCCACTGGGTGTCCTCGGGTTGGCACACGTCGTGGCCGATGCTGGAGGTGTAGAGGTCGACGTAGCGGTCGCCGTGCGTCGCCGCCTCCCGGTGAATGATCTTGTTCAGGGCCTTCAGGGTGTCGTCGCGCAGCCAGTCGATGTCGGCGGGGCTGATCGGGCCGACCTGCGTCGGGCCGCCGCCGCAGGCGCTGCCGCGCTCCGGCAGGATGGCCGGGTAGCCGACCGTGATGACCTCGGCGTGCGGTGCGGCGTGGTGGATCGCGTCGAGCATCCGACCGTACTCGTCGCGGATCCTGGAGAGTTTGGCGTCGATGCCCTCCACGCCCTCGGGTGGATTCGTGTAGTACTGCCTGCACGACCGCTGGGCGAGGCTGAGCTCCAGGCACTCGCCGAAGGGCAAGCTGATCGCGCCGATGCCGACGGTGACGACGTCGGTGCGATCGCCGAGCCGGGCGCGGCGGATCTGGGGATCCACCATCGGCCACCTGGCGGGATCCCCGTCGGGTGGCTGCACCTGACTGGTCGGCTGCTGCCTCTCCCACGCGACGTTGCCGACGGCGGCATTGTCGCAGCTGACGTCGGTCAGGTTCACGGGCCTGTCGAGCGGGCGGGCGGCCAGCGCCCGCCGGACGAGGTCGGGGTAGGAGCCGGTGGTCCGGTCGCACCCGTCCCGCGAGGAGCTGCCCAGCGGGGGCCGCGGGTCTCCGACGAAGAGGCCGGCGGTGTACGAGTCGCCCAACGCGGCCCACTCGTAGCGGTCGCCTCTCCCCTCGGCGGCGACCGAGGGAAGGAGCGCGGTCACCGCCAGCACGGCCAGTCCCACGACCGGCACTCGCGCGCGCAGACGGGTTGCGGGGTGTCGCATGGTTCCTCCGTGGTCACAGGATGAGACCAGGTCAGGACACGGCTCCGGACGACATCTGGTTCGTATGCGGGTATAGCGCCTCGCCTCGGTGACGGGCACGGAATTTCGGCATTGATCACCCGTGCGGGGCAGTTGGTAGTGCAGATAGGGGGAGATGAAGGCGAGCGGGGCGGCCCGGCCGCGGGCGGGCGGGCGGGAACGAGGACGCGGCCGTGGCCGCGGCGTGCAGCCCAGATCAGGACGTCGCGGACGTCGTAGCGGGTGCCGCGGCCCTCGGCCGACCCCCGGCCGGCCACGCTCTCGGTGACATCGGTCAGGGCCGGCCCGGCGGGTCACACCCGGGGCCCCTGTTCAGGCGCCGGTGACTGTCCGAACGGCGCCGGGCTGACGGCCTGTTGCCGTAGCGGCCGTGCGCCGGCCGTTCAGGTCGTGTCCAGATCGGTGGCAAGGAGCCCGGCGAGTTCTTCGAGGGCGTCCTGCGCCTGGTCGCCTTCGGCGTGCAGTTCCAGGGTCTCACCGTGACGGGCGGCGAGTGCGAGGACGGAGAGCAGGCTGCGGGCGTCGACCGGCGTCCCGCCGGGCTTGCCGACGCTGACCTTGACCGGGTGGCGGGCGGCGGCCTGCACGAACAGGGAGGCCGGACGCGCGTGCAGTCCGTTGCGAGAGCCGACGGTGGCGAGGAGTCGAGGCATCGGAGTTCCTGGGAGTGTCTGGGAGTGTCCGGGAGTGTCTGGGCGACCTGCGGGGAGGGCCGCTGCCGCAGGCCGAGGGGGCGGCGGCAGGCCGCGGCCGGGGGGTGAGGCGCGGGCTGCCGCCGCCGTACGCCCGGCTCCGCGATCGGGGGCGCGCCGCGGGCCGGGCGGTCGGTGTGGTTTCACATCCGCCAGTGGGGCGTTTCCATTGGTTTTACGCCCGAATCGGCCATCATGTCAACACATTCAGGCATGCGAACTGGCCGACAGGGAAAGGAGATGAACCCTTGATTTCTGGCGCAGGAAGCGTATGGTCAGCCTTAACCAGGCTTAAACAGACATGAAACGGACCCAATCCCACATGTACGCTCCGGAGCGCCAGCAGCAGATCCTCCGCCTCGCCCAGCAGCGCGGCCGGGTCGACGTGCCCTCGCTCGCCGAGGAGTTCGGCGTCACCCAGGAGACCATCCGCCGTGACCTGAGCACCCTCGACCGGGCCGGCCTGCTGCGCCGGGTGCACGGCGGCGCCCTGCCGACCGGCGTACTGAACCTGGAGCCGGGCCTGGCCGAACGCGACACCACCGCGGCCGGCGAGAAGGAGCGGATCGCTGCCGCGACGCTGGCCCTGCTGCCCACCGAAGGCAGCGTGCTCCTGGACGCGGGCACCACCGTCTCCCGGCTGGCCGCCCTGCTGCCGCTCGACTCCCCGCTCACCGTGGTCACCCACGCGCTGCCGATCGCCGCGCGGCTGGCCGACCACCCGGCGCTCACCCTGCACCTGGTGGGCGGCCGGCTGCGGCACCGCACCCAGGCCGCGGTGGACGCCTGGGCGCTGCGCGATCTGGCGGACGTCCACGCCGACGTCGCGGTGGTCGCCACCAACGGCTTCTCCCCCGAGGTCGGGCTCTCCACGCCCGACCTCGCGGAGGCCGCCGTGAAGCGCGCCATGGTGGCCGGCGCCCGCCTGACAGTGCTGGTCGCCGACTCCAGCAAGTACGGCGCCCGCCATTTCGCCCGCTTCGGCTCGCTCGAAGACATCGACATCCTGGTCACCGACACCGGGCTGACCGACGAGCAGACCGCCGCGATCGAGAACCACGGACCGAAAGTCATCCGCGCATGATCGTCACCATCACCCCGAACCCCAGCCTGGACCGGACCTACGAACTCCCGGCTCTGGCCCGCGGCGAGGTCAACCGGGCCACCGGCGACCGCCTCGACCCGGGCGGCAAGGGCGTCAACGTCTCCCGCGCGCTGACCGCGGCGGGCCACCGGACGGCCGCGGTCCTGCCGCTCGGCGGGCTCTCCGGACAACTGCTGTCCGAACTGCTGCGCCGCCAGGGCATCGAGGTGGCCACCGTCCCGGTCGCCGGGGAGACCCGGATCAACGTCTCGATCGCCGAGAACGGCGGCACCCTCACCAAGATCAACGCGCGGGGCCCGGTCCTGACCGCGCAGGAGTCCGCGGCCCTGCTGACCGCCGTCCGCAGCGCGCCGACCACATACACCGCCGACGGCTCCAAAGTCGAGTGGCTGGCCTGCTGCGGCAGCCTCCCGCGCGGCCTGGACCCCACGTGGTACGCGGACCTGGTCGCCGAGGCCCACCTCGGCGGCGCCCGAATCGCCCTGGACACCTCGGGACCCGCCCTGCTCGCCTCGCTCGCCGCTCACCCGGACGTGGTCAAGCCCAACCGGGAGGAACTGGCCGAGGCGGTCGGCCGCAAACTGCTCACCGTCGGCGACGCCGTCGACGCGGCCCGCGAGCTCCGGAAACTCGGCGCGCAGCAGGTCCTCGCCTCGCTCGGCGCGGACGGCATGCTGCTGGTCGCCGACGAGGGCACCTGGTACGGCACCGCCCCCGTCGTGGCGGTGCGCAGCGACGTGGGAGCCGGCGATGCCTCGCTGGCCGGCTTCCTCGGCGCCGGCGGCTCGGGCCCCGAGGCCCTGGCCGCGGCACTGGCGCACGGCGCGGCGGCCGTGCAACTGCCGGGGAGCGTCATGCCGACCCCGGCCGACCTGGACCCGGCCGCGGTGGCCGTGACGGCGGAGATCCCGCTGAAGCGGCTGCTCGACGGTTGAACCGGCTCCGGCCGGTGAGATCCACACCGGAGCAGACCACATCCCGGGGGCAAAGGAAACCACACACGCACCACCCAGCACCGAAGGACCCGAACGATGAGCTACTCCAACGCCGACCCCACCGGCAGACTGATCACCCCCGCGCTCGTGGACCTCCACCTCGCCCCCTCGGACAAGGCCGAGGCGCTGCGCGCGCTGGCCCAGCGGCTGGTCGCCGAAGGCCGGGTCACCGACCTCGAAGGCTTCCTCGCCGACATCGCGGCCCGGGAGGCACAGGCCCCGACCGGTCTCGGCGACGGCATCGGTATCCCGCACTGCCGCTCCGCCCACGTCACCCGCCCCAGTCTGGCGTTCGGCCACAGTGCCAAGGGCGTCGACTTCGGCGCCCCGGACGGCCGACCGGCCGACCTGATCTTCATGATCACGGCCCCGGACGGCGCGGACGACGCCCATCTGCAAATCCTCGCCGCGCTCGCCCGGCGACTGATGGAACCGGAGTTCACCGGCGCACTCCGCTCGGCGGACAGCCCGGCAGCGGTTGTCGCGCTGGTCGACGACAAGGAGAAGCCGCAGGCCACCACGGTCTCGGGTCCGGTGGTCGCGAGCCCGGTCGCGGCCGCCGACCGCGGTCTGCGGCTGGTGGCGGTGACCTCCTGCCCGACCGGCATCGCGCACACCTACATGGCCGCCAAGTCCCTGGAGCGGGCAGCGGCCCGGGCCGGCGCGCAGATCCAGGTGGAGACCCAGGGCGCGGCCGGCTCGACTCCCCTCGACCCGGCGATGATCGCCGCCGCCGACGCGGTGATCTTCGCGCACGACGTCGAGGTCCGCGACCGCGAGCGCTTCGCGGGCAAGCCACTCGTGGACGTCGGGGTGAAGGCCGGCGTCAACCGGGCCGACGAACTGGTCGCCCAGGCCGCCCGGCTGGCCGAACCGGCCGGAGCCGCTGCCCCGGCGCTCGCGCAGAACTCCGGCCCCCGAAGCGAACACTGGGCCTCCAGGCTTCGCAAGTACCTGATGACCGGGGTCAGTTACATGATCCCGTTCGTCGCGGCGGGCGGGCTGCTGATCGCGCTGGGCTTCGCGATCGGCGGCTACGAGATCGCCTCCGCGCCGTCCGTGGTCGGCGGCTTCGACTGGACCTCGCAGGCCAGTTGGGCAGCGATGCTGTTCCAGGCGGGCAAGGCCGCGTTCGGCTTCCTGGTCCCCGTCCTCTCCGGCTACATCGCGTATGCCATCGCCGACCGGGCCGCACTCGCGGCGGGCGTCGTCGGCGGCGCGATCTCGGTGGCGGTAGGTGCCGGCTTCCTCGGCGGCATCGTCTCCGGGCTGGCGGCGGGCTTCCTGGTGCTGTGGATGGTCAAGTGGAAGGTTCCGCAGGCGATCAAGGGCATCATGCCGGTCGTGGTGATCCCGCTGTTGTCCGTCGCCGCCGTCGGGTTCCTCATGCTCGTCCTGCTCGGCTCTCCGATCGCCTCCGCCATGACCGCAGTCACCGACTGGCTCAACGGGCTCTCCGGCACCAACGCGATCCTGCTCGGCATCCTGCTCGGCGCGATGATGGCCTTCGATATGGGAGGCCCGCTCAACAAGGTCGCGTACACCTTCGCCGCCGGCGCCCTCACCACGGCAGGTTCGGCCCCGGATGCCGGCAGCCTCAAGGTGATGGCCGCCGTGATGGCCGCCGGCATGACCCCGCCGCTCGGCCTGGCCCTGGCGACGGTGCTGCGCCGCAAGCTGTTCACCACGGAGGAGCGTGAGAACGGCAAGGCCGCCTGGGTGCTCGGTGCCTCGTTCATCACCGAAGGCGCGATCCCGTTCGCCGCGGCCGATCCGCTGCGGGTGATCCCCGCCAGTATCGTCGGCAGCATGACCGCAGGTGGCCTGTCGATGGCCTTCGGCTCCACCTTGCGCGCCCCGCACGGCGGCATCTGGGTGCTTCCGCTGATCGGCGGCCCGCTGCCCTACGTGGTCGCCGTCGCCGCCGGCATGGTCGTCACGGCGGGCCTGGTGATCCTGTTCAAGGGCATCCAGCCGCGGGTCCCGGCCGTTTCCGCGCCGCGCGAGAAGGAGTTGGTCAACGCCTGAGCCATCCACCCGGTGCGGGAAGGCGACCGCGAGCGGCCCGGAGCATCCCGATGCTCCGGGCCCTCCCATCGTCCACGTGCAGGCCCGGCCGGGCCGGGGCGCGCAACGGCAGCGCCGGTACCACCAGCGATCATCGTCGTCACGATCAACCGAGGCGCGGCCCAGGTGGTCCGAGCTCCGCCGGGACGGCGACCACCGGATAGCCTGCCGGCGCGCCGCCGTCCTCACCTGGGCCGGGAGCGTCCCCTGCCGCCTGCCAGGTGCGGAGGCCGTCAGCTGGTGCGGAGCCGGTGGCCGGGCGGGCCACGGCGGACGATGGCGGGCGCGTCCGTCGCGCCCGTGTGGTCCAGCACCGCGCCGCAGCTCCCGGTGAGGTCGGTCGTCGCCGTGCCCACGTCCGCCCCCTTCACTCCCACGGGTTGTCCGTAAACCAGCACCGGCAGGTCGCGGCGGGCAGCGGAACCCCCACGTTCGATGATGCGGGGTGCCCGGGTCGTCCGGCCCGGCGAGCCGACCCGCTCGGAGCGATACCGTGCCACTCCCCCTGTACCGGAGCGCGGCGGCCCTGCTGCTCCTCTCAGCCGTCACCGCCCCCGCCGCACACGCTGCGCGACCACCCGCCGACGCCGTCGGCGTCGAGCGCTCCACCACAGCCGTTCCCGGGCAGTACATCGTCACTCTCAAGCACGGCCGCGACCCCGGCGAGGTCCTTCGGGCCCTCGGCATCACCCCCAGGTTCACCTACACCGCCGCGTTGAACGGCTTCGCCGCCGTCCTCTCCCCGCCCCTGTTGCGGGCCGTACGGGCCAGCCCCGCCGTTGAGGCCGTGGAGGAGAACGCCGCCGTAGGGGTCCCCGTCCCGTCCCCCGAAGCCGGCAACGACGCCGACGACGAGGCGGGGCGACTCGATCGCGCCACCCGAATTCCGGCCGCGACCTGGGGTCTGGACCGCATCGACCAGCGGACCCTGCCGTTGGACGGGCGGTTCACCACCCACGGCCGCGGCGCCGGCGCCACCGCCTACATCCTCGACACCGGAATCGACTACGACCACCCCGAATTCGGCGGCCGCGCCGCCGCTGGCTTCGACGCCGTCGGCGACGGCAGGAACGGTCTCGACTGCCACGGCCACGGCACCCATGTCGCGGGCACCGTCGCCGGCCGCACCTACGGCGTCGCCCCCGCCGCCCGCCTCGTCTCGGTACGCATCGTGGACTGCACCGGCAACGGCGACACCGCCCAGATGATCGCCGGCCTCGACTGGGTCGCCCGCGACGCCCGGCTCCCCGCCGTCCTCAACGCCTCCGTCGGCGAGGAGCGTTCCACGGCCCTCAACAACGCCGCTACGGCCGTTTCGGATCGCGGTGTGCTGCCGGTCGTCTCCGCCGGCAACGACGGTACCGACGCCTGCACCGCCTCCCCCGCCTCGGCGAAGCGGGTCGTCACCGTGGCCGCCACCGACCGCCAGGACCGACAGAGCGGCTTCTCCAACCGAGGCCCCTGCGTCACCCTCCACGCACCCGGCCAGGCCATCGAGTCCGCCCGGTCCGGCGGCGGCAGCTCCACCCGCAGCGGCACATCCATGGCCGCTCCCCACGTCACCGGCACCGCCGCCCTCTACACCGCCGAGCACCCGGACGCGGACCCCGCCGAGACCTCCGCCTTCCTCCGACGGACCGCCACCGAGAACGTCCTGACCGATCTAGGCGCGGACACTCCCAACCTCCTGCTGTTCACCGGCGCCCTGTAGCCCGACCGTCCGGCCGGGCGGCATTGCCCGCCGCCCGGCCGGACGGCGACGGGAGCAACCCACGTGCGGGCACGGCTTGTTGGACGCCGCGCCAAGGCGCCCCGGTCGGTGGAGTCGGTCCGCGGTGGCGACCTTGAGGACGCCGAGGACGCCGGGGACGCCGGGGCGCGCGGCGCGGGGCGTTGGTCGATCCGTCCGGGTCGGCGGTGCCGCGAAACCCCTGGCGACCGGCAAGGCACCCAGGGCGCGCTCAAGTCGAGGGCATCGCCGACCGCCCCGGGTTCGGTCTCCGCGGGCGGCCTGCACGGTCCGCAGCCGGCTGGAGGTCCAGACCGGCGAGGACCTGGTCGGCCCGGTGTCGCCAGGTGTACCGGTCGAGGACCTGGCGGCGCCCCCGGTCGCCGAGGGACGCGCGCAGCGCGGGGTCGGCGAGGAGCGTGGTGAGCGCCTGCTCCCAGGCGGCGGGCTCGTCCGGTGGGCGGAGCAGGCAGTTGACGCCGTCCTGGAGGACCTCGCGCAGGACGGGGAGGTCGGAGGCGATGACGGCGCGTCCGTGGGCGAGGTACTCGAAGAGCTTCAAGGGGGACGCCCATCGGCCGGTCTCCGCGAGTGCTCCGGCGGTGTACACCTTCCTCCGGTAGGGCGCGAGGACCACGTCGAAGAGCGGGAAGTAGGCGGGGACCGCGCCGGGCGGGACGTGTCCGTGGAAGTGCACGTTGGTGAGTCGGCAGGGCCGCTCCCAGCGCGCCCGGTCCTCGGGGGTGCCGCCGACGAGGTGGAAGTCCACCGCGGGGAACCGTCCGGCGAGGCCCAGGATCAGGTCGATACCGCGGCCCTCGTAGAGGTGGCCGACGTACCCGACCCTGGGTGCGCCGGGACGGCCCGGCAGCCGTGGCGCCGGTGCGGGGGACGTGAGGGTGGTGGGCGGGTCGGCGCAGTCGGGTGCGACGAGGAGCGGAGCGGTGTCCCGGGCCGCGTGGGCGCGGCGGAAGTCATCGGCGAGGGCGTGGGTGATGACGACGATCCGGACGAGGTCGGGCCGTTCGAGCAGTTCCTGCTCGGCCCGGCGCAGGTCCGGCTCGTCCCGGAGGAGGTGGGTCTCGTAGACGAGCGGGGCGAGGGCGGGTGCCTGGCCGAGGCTGTGGACGTCGCGGCCGTAGATCAGGTCGGGGGCGGGGCCTCGGAGCAGCAACTCGGAGACCTCTGCCGCGCGATCCCGGTATCCGGCCGCCCCGCCGTCGGCGGCGGGGACGGTGCGCACGGGGAACCGGTGGCGGGTGCCGTAGTAGGAGTGGGGGTCGCCGGCCGGGTACGAGCCGGGCAGCGCGTACAGGGTGACGTCGTGCCCGGCCTCGGTGAAGGCGTCGCACATCCGCATGACGTGGATGCCGTTGGCGTAGACGGAGGGGATGCTGCCGCCGTGCAGGTAGGCGATACGCATGGGCGGCTACTCCTCGGAGGACGCGGGCGGCTGGGGGAGCTCGTACGCGGGCGGGCGCCGCAGGGCGGTGCGCAGCAGGTGTCTGGCGTAGCCGGTGGTGGCCCGGGAGCGCAGCGACGCGAGTGCGGGCAGGCGTCCGCGAAGCAGGCGCGGGTCGTGGTACGGGATCCAGCCGCTGCCCTGCGGGTTGAAGCGCGGTGCGCCGACGCTGATCCGTTTGGTGATGATGTAGCGGGTCTCGTCGGTGGTGTTGGTCTCGGAGCCGTGGACGTGGTCGCCGGCGAAGACCAGGATGTCGCCGGGGTCGAGGCTGACCCGGACGGGGATGCCGCGGTCCTGGTCGGCGGCGAGGCGGAAGCCGGTCCGGCGTACCGGGGCGCGGTAGAGGTCGGGGTAGATCAGCAGGCCGTTGCCGGGCCGGACCCGGCCGAGGGCCATCCACAGGTTGACGGAGTTCAGGGCCGTGTTGAACCACGAGTCGACGTGGAGGGCGTGGGGCACCATGAAGCCTGCGAGCGGGTCGAGTTCGGTGCGGCCGGCGACGGCGGTGTGTGGCAGCATCAGGCGCACCCCCAGGTGGTGGCTCACGTAGACCCGGGGGCCGTCGGGGTCGGCCTTCGCGGCGAAGGCCAGGGCCGCGTCGGCGGCGAGGGGCCGCAGGCTCGCCTCCAGGCCGGTGCGGAAGGCCGTGGCCTGTTCGACGGTCGCGATGGTGTGCAGTGCCTCGATGCCGGCGCGTCCGACGGTGGTGCAGGCGTCGGCGGGAAGATGGTCGGCGGCGGTGCGGGCGGTGGCGCGGAGCAGTGGTTCCAGCGCGTCGAGGTGGTGCAGGCCGTGCTTGACGACGACGAGCCGGCCCTCGTCGACGACCTGGCGCAGGGGCACGCCGAGGCTGTCGGGGCCGGGGTGCAGCTCCAGGATCTCGTGGTGTCCGGTGGTGGCGTGCCCGGTCCTGCGGGCTGGTGTGGGCATGGGAAGCCTCCCGTACGTCCGAGGGGTCGGTCGGACCGGTGCCACCGCATCCGGTCGTGCCACGGGTGGTTCCGGCGCGGGCCCGCCGAACCGGTGCGGTGACGGGCAGGGTGGTCGCGGGTGGGCCGTGCTCGGCCGGGTCAGGCCGGGCGTTCGTAGACGGAGACGTGATAGGTGCTGGCGGAGGTGTACGCTCCGCCCCTCCAGTCGCCGTAGCGGTCCCGTAGGCGCAGGCCGGCCATGGTGGCCATCAGGTCGAGTTCGCCGGTGGCCGCGTACCGGAAGGAGACCGGTACATGGTGCACGGTTCCGCCTTCGTGGACCAGATAGTGCGAGGTGTACTGCTGGGTGGCGCGGTTGATCCGGCGCGTCCGTACCGTGACCCCGCCGGGGATCGGAAGGGAGGCGACAGCGGCCTCTGGGGCGGCCAGGGCTTCCGGGACATGGGCGTCGAGGACGAAGAGGCCGTCGGGACCGAGCCGGGCCGCGGTGTTCGCGAAGCAGCGGATCTGGGCTTCCTGGGTGGGCAGTTCGAAGAACGTTCCGTTGACCACGTAGACCAGGGCGAACTCGCCGTCGACGGGGACGTGGCTGAAGTCGCCCGTGGTCACGGGAATCGCGTGCCCACCGGGCTTGGACCGGAGACGGTCGGTCATCGCCGGGGTGCCCTCGATGCCGTGGACGTCCAGGCCGCGTCGGGCCAGTGGTATGGCGATCCGGCCGGTGCCGGAGCCCAGTTCGAGCACCGGCCCGGCGCCGGCGGACTCGGCGAGGTCGGCCAGGAGCGCGACGGTGCTGTCGGTGACGTACGAGGGGAACCAGTCGTCGTAGTGGGCCGCGAAGGCGGCGGCATAGTAGGGGTCCTGGTCGGCCACGGGTGGACGGCCCTCCTGATCACGGCGGTGCGGTGCGGACGTCGGGGTGTCAGCCGAAGGGGTGCGGGTGGTCGGCGCGGCCCCGCCCGGTGGTGACGGGCGGGCGGGCGGGCAGGGGCCGGGCTCCCGGGGCGACGACGCGGACCACGTGCAGTCCCGCCTCCTCGGCCAGCGGCGTCGGCGTCGGAACGACGACCAGGTCCTCGCCGGTGTGTGCGGAGAGCAGCGCCGCCGGGCCGGTGGTCGCGGTGACCGGTGGCCGGGGGGCGGCCGGGCCGGGGTCGGTGAGCCAGAGGCCGAGGCTGTCCTGTCGGTGGTAGGTCCAGAGCGCATGCTGGAGCGCCGTGCCCGGGCTGGTCCTGCCGGCCCACTGCGCCCAGGTGCGCCGGGCCACCTCGGTCCCCATGCTCCACCGGACCATCAGGGCCTCGTACGCCGCCTTCTCGGCCAGCGCCGGAACCTGCCCGGCGGGCCCGCAGCGGGCCCCGAACGCCTGCCCGGTCCGGTCCGGGCGGTGCACACAGACCACCACGCAGGCGGCACCGGCGGGAGCCGGCAGGAGGAAGGCCACGGCTTCGACCCCGAGGAGGGCGAGTGCGCTGCGCATCACCGGCTCGGGCTGCCACGACACGGTGGTGGGAGACACGCTGCCGTCGCCGTACCAGCTGCGGCGGATCAGGTCGCGCTCCAGGGTCTCCCACTGGGCATGCGCTTCGGCCGACGCCTCGTCGGGGTGCGCCGCCAGGCCGGTGGATCCCGCGCCGAGGGCCGCCTGGCAGCCCGGCGGGGGCCGGTGGCGCAGGTACACGGCAGCGGCGGGGACGAGCACCTCACGGCCGGTCGACTGCCATCGGCCGACCGCCCAGAGCCCGGGGGCGTCCCGCAGGTCGTCGGACACCCCGGAGGCGCCGACCAGCAGCGCGGGATCGACGGCCGGCCGTCCGGCGCGGCGCAGTTCCCCATGGGTGGCGACCACCGTCCGCGCGGTCTCGGCCGTGCGCCCGGCGACGATGTTGGCCATCCGCTCGACCAGTTCGCTCCTGGCCCGCCGGGCACTGTCCTGCGGGTGGGCACCGGCCGCACTGCCGATGACGACGTCGTCGCCGTCGCGGCCGGGACCGGGACCAGTGCCGGTGCCGTCGGGGACGGTGCGGTCGGGGCCGGTGAACAGGGCCGAGCGGGCGGCGGCACGGGCGAACACGATGCCCGGCGCCTCGGGGAACGGCCGGAACACCTCGGCCGGCCACGGATGGGCGGCCGGCTGCGCCGTTTCCCTCACCTCGACGCCCCTGCCAGGGCCTGCGCCTGCGCCAGGACGCTCCGGCCGGCTTCCGTCAGGGAGGACCGGTGCGCTTCCAGCGTCGCGGCGGCGCTCCTGACGTCGCCGAGGAGGTGGGTGTGCCGGGCGCGCAGCACCTGCGGATCGGCCACAGGCCCGGGGTGCCCGCCGGGCCCCGGGTCTCGGGCGAGGAGCCGGCCGAACAGCGACGCGCTGCGAGCGAGGACGACGAGTTGGTGGAACAGACCGCCGAGGGGGCGGGGATCGGCACGCAGCGGAGTCGGTACGGGGGCGAGCGAGTCGACGGCGCGGTGCCACAGGGGTGTGGTGACGAGTGCGGCGTTGAAGCGCTGGTGCGTGCCTTCGTGCACCAGGGCCTCGGCCAGGTGCAGCGGGGCGGGCAGGCCGTCCGGCTCGTCCGTCAGTCGTTGCCCGCTGAGGAACACGGCCCCGTGCACGGTGAAGTCGGTGAACCCGTCGAGTGCCGGTCCGCCCAGCACGACGATCTGCCGCACCGTGCAGGTGAGTTCGGCGAGCATCGCGGGCCAGGCGCCGTCCAGAAGGCGGGCCGCCGCGGCGAAGACCTCGCGTTCGGTGCCCGTCCACGCGCGGGCGCGGCTCGTCGGCGGCGATTCCCCAGCGGCGGGCGGGCCCGGCACGCCGGCCAGGGCGCGGGTGACCGCCCGGTCCACGTGCGGCTGGGGACCGGCGAGTTCGACGGCCCAGGCGGGCCGGACCGGCGTGCCGTCCACCACGCGCCCGTTGTCCAGGATGAGCCCGCTCCGGTCCCAGCCGGCCGCCGTTCGGGCCGCGGTCACGGCCACGGCCACGGCCGCGTCCAGCCGGTCGGTGAGCTCGGCTCGGCGCTCCGCGGTGAGCGGCCCGAGGCGCAGTGCGCGCTGGGCGTCTTGGGCGACCTCGACCACGGCCGGGTGGATCAGGTCGTCGGCCGTCGGCCCGGGCGGACGCGCCCCGGGCGCCACCAGCGCGGCGCGGTGCAGCGCGCCGCGGACGAGGCGGGCAACCTCGCGCTGGTCGCGGGCCGCCGCCGCCGCGTCGGGTTCGATGTCCACGTACGCGCTCCTCTGCTGCCGCCGGTGGGCGAATCGTCGGGTGGGACGACGGGGTCCGACCCCGCTGTGGCACGCGGCGGTCCGATGTCCGCCGCGTGCGTCACACCCGGGAGGTCACTCGCCCGGAAGGTCGATCAGCAGCGGCAGTTCCGGCAGTTCCTCGGTGGCGACCGGCTCGATGTCCTCGTTCATGGCCCAACTCCCCTCGATGTAGTGCCGGAGTCCGCCGAGGGTGACGGTGACGGACACTCGGCTCCATCATCATCCACAGCAATCATTCGACTTCCAAGAGTGACCGTCACTCCTTGACGTGAACAAGCCGAGTCGCTGGCGCGGGGTTTGAGGCCCGCCCGACACCCCCACACAGGTCCGTGGGCCGACCGGACGGGAAGTTGCCTCGCGGGGAGGAGATGCCGCAGGTCGGCCGATCCTCGTACGGGCACCGGGCATCGTCCGAATCGCCGCGTTCCGCCCGACAGGCCGAACCCCCAGAATCTGACGGGTGACGACCGATCAGCACCGTGGAACGCCCACGCCTACGCCGCGGGGCGGCCCCGACCCGACCCCGGTGAGCGGCTACCCCGCACGGCCGAGCGTGCGGGCCGGCGACCTGCTGCGCCTGCACGTCTCGACCCGCGCCGACCGGTTCCGCGTCGACTTCTTCCGGTGCGGCGCCGCGACCCGCCACATGGGCGGTTTCAGCGCCCCCGGCAAGGACGCCCCCGACGGGCGCCACGACCAGGACTGGCAGTGGCCGGGCCACGACTTCGCCGTCCCCGCCCACTGGCCCTCGGGCGTGTACATCGCGGTCCTACGGCCCCACGCGGCAGGACCGCCCGACCTGCCAGCGTCCGGTACCGGCGCCGAGGCCCTCGATGCGCGCGACTGCCGGCTGCTGTTCGTGGTGACGGCCGCCGGGTCCGCCAAGGCCCGGATCCTGTACAAGGTGCCCGTCCTCACCTACCACGCCTACAACACCAGCGGCGGCGGAAGCCTCTACGGGTCACCGCAGACCCACGCCCGGGCACTCGGCCACCGCATCGCCACGGTGACGCTGCGCCGTCCCGGTGGCGGAATCGGCGGGCCGGTCAAGGGCCAACCGGACGCCCACGACCGGCGCACCCCCCGCCAGACCTTCGCCCACTGGGACGCCCCGTTCATCGCCTGGCTGGAGAACGCCGGCCTCGCTGCCGACTACTGCACCGACCTCGACCTCCACACGGACCCCCACCTCACGGACGGATACCGGCTGCTGCTCTCCGCAGGCCACGACGAGTACTGGAGCGAGGCCGCCCGCCGCCACGTCACCGCCTTCCGTGACCTCGGCGGCAACATCGCGAACTTCGGTGCCAACACCTGCTGGTGGCGCGTCGCGATCTCCGCCGACGGCGCCATGGTCCGGTGCGCCAAACTCCCGCCCGGCGCGTCACCGGGGACCGATGTCGACACCCTGCGCGGCGCCCCCGACCACTGGTGGGAGACCGAACCGGAGAACACCCTGACCGGCGTCAGCTACCGCAACGGCGGCGGTCACTGGGAAGGTGCCCGGAGCCCGCTCGGCTTCACCGTCCAACACACCGAACACCCGGTCTTCGCCGGCACCGGTCTGCGCGACGGCGACGTCCTCGGCGCCGAGCACTCCCTGGTCGGCTACGAGTGCGACGGCGCCGACCTGCACCGCGACGCCACCGGACGAGCCTTCGCGACCGGCAGGGACGGCACCCCGGCCGGCTTCACCGTCCTCGGTGTCGCCGCCCTCCCCACCGATCCGGCCTCCGGTTGGCACACCGCCGCCCGCGAGAACGAGGACCCGCACCGGGCCGCGACGTTCGGCCTCTACACGGCGGGCGGCACCGTCTTCACCGCCGCCACCGTCGACTGGCCACGGCTCCTGCCACTGGACCACCAGGTGCGCACCCTCACCCGGAACGTGGTCGACCTCCTCTCCCGATCGTCCGGAGTGCTCGATCGACCTCGTACGACCGACCACGGGTGAACCTGTCCGTCGCAGTCGCCCACGATCGACGCCGAGCGGCCACGACAAACCCGCCGGCCCTGTCTCTCCGCCACCGCCGGGCCCCGAAGCGCCGTCGTCTGGAAGCAGCCGGCCGACGGCACGGTCGTCAAGGACGGGGGATGCCTACGGGACCGTCATCGGCACCAGCGGCGGCGGCCGGAGTTCAGGGCCGGGGGCGGCCGGCGCCCTTCGGCCCACGGGGCGAGGGACGCGGCGGCCGGTCGTGCGGACGCTGGTCCGGGCGCAGAGCGCGGCGGCGTCGGTGACGGGCCGGCGCCGCTTCCCGGACCGTGTGCGGTCCCGCCCTGCGGCCGCCTCCTTTCGGCGTGTTCTCGGAGATCCCCGTTCCGGGACCTCGGTCCGGGCGGGCGCGGGGCAGGATCGTCCGGCTCGTCCCGGGTGGCGGGGTGGAGGCGGGGGTGGTGCAGTGGGAGACGGGCAGGCGCGGGTGGCGGATCGGCGGGCCCACCGCGCCGGCGTACCGGGATGGTCGCTGGAAGGGGATCCGCGTGGAGCCGTTGATCGCGCTGGTTGTCGGATTCACCGCAGCGCGTCTGGCAGGGCTGCTCGGGGCGGGGGCGTTCGCCGGGTGGCAGCCGGCTCTGCGAGCCGGGCTGGTGGCGATGTTCCTGCTCACCTCGATCGCCCACTTCGCGCCTGGCTTGCGGCCCCAGCTCGTCGACATGGTCCCGCCGTGGATGCCCGGTGCGGATCTCCTCGTCACGGCCACGGGCCTGCTCGAAGCCGCCGGCGCGGTAGGGCTGCTGATCCCGGTGACGGCCCGGTGGGCGGCGGGCGGCCTGATCGCACTCATGATCGCCGTGTTCCCGGCGAACGTCTCGGCCGCCCGCCGGGGCGTCGCCCAAGGAGACCCGCTCGGCCCGCGCACACTGCTCCAGATCGTGTACATCGCCGCAGTCGCAGCCACGCTCGTACGGCCGGCACGACCGCGCGCGTCCGCTCCCCGCTTCACGTGACAGCCACGGCACCACCCGCAGGAGCCACCGTCACCGGTTGACGCACGGCCTGTCACCGGGGCCGGACGGTGACGAACCCGCACGGCCTTCAGGCCAGCCGGCGGCGGACGGCTGCGGAAAGGCGGTCGACCGCGACGATCAGCACCAGCACCACCAGGATGTGGGTGAGCATCTCGTCGAACCGGAACAGCTTGATCGACTGGTTGATCAGGAACCCGATGCCCCCGGCGCCGACCAGCCCGAGGACCAGCGAGGCGCGGACGTTCACATCCAGTCGGTAGAGCAGCAGTCCGGCCAGCCGGGGCGTGGCGGTCGGCAGCAGGGCGTGCAGGGCGACCTGGACGCGGCCGGCACCCGCCGACCTGAGCGCCTGCGACGGGCCGGGGTCGGCGTCCTCGATCGCCTCGGCCCACAACTTGCCCATGACGCCGACGTTGTGGCAGACCAGCGCGAGGACGCCGGGGAACGGGCCCAGGCCGACAGCGGTGACGAAGACCAGGGCGAAGACCACGTCCGGCACGGAGCGCAGGAAGGACAGCAGCGAGCGCGCCGCCTGGTAGACCGGACCGGACGGGGCGACGTCGCGGGCGGCGAGCAGCGCCAGTGCCAGGGACGGCGGGATCGACAGGGTGGTGCCGAGCAGGCCGATCCACAGGGTGACAAGGGCCGCGGACAGGCTCGGCTGCAGGACCGCCCAGTCGAGCCTGGGCGGGAAGGCCTCGCCGAGGAAGTCGGCCATGCCGTGCCAGCCCTCTGCCAGCTCGGAGAGCGACATGTCCGTGGTGTTCCACGCGACCACGTGCGCGGTGACCACGGCGGCGGCCACGATCAGCGCCTTGACCGCGGTGCGGGGGCGCCGGGGGCGGGGCGGGACGGGGAGGCCGCGAACGGCGCTGGACACAGGGGTCATGACAGGCTTTCGGCGAGTGCGGGCTGGTACAGGATGTCGACGTTCTGGTCCGGCGGGCCGTCCAGCAGCACCCGGCCGTCGCTCAGGCCGATGACGCGGTCGGCGTGCCGGGCGGCGAGTGCGGGCTGGTGCAGCACGGCGACGACGGCGAGCCGTTCCCGGTGGGCGAGCTCGGCGAGCAGCGCCAGCACCTGTTCGGACGCTGCCGGGTCGAGGGCGGAGACCGGTTCGTCGGCGAGGATCACCTCGGGGCGCTGGCACAGTGCCCGGGCGACGGCGACGCGCTGCTGCTGGCCGCCGGAGAGCCGGTCGGCCCGGTCGTGGGCGCGGTCGGCGAGGCCGACCCGGTCCAGGCAGGCCATCGCCTCCTCCCGCAGTTCCCGCGGGAACAGGCGGGGGTGGAGCGAGTACCGCAGCGGCAGCCGCCCCAGGGCCCCGGCGCAGACGTTGTCGAGGACGGAGCGCCGGTCCACCAGGTGGATCTGCTGGAAGACCATGGCGAGGGCGAGCGGGTCGCCCGCCCTGCCGTCGATCGTCACCGTGCCCTCCGCCACCGGTTCCAGCCCGGCGGCCGCGCGCAGCAGGGTGGACTTCCCGCAGCCGTTGGCCCCGAGCACGGCGAGGAACTCACCGCGCGGGACGGTGACGTCCACCCCGCGCAGGACCTCCCGCGGGCCGTAGCGCACCGTGATGTCGGAGAGCACCAGCATCAGAGGTCCTTGTCGGTCAGGTTGAGGGCGGCCGCCAGGTCGAACAGCGGCTGGTAGGTGGACTTGTCGACGGCGACCAGGGGCGCCGCGGGCTTGACGGCGAGCAGGGCACCGATCTGCCCGACCTTGTCGCTGGGAAGGTGCAGGAGGGCGTCGGCGACGGCCTTCTTGAACGCGGGGTCGAGGTTGCCGCGGACGGTGATGGGGTCGTTGGGGATGGCGTCCGAGGTCCAGATCTTGCGGAACTTCGCCGGGTCGAAGGTCTTGGACTGGGTGGCGCTGGCGAGCTGCTGGGAGTTGATCTCGGCGGCGTCGACGGTTCCCTTGGCCAGCGCGAGCAGCGACTCGGCGTGGCCGCCGGCGTAGTTGACCTTGACGTCGGAGGTCTTCAGGCCGACGTCGACCAGGGCCTTGCGGGGCAGCGCGTCGCCGGAGGTGGAGCCGACCGAGGACAGGGCGAGCGAGTGCCCGGCGAGGTCCTTGACCTCGCGGACGGCGGAATCGGTCGGCACCCAGATACCGGCGGTGTAACTGGAGACCTTGCCACCGCTGTCACCGAACGAGGCGATGGCCTCGGCACCGGCGCGCTGGCTGGCGAACACGTAGCCGAGCGGGCCGAACATGGCGACGTCGAGCTTGCCGTTCTGCAGGGCGAGCACCTCGGCGGAGTAGTCCTCGGTGATGGTGAGCTGGACGGGGCAGTTGAGCTGTTCGCCGAGAGCGTCGGCCAGGACCTTGGCGGCCGGGGTCAGCTTGGCGGGGTCTTCGAAGGGCTCCACGCCGAAGCGGATCCTGCCACCCGGGCAGGTGGCGGACTTCCCGGCGGCGGAGGTGCCGCCGTCGCCGCCGCAGGCGGTGAGGGAGAGCGCGGCGAGGGCGCCGGTGACGGTGAGGACGAGGGGACGAAGACGCACGGTGAGCTCCGAGGTGAGCAACGGGGGAAGCCGGGAGAAGCCGGGGCGGGGTGCGCGGCCCGGCATCACCGGACGGGGCGCCGCTCTTGGCCGGCACCGGAACGCTGGCAGGTGCGGCGACCCCAGGTCAACTACTTGTTGTGACAAGTCATTTCCTGTTCACTCGCCCGTGACCTCGCGCGGGCTTTGCCCGGCCTGACCACGGGCACCCTACCGCCCACGCCACCGCCCAGGTCATCGCGCCTGGCTCGGGCGACGCGCGCGGGTCGGCCGAGCAGCCCCGGGTGTCATCGCGGCCTCTCGACACCGAAGCCGGCCAGGTGAACACTGAATGACTTGTAGTGAGAGGTGCTTGTTGGCGCTCCAACTTCGCTGCGACCTTTGCCGTCAAAGGAGGAACACCCCCATGAGCCCAGACGGAATTCACCGACGGTCCTTGCTGGTCGGCGGCGCAGCCGCCCTCACCACCGCCGTCGCCACCCTTCCCGCCCACGCCGTCCCCACGACCCCCGCCGCCGCCCCCGCGCAGCCGCGTGCCGCGGTGCTGGAGTACACCGACCAGTGGACCCACGCCACGGGCCTGGCCGAACTGCTGCGCCGGGCCGGCTTCACCGTCGTCCCCCTGGACACGACCCGCTCCGCGACCGCCCAGGACGTCGACCTGATCGCCTTCGGCAGCTTCACCAACAACGGCTCCCAGTACCCGGCCTACGTAGCCGCGCAGGCCGCCTCGCTGCGCGACTTCGTGGCCGGCGGTGGCGTGGTCCTCGACCTCGCCCAGTCCGACCAGTTCGGCGCCGCGGTCTCCTACCTGCCGGCCGCACTCGGCGCGGTGCGCACCGACGCCGACTACGACACCGTGCTGCCGATCGTCGCCGACCACCCGCTCGTCGCGGCGCTTCCGAGGAGTTCCGGCAGGGTGTTCACCGGCCGGGCCGCCGGCATCCGGGTCAGCTGGGAGACCGTCGGCTCGTGGCGTGCCATGCGGGTGCTGATGGCGTGCACCGCGGGCGGCGCCAACCCCTGCCTGCTCGAAGGCGCGCACGGCGCGGGCCGGTTCCTGGTGGCCAGTCTGACCGTCGACAAGTGCTTCAACAGCAGCGGCGCCACCGTCCAGCCGGCCGCCGCGGTGCAGGACAGTGTCACCTTCTTCACCGCCCTCGCCGGCTACGTCGCCCTGGTGCGCGCGGGCACCGCTCCCGCCGTCCCGCCCACCCCGATGCCGGCGCAGGCCTCGGTCGGCCCGCTGGTGGGACACGTCGACACCACCACCGCGCGTCTCTGGGCCCGCCCCGGCCTGGACCCCGCGGTCCACCCCGTCTGGCGCTGCACCGTGCGCCGGGCCGACGGCTGGTCGAAGGTCGTCGACGTGCCGATCTCCACCGCCAACGACGACACCCTGCTCGCCGACATCCCCGGCCTCCGGGCGGCGACCCACTACGAGTTCACCCTCGCCCCGATCGTCGCGGCCCCCGGCTTCATCCCCCTGACCGGGTCCTTCGCCACCGCACCGGCCGACGGGGCGCCCGCCGTCGTGACCATGGGCCTGGGCTCGTGCGCCCCCTCCACCCCGAACACCGTGTGGACCCGCGTGGTCGAGGAGGGCTGCGACAGCTTCGTGCTGCTCGGCGACACCCCCTACGTCGACTCGGGCAACCTGGCCGTGGCCCGCACCAAGCACCGCGAGTTCCTCGCGCAGCCGGAGATCGCCCAGATGGTCTCCACCATGCCGACCTGGGGCACCTGGGACGACCACGACTTCGGCGGCAACGGCATCAACGGTTCCTTCGCGGGCAAGGTCAACACCCGCACCGCCTTCGTGGACTACCGTGCCAACGCCTCCTTCGGCCACGCCGACGACGGCACCCGCCTGACCACCAGAACGGCCGGCCGGGCCGTCTACACCTCGTTCCGCCGCGGCCCCGTCGAGGTCTTCCTGCTCGATCCCCGCTGGTTCAGCAACACCGGCCCCAGCTGGGCCGACCCCACCAGGACCACGTGCCTGGGCCAGGTTCAGTGGGACTGGCTGCGCGCCTCGCTGCGGGCCAGCACCGCCCCGTTCAAGGCCATCACCTCCGGCATGATCTGGGACGACAAGGGCAACTCGGAGACCGACGACTGGGCCACCTACCAGTACGAGAAGGACGCGATCCTCGACTTCCTCGCCGCCGAGCGGATCCCCGGCTGCTTCCTGGTCAGCGGCGACGTGCACGTCTCCCGCGCGCTGAACTACGGGCCCCGGATCGGCTACGACCTGTGGCAGTTCATCGTGAGCCCACTGCACGGCAGCACCATCGCCAGCCTCAACACCCCGCACCCGGCCCTGGTCGCCAGCGCCGTGGAGCCGTACGTGTTCCTCAAGCTCGTCGCGGACACCACGGTCTCCCCGGCGACGCTCACCGCGACCTGGATCAACCGCGCCGGCCGACGTCTCTTCGAGGTCCACCGCACCGCGACCGAGCTCGGCCATCCGGCCTGATCCCTCGCCACCGAACCCCGGTGTCTCGCACCGCCCGTCGGCGAGCGGTGCGAGACACCGGGGTTCATCTGATCTTCGCCCAACCTGTCATGATAAGTACTTGATGAGTGCGCACTTTCATGACAAGTTCGACGAGTGAACGATTCCACTGACCTGATCCCGGTCCGCCTCGCCCGCTGGGAGGGCGTGGACAAGCCCTTCTCCCTGCTGGACGGCGCCACGCCCCGCACCCCCTGCGACGGCGAACTGCTGGTGCGCATCGACCTGGCCACCATCTGCGGCAGCGACCTGCACACGGTCGAGGGCCGCCGCCCCTCGCCCGTACCCGCACTGCTCGGCCACGAGCAGGTGGGCACCGTGGTCGGCGTGGGTGCCGGCGGTGTGCGGTGCGTGGACGGCACGCCGGTCGAGGAGGGGATGCGGGTGGTGTGGTCGGTGGCCGCCTCGTGCGGACGGTGCGAGCGGTGCGAACGCGGCCTGCCGCACAAGTGCCTGAGCCTGCGCAAGTACGGCCACGAGCCGTGGTCCCCGCTCGCCCCGCTGAACGGCGGCTTCGCCACCCACTGCCTGGTGCTGCCCGGCACCGCCGTCGTCGCCGTGCCCGCGGGCCTGCCCGACACGGTCGCCAGCCCCGCCTCCTGCGCCACGGCCACCGTCGCCGCCGCCCTCGCCGCCGCCGGCGAGCCGGCCGGGCAGCGGGTCCTGATCACCGGCGCGGGCATGCTCGGTCTGACCGCCGCGGCGATGGCCGCCGCCGCCGGCGCCCGGGTGAGCGCGGTCGACCCCGATCCCGCGCGGCGCGCCGAGGCGCTGCGGTTCGGCGCGAGCGCCGCCTTCGACACCGCCGAGGAGGTCGGTGAGGCCGACGTCGCCCTCGACTTCTCCGGCCGGCCCGCCGCCGTCCAGCGCTGCCTGGACTCGCTCGCCGTCGGCGGCCGGGCCGTGCTGGTCGGCTCCGTCTCGCCCGGCCCCGCCGTCGCCCTCGATCCCGAACGCCTGGTGCGCGGCCTGCACACCGTCATCGGCGTCCACAACTACCGCCCCGACGACCTGGACACCGCCGTCCGCTTCCTGGCGGCCCATCACGAGACCTACCCGTTCGCGTCCCTGGTCGCCGCAGCCCACCCGCTGGAGCGGATCGAGGACGCCGTCGAAGCGGCCCGCACCGGGACCGCGCCGCGCCAGGCGCTCGCCCCGCACTCCCGGTGACCGCGCCCGCCCGGCGGTGCGGCCGGCACACCTAGAGCTGCGCCGAGCGCGCGGAGCGGGTGTTGGTGACCGTCACGTTCGCCACGTCCGGCCGGTAGCGGTCCTCGGACCACTCCACCGGCACCCCCTGGGCGTCCGTGGTGAGCCGCCGCTCGCGCAGCAGGGGCGCGCCCACCTCGACCTCCAGCAGCTGCGCGTCGACCTCGTCGGCGGCGACCGCGTCGAAGGTGTGCCGGGCCGCGGCCAACTCGACCCCGTTCTCGGTCAACAGCGCGTAGATCGAGCCCGCGTCCAGGTCCGCGCCCAGCAGCGGACGGCCCACCGCCTCGGTGTAGGTCATCCGTTCCAGCATCGCCGGCCGGCCGTCCAGCAGCCGAAGCCGCAGCAACTGCACCACCAGCGCCTCGGCGTCGACCTCCAGTGCCGCCGCGACGGCCGCCTGCGGTCTGCGCAGCGCGATCTCCTGCAACCGCTGCCCCGGGCTGTGCCCGGTCAGCCGGGCCCGGGTGGTGAAGGACAGCAGCGACTCGAACGGCTGGGACGGCACCGCGTCCAGCACCACCGACCGCCGTCCCTGCCCCCCGCTGATCAGCCCCTCCTCCCGGAGGGTCGCCAGCGCCTGGCGCACCGGAGTGCGGGAGGCCGCGAACTCCTCGCACAACTCGGCTTCCGAGGGCAGGAGTTCGCCTACCTTCAACGAGCCGCTCCGGATCCGCTGACGCAGTTGGGCGGCGACGACACCGTGCAGTGATTCCTTCACGGGACCTGACCCTACAGGTGTCATGGACCGCCCTACCCCGCCACCTGTCATGACATCTTTCGACCCGTACCAGATGAACTGCGGAACAGCACTCCACCCGGGCCCGTCGCCACCCAGGCATCGAGGTGATCCAGGTGAACAATCGGCAACTTGTCAGTACAAGTCTTGACCCGCCCTTCCGGCACCTGACACGGTCGGGCACGCAGGCCGATACGGATACCGCGCCGCCGCGCGACGTCAGCAGGGCCCTGCCCACCAGCACCGCGCCCGCCGCGTCGGGCCCCTGCGGCCCTCTCTCCTCCCACTCCCCCCTCGCACGCAAAGGAACAGGACAGCCATGCTCGCGTCCCGACTCTCCGTCCAGCTGGTCTGCCTCGATATGGCCGGCACCACCGTCGAGGACGGCGGCGCCGTCCTCACCGCCTTCCACCGGGCGCTGGACGCCATCGGCATCCCAACGGGCACCGCCGACCACACCGCCGCCGTCGCCTACGCACGGGAGACCATGGGCCGGTCGAAGATCGAGGTCTTCCGTGCCCTGGCCGACGGCGACGAAGCCCGCGCCGACCTCGCCAACCAGGCCTTCGAGACCGCCTACGACGAGGCCCTGGACACCGAGGGCGTCCGCGAGATTCCTGGCGCCGCCGACGCGATCGAGCAGATGCGCTCGGCCGGCCGCCACGTCGTGCTCACCACCGGCTTCTCCCCCGCCACCCGCGACCGCGTCCTCCGCGGACTCGGCTGGCACGACCTCGTCACCCTGGCCCTGTCGCCCGCCGATGCCGGCCGCGGGCGACCGCACCCCGACATGCTGCTCACGGCACTGCTGCGCACCGGTACGGAGTCCGTCCACCACCTGGCCGCCGCCGGCGACACCACCAGCGACCTCCTGGCCGCCCACCGCGCCGGCGCCCGCGTCGCCGCCGCCGTCCGCACCGGCTCGCACGGCGACAGCGACTTCGCCGCCGCCCCCCACACCCACGTCCTGGACAGCGTCACCGACCTGCCCTCCCTGCTCGACGCCCTCGACACGAACGCCGCGCCGTGACCCCGGCCGTCATCGGCCCCGACGACTCCAGCAGCGGGATCCGAGGCCGGGCGACGTACCGGTAGCCGCGTCCGATCAGCCGGCGGCGCCGCTCGTGGGGGCCCGGCCCGGTGGCACAGCAGTGGAGGGGTGGAGGGGGCGAGAGATGAGACGAGTGCCTCGCCGGTGATCCACGGCCGCCGGCTCCCGGTCGTCCGGACTCCGGCGGTCGGCTGCTGCGGATTCGGGAGGACTACGTGTGCACGACCAGTTCCTGCAACATGACGGCGTACAGCGGTGCATCCTCGAAGGGACGGTGCTCGCCGACCTTGGTGTACCCCCAGCTCTCATACATCGCCTGGACTCGGGGGTGGGTGGTGTCGACGTAGAGCACCGCGAGGGCCTCGCCGCGGTCGGCGAGGAGGACATCGTGAACGGCCTGCGCGATGCCTTGCTTCCGCCATGCCGGACGCACCATCACCTCGGAGACAGCGAAAGTTCGGGTTCGTTCGGGTGCCGGATCGAGGTGCGGGCGCCACCCTTCGGCCCCGGTCGTCAGGGGTGCGCCGTAGGCGAAGCCGACCGGAGTGCTGTCCTCGTACGCGACGACGCAGGAATACCCGGAGCGTGCGGTCCAGTGATCGACGAACCAGGCGAACCGCTGGACGAACGGATCGTCCGCCTGCGCCTGATAGGCATCGGAGTGGACCTCAAGCAGCACCTGACGGTGGTCTTCCGGCAGGTTGTCGCCGTGGAAGTGGCGGAGGTCTATCGTCATCGCGAGCCTTCCGGGGTACGAACGAAGCTGGTCCACTTTCGAGTATCGCGAGAGGTCGGCGCCAGGGTGATGAACTCTCGGCGGAAGTCGTCCAGGAGGATTCGCAGACGAGACGGCAGCGGATCGTCGCCCATCAGGTCGTAAACGCCGGCAGCGGTCTCGCATGCCTGTCCGATCTCGTTCTGATCAAGTTGGGCCAGAGCAAGGCGAGCGGTTACCAGTCCTCGGTTGTGACGGAAGGCGACGGGCGTGGCGGCGAGCGCCTGGTGCGAAGCACTTTCAGCCCGAGGGAGCCAGCCGCCAGGCCGGCTGGCCAAACTCGGCGACCGCATCGACCGGTCCGCGCTCGCCACGGACCTCGATTGCGCTGACTGGTTCCACATCTCCCACCGCCACCTCACCGACATCGAGCCCGGCCCGGTCCGGCCCGGTCCGGATGCAGGCGCACCCGCCGCACCCGATCCAGGCCGACGTGACCACCGAGGTCCGAGCGCCCGAGGCCGAACGGGCCAAGCTCCGCCGGCTCATCCACCACGTGGCCGTAGAGCAGAAGCGGGAGTGCATCGCCCGAAACCCGGTAGCCCCGCGCCGCCTCGGCGTCGGCCGGCCCTGCTCGCCCGACCCACACAGGCCAGAACGACCTGACGTCACGCACAGATGGCGCCCCCGTCACACCGTAGTGCTCCACAGGGACGCCGTCCGGAGTACCGTCCTGGTCGTCGAGGTCAGAACGGAGAGCCCCAGTATGCCCCTGAACAGTGAGCACATCGGCGCTAGGGTGAGGATCGCCCGAAATGCAGCCGGCCTGACGCAAGTTGAGCTTGCCGACTTCCTCGGACGCGCCGAGTCCTGGGTCGCCAACGTGGAGAGCGGTCGGATGGTTCTCGACCGATACAGCGTGATCACCGCCATCGCCGAGCAATGCGACGTTGACGTGGTCTGGCTGCTCGGTCAGCCGTACCGACTGCAACGCGCAGGGGGAACCCTCGCCCACGTCCCCGCGATCCGTACCGGCATCCGCCGTGCCAGCCTGATCCTGTCGGGCCACCCCGGGCTCATCCCGCAGGGTGCTCCGGTCGAGCTCGCAGAACTGCGCAAGCAGTCCCGGCGGGCCAACGCGGCCCGGCAGGCGGCCAACCTGCCGCATGTCGCCACCCTGCTGCCCCCGCTGATCGAAGACCTGAACACAGCGGTGCTCACCCTCGCAGGGACCCAGCGGAGCGAGGCGTTGAGGCTGCTCGTCGACGCGGCCCGGACGGCCAGGATGTGCCTGAACCAGCTCGGCTACCCTGACTTGGCGTGGTCGGCGGCAGAAGTGGCCGCCGGCGCCGCGACGGCCGTTGACGATCCTCTGATGAGAGCCGCGGTCGCCTGGGACCGGTGCGGTGCGTTGCTGCACCAGGCATCGAACCGGGAGACCATCGCGGTAGCCGAGGCAGCGATGCGGGACCTGGAGCCGCATGCCCGGAGCGGGCCAGGTGAGCAAGCGGCGGTGTCGTTGCGTGGCGCCCTGCACCTGCGGTGCTCGATCGCCCACGCCCGTGCCGGGCAGAGGGAGGACGCGTGGGCCCGGATCGATGCCGCGTTGGAGGACGCGAACCGTCTCGGACCGGGCTGGTACGACCTGGCGAACCACACCGTTTTCGGTCGAGGTGTTGTCGCGGTGCACGCCGCGGAGGCCGGCGTCGAGGTGGACCAGCCGGACCGCGGTCTTCAGCGCGTTCCACAGGTGGACATCACCGAGGTGCCGTCGATGGAACGTCGGACACACTACGCGATCGATCAGGCGCGGGCCATGTACCGGATGGGCCGGGCTGCAGCAGCGGTCGTCAAGTTGAAGGAAGCCGCGACGGCGGCGCCACACTACGTGTACGCGGATCCCATGAGCCGCGCCCTGGTCACGGAGCTTGTCCAGCTCGGAGTTCCATCCCAGGCAGTAGCCCTCTCAGGCCTCATCCACAACATGGAGCTCGTACAGTAACTCCCTTGTCAAATAGAACATATGACGCCCCCTAGAATTTCTAGGGGGCGCGCTGTTCTTTGGCTGTCACTCTCAGAAGGTCACCAGAGTCACGTGCGTGATCACCGTGGGAGAGACTGGCAATGGAGCTGATCAACACCCGCCGGCCGGACGACGCTGCGACGGGCTACTCGACCATCCTGCGCTGGCCGTTGTCCGTCGGCTACCGACACCGACCCCGGCAGGGCTGTACCTGCGGGAACCCGGCTTGCCCGGTTCCCGGTGCCCACCCGCGCCCCGACAGCCCGGTCTTCTCGGAGCCCCGGCACGTTGTCGACGAGTTGGGGAGCGCCCCCGGCGCGGGCCTCATCGCCTGGACGGCCGGCTTCGACGCTGTGGCCCTCCCTCGCCCTCTCGGCATCGCCGTGATGGTTGCCCTTGACCAGATCGCCCAGGTGCCGTCCATCGTCACCGCCGACCTGGTCGTCATCCTTGTTCTCCCGGCAACCGGCCGGTACGCGAAGGCGGACCGCGACAACATCGAGGTCCGCTCCGGTCCGGACGGCTGGATTGCCCTTCCACCGTCCCACGGTACGCGGTGGGACACCCTGCCCTGGGTTCCCCAGACGAACACACCGACCACCCTGCTGCACGGCGCCGACGTCAGCCGCCGCCTGGAGACGCTCTCGCTCGGCTCACCTGCCGAGCCGGCCCGATGAGCCTCGACACCACGGCCGACCAGGACAGGAACGATGGTCATGCGGATTGATCTCACGATCGCGGCTGAACTTCAGAGCGTCGGCGTGGTCCGGCAGGCTACGACGGACGCCGTCATCGAACTCGGCGCGGTCCTCGACGACGACCAGCTCGGCGACGCGAAGCTCCTCGCCTCCGAGCTGGTCACCAACGCGGTCACCCACGGCAGCCCGGCCGGCGGCGAACTGTGGATCACCTGGACGGCCGACCCCGGCACGCTGAGGGTCTCCGTGACCGACCAGAGCAGCACCCCGCCCTGCCTCCGGACGGCCACCGACGACGACGAGAGCGGCCGCGGCCTGGCCCTCGTCCGCGAGCTGGCCGACCACTTCGGCTGGCACTCCGAACCCGGCGGCGGCAAGACCGTGTGGTTCACGCTGGCGGTGGACCAGGCCGCCGCCGGCCGGCCGCCGACCGCCGGGGTGGAGGACCTGCCCACCGCCGTGGTGACGACCGCCGTGCCACGAGCCCACGGCCTGACCGGCCGGGCCCGACCCCGACCGGCCATCGGCGACGCGATACCCGCCCGCCCCCGCCACACGAGCCCGCGCCGCCCCGCCCCGGCCGCGTAGGCGCCACCCCACCGACTCCCGGGGTCTGCAGCCTCCCACCGTGCTGCATACCCCGGGCTCAACCCCCTTCCCGGACGCCCTCCGGGGAGGGGACGCGGAAGAGCGGCGGGTCCCCCACCGAGCGCGCCCGAGTTCACCGCGCGGGCCTCGCCCGGAACGCCTCCCCGGGAACGCGGCGCGGATTGACCCGAGCCCCCTCCGCGCCGGTCGGTGTAGTCCCAGGTCCCGATCCGCGACCCCGGGGACACGTCCTCTTCTGGTCTCCGACGCCCCGTACGACGACACGGATGGGAACCTTCCGACCTTCCGACCTTCCGACCTGCCCACCTGCCGACCTGGCGGGCCGAAGGGCCCCGATGGTCGTCCAGGACCAGGCCGGCGACTGCTGATCGCCCGGGCCCACGATGCGTGATCCGTGGACCCGGGCGGGGAGGCGTCACCTGCGGCCGGTGAGCACCATCGGCTGGTAGGTCGACGACTTCGGGGTGGTGCCGGCGCCCACAGCGGTCAACCGGCCGCCCGGCCCGGCCACCACCGCCTGGTAGGACAGGTCGGCTTAGCCGGGCACGGAGAGGTCGAGCGTCTCCCAGCGGCCGTGGGTGAAGCGCAGGCCGAGCGGCCGGTCCGGCCCGCCGCTCGTGTCCCAGCCGACGGCGGCCATGCCGCCCGGGACGGCGGTGACCGACCACAGCTTGCCGGCCACGCCCTCCGGGGCGGCCACCGTGCTCCAGGAGCGGCCGTCGCAGTGGGCGACCAGCGGGTGGCCGCGGTCCTGGTCAGTGAGGACGGCCCGGCCCACCACCCATACGTCGTCGGGCCCGTTGGCCGCAACGCTCTGGTACTCGCCGTAGAGGCCGGTGAAGGCGGGGGCGGTGACCCTGGTCCAGTCCCGGCCGTCGTAGTGCAGCAGGACGGGCCGGTCGTCGGGGTAGGCGGTGTTCCCGACCGCCCAGACGTCGTCCGGCGCGATCTCGGTGACGGAGCTGAGCCGCCAGTCCCCGTCGATCTCGGGAGCGGCGAGCCGGTGCCAGGCGGTACCGTCCCAACGTTCGATCAGTCCGGTGGTCCTGTACTCCACCGATTCGCTCCCGGGGACGGGCCCCGGGGTCCGGGAGGTGACGACCCTCCGCCCCGACCTCGGCGGTGCCCCCTCCTCGACACCGAGGATCCTGGCGGGAACGCGCCGGACACCTTGATGCCCGCCCTGTCCGGGGCGGGCATCAAGGTGTGGGTGGTGGTGCTGGTCAGGACCTGGTGCCGGTCGGCTCCCACCAGGGCCCGGTCCGGCGTCGAGGTCGCTGATCGACCACCGGTGTTCGCCGCCCGGCCCGTCGGCCTCCAGGCCCTCCGGCTTCGCGGCGTCGGCTACATCTGGCCCTGGGTCATCATGCCGTCGGCGCGTGTCCGGGCTTGCGGTCCGGGCTCCTGGCCGTCCGCGTCCCCGGCAGGGTCATCGCCGCCGTCCTGCGGGTCTGCGATCCTGCGGACGACCAGCTCGGGCTGCTCGTCGGCAAACTCCTCGGTCTCGGGCACGGTGCTCTCATCTCTCGAATGGCTTCGCGGGCACCTGGGCCAACGAGTCACCTGCGGACGGGTCACGGCGTTGAGCCACGCAAGCCCCATGTTCCGCGTCCTGCCCCAGGCGAGCGCTGCGCCCCTGTCCAACGGCGCCGTCCAGACACCGGCAGCCAGCTCCGGTGGGGCGGTCGCCCCGCCGGAGTTCGGGCTCGGATCCGCTCCGCCGGGCGGTCAGAGGCTGGTGTCCTTGCCCACCGTCTCGACCTGGGCACCCGCCGTCTCGAACAGGCCTGCGGCGCGCTCGGCGGTTTTGCGGTCCAGGTAGGCGACCGTGAACGTGCCGTCCTGGCGGTCCAGGAGGTTGGCGCGCTCGTGGTCGGAGTACTCGGGGTTCCGCTCGGAGACGAGCGCGTCAAGGAGGTCCTTGGCGCCGCCGGTGACGGTGACGTAGAAGGTCCGGTCCTTGTCCTGCTCGTCCTGCCCCTCCTACGCGGAGGACCGGTAGTTGTAGGGACGGTTGCCGGTGAGGTTGTTGCTGTCGTCGTGGCCGGGCACCGGCTTCTCCTGTGGTGGCTCGGTCGGTCGAGGTGTGCCGCCGCCCCGTCTCGGGCGAGATCGTCCTGCCGAGGTGGGCCGAACGCCGCCTGGTGCGTTCGGGCATGACGCGGCGCCGTGGCGATCTACGGTCGAGGCGGCACGACACGATCGCTCCATGACTCAAAGTGATTATGCGAGCACTCTTCGGATTCCCGCCAATGGCCACTCGTTCGAGTGATCAAGGACCTGGCGCCCGGTGCGCGATCATGGCCAGCCGGTCCGCCGGTACGGCGCCGCGGGCGTCAACTCCGCATTCTCGACAGCCTGTTCACGCCTCTCCGTGCGGCGGTGTCCCGGGGCGGGCTGGGATGATCAAGCCACTGTGCGCACCCGCGCCCGGCGTCCCCAAGACGAATCGAGGACCCCTCGCCATGAGCATCCACGACACCGCCCACCCGCAGTTGGCAGAGCACTACAGCCGGGCCGCCGAGTCCCACCTCGACCTGATCACAACCCGGCGGGCCATCGGCCCCGACGTGATCGCCGGGCAGGCGGTGATCGTCCACAAGAAGTTCTCCTACTCCGGATCCGTGCACTCCTTCTCGGTCCTCGGGGGCGGCTTCTCCGGGGACTTCACCGACGACAGGGGCGTCGAGTACGAGATCACCGGCGCCGGAGGTGGCCTGAGCGTCGGAGCCGGAGACGTCTGGGGCACCCTGTGGCTCAACGGCCACCTGCGCGACTACGAGGGCTGGACCACCCGCTTCGAGGCGACCACCACCGCAGCCATGTTCAACATCAACCTGTGGGGCCTGGACGGCGAGTACATCGGTTCCTTCGTCGGAGGCGGAGCGGAGATGGGCGTCGGGGCCATGGCCGGACAGGGAAAGATCGATATCAAGCGCTGACGGCCACCCCGCCTCCGGCCGCCAGGAGACCCACAACGCCCTTCCACCGCAGAGCTGCTGGGCCCGCGCTACGGCCGACGGCCGGCTCGCGTCGGCTTCGAATCGGCGGGCGGGCTCTGTGGGACTGCTCTCGCGGGAGACCGTAGATCGATCCCACGAGGCTGCGGGACCGAGTTCTGGAGTGGGACAGCCGGTACGGGTGGCGCGGCACGGCGGGAACGCCCTGACCAGGGAAGGACACCTGGTCCGCACCGACGCCTTCCGGTACCCGAACCGTGGCACGCCGACGGTGCCGCGAGTCTGGCCGGTCCGCCGCTCACGACGCGAGCCGGCGGGCGTGCGCAAGCCGTAGCACGCCCGAGCGGCGGGGAGGCCTCCCGCCGAAACCCGCCGCTCCTAGCGTCTCTCGCACAACCCCCATCCCATGAACGAGCGGGTGACTCCTGATGAGCACTGTCGTCGGAAGCGAAGACACGACCACCGAGGCGAGGGAACCGCGCCGGGCGCGCGGCATCACCGACTGGCGTCCGGAGGACGCGGAGTTCTGGGAGCGGGCCGGTGCCCGGACCGCCCGCCGCAACCTGGTCTTCTCGGTCCTCTCCGAACACATCGGGTTCTCGGTGTGGAGCCTGTGGTCGGTTCTGGTCCTCTTCCTCGGCCCCGAGTACCACATCGACCCGGCCGGCAAGTTCACCCTGACCGCGCTGCCCACGGCGCTGGGTGCGGGGCTGCGCCTGCCGTACACCTTCGCCGTGGCGAAGTTCGGCGGCCGCAACTGGACGGTCTTCAGCGCCCTGCTGCTGCTCGTGCCCACCGTGCTGGCCGGGATCGTGCTGCACCCGGGCGTCTCGTACGGGACGCTGCTGGCGGTGGCCTGTGTTGCCGGCGTCGGCGGCGGCAACTTCGCCTCGTCGATGGCGAACATCAACGCGTTCTACCCGCAGCGGCTCAAAGGCTGGGCACTGGGCGTCAACGCGGGCGGCGGCAACCTCGGCGTCCCGGTCGTGCAGCTGGTCGGCCTGCTGGTGCTGGCCACCGCCGGCGCGGCCCACCCCCGCCTGGTCCCGCTGGTCTACCTGCCGCTGATCGTGCTGGCGGCCCTGGGCGCGGCGCTGAGAATGGACAACCTGACCGCCCTGCGCAACGACAGACGCGCGCTGCGCGAGGTGGCGCGGGAGCCGCACAGCTGGGTCATGTCACTCCTCTACATCGGCACGTTCGGCTCCTTCATCGGCTTCGGCTTCGCCTTCGGACAGGTGCTCCAGGTCCAGTTCCATCACCAGTTCGACACCCCGATCAAGGCCGCCTACCTGACCTTCCTCGGCCCGCTGCTCGGTTCGCTGGTACGGCCGATAGGGGGCAGGATGGCGGACCGCTGGGGCGGCGCGAAGGTCACCCTCGGCACGTTCGTCCTGATGGCGGCCGGCGCCGGCCTCGTGCTGGCCGCCTCACGGGCCAACTCGCTGCCGCTGTTCCTGACCGGCTTCCTGACCCTGTTCGTACTCAGCGGCATCGGCAACGGCTCCACCTACAAGATGATCCCGGCGATCTTCCAGGCGAAGGCAGGCACCGCGATCGCGACCGGCACGGACCCGGAGACCGCAGCGAACGACTCACGCCGCCGGGCCTCCGCACTGATCGGCCTGGCCGGTGCGGTCGGCGCGGTCGGCGGAGTGCTGGTGAACGTCGCCTTCCGACAGTCCTTCCTCACCAGCAAGAACGGTGACACGGCCTACCTGGCGTTCCTGGCGGCGTACGCGGTGTGCTCCGTCGTCACCTGGGCCGTGTACCTGCGACCCTCGGCCCGGCGGCTGCACGGGATCTGAGCCACAGCGCGATCTGCCGGTTGCGAGCTGCCCGGCAAGGGCGTGGTTGGCGAGTCGGGTGATGCCGTGCCCCCGGCATGTTCGGCTCCGCCACCCGCGGGGCGGTCCCGGAGGCCGGCCCGGCGGCCCTTCGAGGCTCCGGTTCGGGGCGACCTGGCAAGGTCACTCCTTCGACCGGAGCCTCGAAGCGTTCGCGACGGACAGCCGTAGATCCCCGCACCGCGATGACCTGCGGGCACCATGACCGTCGGGGCTCTCACACGCCCCTGGGACCGTGTGCAGCCGGGCGTCGTCGGGTTTGCGCCGGACGAGCACACAAAGACCGAGCTCGCTCGGCGGCTGTCAGAACCCTCGGGCTCATGTGCAGGTGGGCCGCACCTCGCTCGTGTGGAAATCGTAGACGGCGCGCTGACCGTCATCGCCGTCCGTCGTAGGCACGGCAATCGTGCCCTGGCCAGCCAGGGGACTTCTCCGACCCTGAATGTCGAGGTCCCGGTGACCTTACAGGGCCCCCGACAGCGGTGGCAGGTGTCGGGCATGAGGACGCACGACGCGGCCGTGCCACCGATGAACCTCTCGGCATACTTGAAGCCGTCGAGCAGCCTGCCGACGCTCATGGTCACAGCCGCCTTGATCGGGAGCGACGTGTCGGGCGCCAGATTGTCGACGATCATGTCGATGATGCAGTCGGTCGGGGCGGTCACGACGCCGGGATCGTCGGGGTAGTCGATCGGCCGCTCAGCTTGTGATCTCTCCAGCGGTCTCGAACAAGCGGATCCGGTGGTCACTCGTCCGGGTGTTCCCAGGACAGCGGAGCGGCCTTCGCGTGATCCTGAACTCGACGAATAGATACAGGACTTGACGCGAAGGCCGTAGTGTTGAGGGTGGTCGGTAGATCACAGGCTTACCGGGCTTCGGTTCCCTGATGACGTGTACCCGCGGCGGGCGCCGTCACCCTTCCCCTCCGCGCGGGCTGTCGCCCGCTGTCAGGCGGACCGGGCTGCCGGGGCTGCCGGGGCTGCCGCCAGGAGTTCGCCCAGCGTCCGGACCACGTTCGCGGGGCGTAGGTGAGGTTGTCAGGAGCGGAGGGCGTCAACCGTCGAAGGCCACCGCGGCGTCGGTCCACGCCAAGTCCGACAGCGCGGTCGCTTCGACGGCGCCACCGCCGGATTCCCGACGGCCTTCCGAACAGCGGCATGTGTGCGGGCGAGGAGCCCAGCCGCGCCGTGTACAGGACGGCGACCCGGCGGGCCCCCGAAGGAGCCGGCGCCCCCTGACCTGCTGGCGCACGAAGGCGCCGGCCGGTCCTAGGCCGGAGTTCGACGGCCCCGACGTATGGTGGACGGATGGAGATCCGGGAGTTGCAGTGGTTCGTGGCTCTGGCGGAGTCCGAGCACGTGACCGCCGCGGCCGAGCGGCTGAACATCACCCAGCCCACCCTGTCCCGTGCCATCGCCCGGCTGGAGAAACGGGTGGGCGTGCCGCTTTTCGACCGCCGCCAGAACCGGCTGCGGCTCAACAAGTACGGCGAGGTGTTCCGGGCTCACGTGGTGCGCGCGATCAGCGAGATCGACCGGGCCGAGCAGCGGATCGCCACCCTGGTCGACCCGGACACCGGGACCATCACACTCGGCTTCCTGCACTCGTACGGCACCTGGCTGATCCCCGAACTCCTCGCCGGGTACCGCACGATCGCCCCGGCGACCACCTTCGAGCTGCGCGGGAGCGCGGCGGACGTAGTCGTCGACGGCGTGCGCCGGGGCCGGTTGGACCTCGGGGTGACCAGCCCGCGACCGGTCGGGGACGACCTGCAATGGTCCCCGCTGCGCGACGAGCCGCTGGGTCTGCTCGTCCCGGTCGGCCACCCGCTCGCCTCCCGCAGCCGGGTCGAAACGGCGGAGCTGACGGCGGAGGAGTTCGTGGCACTGCAACCCGAGTACGGGCTGCGCCAGGTGACCGACCGGCTCTGCGAGAGGGCGGGCTTCGCGCCGCGGATCGTACTGGAGTGCACGGAACTCAGCACCCTGCGCACCCTGGTGACGTCCGGGCTCGGGGTGGCCGTGGTGCCGAGCACCGGTGACCTTGCCGCGTACGAGGGCCGTGCCGTCCACGTGCCGCTGGCAGACCCGCAGGCGTACCGGACGATCGGCGTGATCGTTGCGGCCGGGGGGCCGCGTGCCGCGGTGGTGGCCCGGTTCCACGACTACGTGCGGTCGACGGCCCGGCCCCGGGGGTGAGCGGCCTCCGGTCGCCCAGGCACCGGGCACCGGGCACCGGGCGGGATGATGCGCCGCACGCATGGAACCGTCGAAGAGGCGTTATTTCACACCGGGGCGACGCCGTCCGAGCATGGAGGCACGGGCAGCGACCGCACGGGGTGCCGCCCCCGGACGATCCCGGGTCGGCCCTGGCGCCGGCCCGACCGCCGGCACGCTTGCGCCTTCCAGGAGACATGATGGTCCTCGACCCGCGCCACGCCCGCTCGTGGCTGTTCACCCCGGCGGACCGGCCCGAACGGTTCCCGCTCCGAAGCCGTCCCGTCGGAGCGGTCCCGGACGCGGTGATCCTCGACCTGGAGGACGCCGTCGCACCCGGCAGCAAGGACCTCGCCCGGGACAACCTTCTGCGCTGCGGCACGGACCTCCCGGAGGTCTGGGTCCGGGTCAACGACCGTACCGGCGAGCACTGGCGCGCGGACCTGGACGCGGCCGGCCGCCTGCCCGCGCTCGCCGGCGTGGTGTTGCCCAAGGCCGAACACCCGGAGGACATCGCCGCCACGGCGGCCCTGCTGCCCGCCGGCACCCCGGTCGTCGCGCTGGTGGAGACCTCGCTCGGGGTCGAGAACGCCTTCGCCGTCGCCCGCGAGCCCGCCGTCTTCGCGCTGGCCTTCGGCGTCGCCGACTTCCGTCGGGAGACCGGTCTGGGCGACGCTCCCGAGGCCTGGGCCTACCCGCGCACCCGCCTGGTGATCGCCAGCCGGGCGGCCGGGCTGCGCGGCCCTCTCGACGGCCCCGCGATGCAGCTCGACGACCTGGAAGCCGTCCGGGCGGAGGCGGCCCGTGGCCGGGCCGGCGGCTTCACCGGCAAGCTCTGCATCCACCCCGCGCAGATCACCCCGGTCAACGCCGGCTTCGACCCCGACCCCGAACAGCTCGCCTGGGCCCGCCGCGTCCTCGACCGGGCCGACAGCAGCGAGGGCGCGGCTGTGCGGGTGGACGGCGAGATGATCGACCGGCCGCGCCTCGACCTCGCGCGCGCGCTCCTGGCCGCGCAGGACACCGGGTCCTGAGCCCGCTGCTGTGAGAGCCCCCGCAGCCTCCTGTCGCTGCGGCGACCTTTCGTGGCCGGCAGGACCGGTGGAGCCGGGTTCCGCCGTCAGGCGTCCAGGCCCGCCGCCGCTCGGGAGCGGGCGTCCCAGACGGGCCGGACGGTGTCAAAGGTCGGACCGTGGCCCCGGCGGTACACCAGCAGGGTCCGTTCGAACGTGATCACGATGACGCCGTCCTGGTTGAACCCGATCGTGCGGACCTTCACGATCCCGACGTCCGGGCGGCTGCCGGAGGCACGGGCGGAGAGCACCTCCGACTGCGAGTAGAGCGTGTCGCCCTCGAACACCGGATTGGGTAGCCGTACCCGGTCCCAGCCCAGGTTCGCCATCACGTGCTGGGAGACGTCGGTGACGCTCTGCCCGGTGATCAGGGCCAGCGTGAACGTGGAGTCGACCAGCGGCCTGCCCCACACCGTCCCGGCCGAGTAGTGCCGGTCGAAATGGAGGGGCGCGGTGTTCTGCGTCAACAGGGTCAGCCACGCGTTGTCGGTTTCCAGGACGGTCCGCCCCAGGGGGTGCCGGTACACGTCGCCGACCACGAAGTCCTCGAAGTAACGGCCTTGCCAGCCAAGAATTTCGTTCGCCATGCGTCCAGTGTCGGAAGGTCGGCAGAGTCTGTGAAATGACCAAATCCGCCGTCCGCCATGCCCGCCGCGCATCGATCGGGGGCCCGGACCCACCATGCGCCACATGCATGGTCATGACGCCATTTCGTCATTTCACAGTGACCAGCGAGCGGCGGAAAGTGACCCACACCCGATCAGGAACTTTGGAGGGATCCCATGCCCGAGCCGTATCCCGCGCTTGCCGGGCTCGTCGTCGTCTCGCTCGAACAGGCCGTGGCGGCACCGTTCGCGACCCGCCAGCTCGCCGACCTCGGAGCACGCGTCATCAAGGTCGAGAGGCCCGGCAGCGGTGATCTCGCCCGTGGTTACGACCGCACTGTGCGCGGTATGTCCAGCCACTTCATCTGGCTCAACCGAGGCAAGGAAAGCGTCCAGCTCGACGTCCGCTCGCCCGAGGGCAACCGGCATCTGCACGCCCTCGTGGCCCGGGCCGACGTCCTGGTGCAGAACCTGGCCCCGGGCGCCGCCGGCCGCCTGGGCATCGGCCACACCGAACTCGCCGCCCGCCACCCCCGGCTGATCACCTGTGACATATCCGGTTACGGCAGCACCGGCCCGTACCGGGACCGCAAGGCGTACGACCTGCTGGTGCAGAGCGAAGCGGGCCTGCTCTCCATCACCGGCACCCCCGACACCCCCTCGAAGGTGGGCCTGTCCATCGCGGACATCTGCGCCGGCATGTACGCCTACACCGGCGTCCTCACCGCCCTGCTCGACCGCGCCCGGACCGGCCGCGGCACCCGGCTGGAGGTCTCCATGCTGGAAGCGCTCGGCGAATGGATGGGGTACGCCGAGTACTTCACCCGCTACGGCGGCACCGCGCCCGCCCGCACCGGGGCGAGCCACGCCACCATCGCCCCGTACGGGCCGTTTCCCACCGGCGACGGGCAGAGCGTGATGCTCGGCCTCCAGAACGACCACGAGTGGGCGGCGTTCTGCACGACCGTCCTCCGCCGGCCCGACCTCCTCGGCGACGCCCGGTTCACCGGCAACGCCGACCGGGTCCGGCACCGGACGGAGCTGGACGAGATCGTACGGGCCACCACCCTGAGCCTGACCGCCGAAGACCTCCTCGCCCGACTCGACCAAGCCGCGACCGCACACGCGCGGCAACGCACCGTCGAGGAGTTCGGCGACCACGTCCAGCTCCGCGCCCGCGGCCGCTGGGCGCCGTTCGACAGCCCGGTCGGCGAGCTGACCGGCCTGGTCCCACCCGTCACCGTGCACGACCGGACAACCACCCGTCTGCGACCCGTGCCGGCGCTGGGCGAGCACACCGAATCCGTCCTCGCCTGGCTCGCCGAGCCCGCGCAAGAGTCACAGCAGGGAGCAGCGGCATGTCCACTGATCTGATCGGCGTCCTGGTCCTGGTCGCCGTGTTCGTCCTGTCCGCGATGAGCGGCGTCAACATGGGGATCCTCGCCGTCGTCTCAGCGTTCCTCTTCGGCACGGTCTGGCTCGGCCACCCGGCGAAGGAAGTGCTGGCCGGATTCCCGGCCGACATGTTCGTGGTGCTGGTCGCCGTCACCTTCCTGTTCGGCATCGCCCGTACGAACGGTACGGTCGACTGGCTCGTGCACGCCACCGTCCGTGCCGCCGGCAACCGCCACGGAGTGGTGCCGTGGATCATGTTCCTGCTGGCCGCGGCCCTGTGCGCCACCGGCGCGGCTTCCCCGGCCGCGGTCGCGATCCTGGCGCCGATCGGCATCACCTTCGCCGTCCGGCACCGGCTCAGCCCGCTCTACGTCGGACTGATGGCCGTCAACGGCGCAGCCGCCGGCAGCTTCGCACCCACCGGGATCCTCGGCGGCATCGTGAACTCCTCGCTGGAGGCCAACCACCTGCGGGTCGGCGGCGGGGCCCTGTTCGTCGGCACCTTCGCCGTCAACGCGGCCGCCGCCGTCATCACCTGGTTGCTCTTCGGCCGCCGTAGACGCGGCGCCCCGCTCTCCGCCGTGCCCCAGCCGGACGCCATCGTCCCGACGGCGCCGGCCCTGGGCATCGAACAGGCAGCTACCTTGGTGGCGTTGGTCCTCATGGTGGTCGGCACCACCCTGCTCGGACTGGACACCGGCCTGTTCGCACTCACTCTGGCCGCCGTACTCGCGCTGGTGTTCCGCAGTACCGCACAGCGGGCGTCGAAGGAGATCGCCTGGCCGGTGGTGATGCTGGTGTGTGGCATCGTCACCTACATCACGCTGCTCCAACGCCTCGGTCTCGTCGACTCGCTGGGCGAGAAGATCGCCATGGTCGGCGCGCCGCTGGTCGCCGCGCTGCTGATCTGCTACGTCGCCGGAGTCGTGTCGGCCTTCGCCTCCACCACCGGCATCCTGGGCGCGCTGATGCCGCTCGCGGCGCCGTTTCTCGCCTCGGGCTCCATCGCGACCACGGGCATGGTCATCGCGCTGGCTGCCGCGGCCGTGGTCGTCGACGCCAGCCCCTTCTCCACCAACGGCGCTCTGGTGGTCGCCAATTCTCCGGAGGGCATCCGGGCGGAGACATACCGAGGGCTGCTGCGGTGGGGCGCGGGGGTGTGCGCGATCGCGCCGTTCGCCGTCTGGACCGTCTTCGTGGCGATCTGAGGCCTCCCGGCGAACCGCTCCCGGACGGCGCTGGACGCCCGTGGACGGTGGCACGAACGTGTCGGCCCACGCAGCGGAGGAAGCGGGAGCGAGCCCGTCGGGATCCCCGGAGTCTCCGAACGGGGCGGCGCGGCGAGGCGGCCTGGGCCGCCGGGCCGGCCCGGCGGCCGGCTTCTGAGCACAATCAGGAGGTGACCCGCGCACGCGACCGCCGCCCCCTCGGCCGGAGGTCCGGCCGGCCGACACAGGCCCTTCACTCATCCCGTCGCCAACCCTTCGAACGAGCCCCTCAGCGCACTGCTCGGCTCCTCCCCGGTACAGGGCACCTCCTCGAACGCGGAGCCAGTACATGCGCGCACCCGAACGCTCATCCGCTCTTCGGCCCGCCACCCAGCTGTGTAGTCCCCCGCCGAACCCGACGACGGCCAGGAACCACGGGACGCTGACGCGCCTCGCCGGTGCCTGGGCCTGCCATCCCCGGTGTCCTGCCTCGCCCGCCCCCCGTCGGCCACGACACACCTCCCAGCCCGCCAACACGAGGGACGTAGGTCCAGGGCAAGCTGAGCCGGGACCGTGGCGGTGCGCTGCGGGTCACCCGTGCCGGGCGGAGGAGCGATTGCGGTGTCTCATTTCGGCGGGGCGGGCTTGGGCGGGACGGGCTTGGGCGGGACGGTCTTGTCCCAGTTCTCCTTGACGACCTTGCGGGCCTCTTTCAGCTGCGTCGGGGTGGGGAAGGACGGTGGGCCGCCTTCCACGGTGGGCAGCATGGCGGCGAGGTTCTTGTCGAGGGTGCCGTCCTTGGCCATGGCCTCCATCCGGACCGGGCGGGCGAATCCCACGAGCCGCAGGTTCTGGCCCTCGGTGCTGGCGAGGTACTCCTCCCACAGCCGGGCCGCCGCCGGGTGGGGGGCGTCCTCGTTGATCGCCTGCGCGTAGTAGAGGGAGAAACTGCCGTCGAAGGGGATGGATACCCTCCAGTCCACCCCTTGGCCGCGCAGGGCGTCGACGTGCTGGAGGTTGAGGAAGTCCCAGCTGATGGAGATCGAAGTTTCGCCCTTGACGATCGACTCCGGTACGGGGCTGCCGGTGTTGTAGTTGCCCACCCCGGCGAGCCGGCCGAAGAAGTCGATGCCCGGCTTGATGTCGTCGAACGAGCCGCCGTTGGCGAGAGCCGCGGCGTACACGGCGGCGAAGGCCGACCCGGCGGTGTTGGGGCTCGCGCCGTTCATCGCGACCAGACCTTTGTACTCCGGTTTCAGCAGGTCGGCGAAGGAGTCAGGGCAGACCTTGACACGAGCCGCGTCACAGCCGATCGACACATAACCGCCGTAGCTGTTGTACCAGCGGGCCTGGGGGTCCTTCTGGTTCGCCGCGATCTGCCCGTAGGCGGCGACCCGGTAGGGCGTCAGCAGGCCCTCCTCCGCTGCGGACGCGGCGAAGGAGTTACCGAGTTGGAGCACGTCGGGCGCCCGCTCCTGGCCCCGATAACGCTTCACGTCGTCGATCTCGTCCTGACTGCCGCCGTCGGGATTGTCGACGGTGACCTTGATCCCGTACTTCTCCTCGAACCCGTCGATCAGACCGCCGTAGTTCGCCCAGTGGCGCAGCAGTGCGGTGGCGGTCAGAACCCCTTCCTGCTGCGCCGCCCGGATGAGTGCGTCCATGCCGCCGACCTCGGCGGCGGAGGCCGCCACCTTCGGCGCCACCGGAGCGGGCGGGCCCTCACTTCCGCAGGCAGCGCTGCCGACCACGACGAAGGCGAAGCAGAGGGCGAGCACGCGAGTGCGGAATGAAGCCACGACATCTCCAAGAGAGCTGACGGGAGAGGCGGCGGGAGGGCCGGGGCTCGCGGGTTCAGCGTTCTTCGGCACATGGACAAATGCACCGATATCAGGTCCTTCCAGTCTACCGGCCGACCCACGCCTTTCCGGCATAGCGGACAGCGGGTCGCGCACGGTGCGCCTCGGAACCGGACCGGCTTCGGCTGCCGGTTCGCCCGATCGCCGGCCGGACGCGCCGGCGGGGCTCTCGACGTGGTCCGGGGACAAGACCGTCACACCAGCGTCGCAGGGGCCCCTGCACGCCGCAGTGCCCGTGCCCGAACGTGGCTGCTGGCGACGTGACCCGAAGGTAGAGCCCCGAAACCAGCAGCCCGAGACTGGCCTGCAGCGCCCACAGCACCAGCTCATCGCTACCCTTTGGGTCGGACTCCGCTACCTCTCGCCGTAGCGGACAGCGTGCCGCTCTCCTGGTTGCCGCAGGGCCCGGTTTCGGGCATCGGCGCCAGGCGCAGGGTCCGCTCGCGAATCGACCGTTCGGTGGCCGGGTGAGCTTGGCGGGCGTGACCGGCGATCCGTGAGTCCACGGGGGTCACACTGCCGGCGCGTTACCGCGCCGTTGGTGCGGCCGGTCGCAGCGATCCGGCAAGTGCGAGGGTGGCCACCGCGGTGAACGCCGCCACCGCCGCGGCGAGCCTGCGGTCGGCGGCGATCCGGCTGTACCGCACCGGTTCCCCCACCGCAACGTTCACGGTGCCGGGTCAAGAAGGACGAGAGCCGCGCCGGTGCGCGCCGCCGGCAGGGGTCTTCCGGGGACGGGGTTGTTCAGCCGTCGGAGCGGTGGGCCCCGCGGTGCGCGCGGAGCGTCCTGCGGCGGCGCACGAGGAAGAACCCGACCAGCACCGCCGCGCCTCCCGTGGCCAGGATCGCGCCCATCGGGCTGCCGGACGGGTCGGAGGCAATGGGTTTCGCGTCCTCCTGCTGGAGTTCCACCACGGGGGTGTCGTCGACGGGAGAAACCCCGGAGGCCCCTATTGCGAGCCCTTCCGTGGGCGAGGGAGCGGACGGGGTACCGGCCGGGGTGGACGGGGAGACCGAGGCGGACGGGGTAGCGGCCGGGGTGGACGGGGAGGCAGGGGCAGACGGAGAGGCGGCGGGGGCGGACGGGGTACCGGCCCGGGTAGACGGGGAGACGGAGGCGGGGGCGGACGGTGAGGCGGCGCCCGCCCCGGTGGGGGCGGGGCGGGTAGCCCCGCCGGCGGCGGTACCCGCGCCGGTCGTGCCGGCCGCACCGGGCGTGCCCGCGTTCGGTGCGGTGCCGTTCGTGCTGTTGATGGTGATGTCGTCGACGAACAGGAGCACACCGGCTCCTCCGGCCGGGCCGCTCGAGTTCTCCGGGCGCCAGGCGGGGCGGTAGGCGCCGACGCGGAAGTGGGGTGCCTCGCCGCGGTGGTAGTTGTTGGCGCCTTGGTACGAGCCGACCTTCACCCCGTCGCGCATCGCGACGATCGAGCCGGGGCTGCCGGGCGTGGACCAGGTGATGTCGAAGCTCCAGCGGTTCCAGTGGTCCAGGAGCATCGCCCCGAGGGGAAGGATGGTCTCCTGGACCTCGTTGCCGACCATCCAGTGGACCTTCAGCCACCACTGGCCGCTCTCGTGGGCCATCAGGGACACGACGGGTTTGATCTGCGCGGTGTCGCTCTGCATGCTGAACCACTGGGCGACGATGGTGCCGACCGGCTGGTTCCGCCAGTTCTCGGCGGGCAGGTAGTTGGCGAAGGTGAAGCGGTGGCCGCCCGCGTCAAGGTCCTTGATCACCAGTTCGGACTTGAAGGACTTGCCATCGGCGGGGACGTGGACGCGCGCGGCGTTACCCCCCTTACCTCCGGGCGCGGGCCCGACGGCGATCGTACTGGTACCCAGCAGGGCCAGGTAGGGCAGTTTCTGGGACGACTCGAAGTCCCAGGAACGGGAGTCTGCCGCATGGGCCGGCGCGGCGGCCGGCACGGCGAGCACCAGGGCGGCCGTGCCGGCGGCGAGCAGGCGGACGGGGCGGGTGGGAAGGGGAGATGAGTGGTGCACAGACCTGTCCTCGTACGGGGGCTGGGACTTCACCCGTTGATCGGCAGCGGAGCGGACGCTCACGCCGTGGGGGGAGGGTAGGGCGCGGGCCGCCGCGCAGGGGGCTTCCGGGCCGCCAAGGGGCCGGGCCGGGCGCGACAGCAAGAGGCCGGCTCGCGTATACGGGATGCGAACACCGGCCGACGGCGACCTCACACAGAACCCGAGCAGGCCGAGGGACCGGTCGGACCCGCCGGCCGGCGCCGGCCGGCGACGTCCGCGATCCGGCCGGGCGACACGCACGTGCCCGTCGCTCGACGGCGGGCGGCGACAACCGGGCTCGCTCGCATGGGAACTCCTCCTGTGGCGGGTGGTCGGCCGGTCCCCGAAGGCGCACCGTCCCGCACCGGCGCGTGTTCGGGGACCGCCCGCACACGATGAGAGTTCCCCACGACCGAGTCGTCCCCCGGCGTTGTCGTTTCGTTATCAAGACGGCCTCCGGCGAGCGCGCGGGGCCGTCTGCGCGCGGGGCCGTCTGCGCGCAGCGCCTGCGCCGGTACGAGGAGATGCGCGACCTCAGCCGTCACTTTCGGCTCGCGAGCACGGCGCCGGTCCCGACGGAGCGGGACTATCAGGATTCCGGCCCTGTCCCGTAGTCGGCGGCAGCGCTCTGCGGTGATCACTGAAGGAGGATGCGCTGTCGGAGCACGGGGGCCGGCCCGGCCGCGCATCCTCCTCGCGATCTTCTTGGTTCGCGTGTCGACTCCCCCGGTCCGGCCGCCGTGATGCGGGGTGGTGAGTCCGGCGTCGACGGCGCCCCGGTGAGTATCACCACCGGATACGGGACAGAGACGTTCACGATCGACAGACCCCGTCCGGGTCCTCGCGCTCCTTCTTGGCGCTGATGTTCCATCGAGGTGGCACCGGCGTTCAAGCGTGGGCAGCAATGGTCCTTCTACGCTGGTCGAGCCGACCACTGGAGTGGCGCTCGCGCAGCGGCGCGACGTGCGGCAGACCGAGGGGAGAGTGCTCAAAGCCCCTTCGGCGAGCGCCCGGTGGTCCTGAAGCCGCGGTTCCCGAACCGCTGCGGTGCCACACCCGAACCGCAACACCGCTCCGTGCGTCGCCATGACTGCCGCGCGGGGCGCCGAGTCGAAGAGGAGAAGCAATGGTTTCCGGCAAGATGAAGGCGGTGCGCCTTCTGACCTCGGCACTGGCCGCAGCAGGCGTGTTCACCCTGGTAGGGCCGTCCGGCAATGCCTTCGCCGGCAACGTCAGCTGCGAGAGCGGAAATGACTTTCTGAAGATCTGGTCGCACGGTAGCCGCTTCGGCGACGTGAACTGCTTTGCCAACGCCGGCGTCTACAAGGTCGACGGATGGGTCGACCGGGTCTTCACCGGCAACAACGACATCAACATGTACGACTACAACGGCGCCACGGTGAGGGTGAACCGGTGGTACGACATCTCGTATCCGAACAGGCCGCTGCACATCTGGAAGGTTGAGATTCTGTAGCACGCACGTCGCTTGAGGGTACGACGCAACGACACCGGGTCGTGATCGCCAAGGGCAACCGGACGAAGCTCCGCAAGCAGCTCAAGTCCCTTGGGGCGTCCGCCGGTAGGTGGTGGCAGCAGGGCAGGCACGGCTCGCCCGATCATGGCGTTCTCTGCGCTTCATGATCACCGGGGGGTCCGTGCCTGCCTCCCCTCATGCATTCTCGACCCGATCCTCGACCGAATCCTCTCGCCGCTGCCCGTGCGCGAGGACCGGAATCCGCCGGGCCGCCACGACCCACGGATCAGCGGCGGCGTCGACTTCGACCGTTTGGTGCAGGTCCTGGTCCTCGGCTGCGGAGACGGCGGTGGTCGCCGGCGCTCGCTCGTTCGCGGCTTTCGGCGAGTGGTCCGCGAATGCCCCGCAGCAGGCTCCGGCCCGGCCGGGCGCTCGTGTGGCAGGCTCGTTGGGGACACTCGTCACGCCGAGTGCCAGCACGATCCGACGGGTCGTCAACCTGGTCCGCACCGGCGGCCCGGCCAATCCGACCGGCGCTGGTCCTGGCGATGCGGACCAGGTGGCCGTCGATGCCAAGGCCGCCCGTGGCCCACGCAACGGACAGGCGACCGCCGCCCACCCTCCGGCGACGGTCGGACCGCCACCCAGCTGCGGGTCGAACATCTCCATGATCTCTCTGTCAGACTTCGCCAGAGAACCTCTTCGACCGGTTCGCTGATGCTTCGCCACCAAGCCGACCGAAGGGGTCTGCTTCGTCCACCGAAGCGATCAGGAGCACCACAGGCCGGACGGCCATCCACCGCGAATTCCGGGGGCCGTCAGCCGAGACTCGACGGGCCGCACACCTCGACCCCGCCACGGCCGCCGTCAGTTCTTCACGGCGCCGAGAAGTCGCCATGTTCCTGCGTAACTGGCAAGGAAGCCAGAGTGTTTGACCGGTTCGACCACACGGACGCGTCTCCGGGATGATCGCGTGGGGCGGGGATTCTTCCTACCTCACAGCATCATGGCAAGCCGGAACGACACCTGGTTCGTGCTCACTTGCCGTCGCCCGCTCGCTGGCGCTCAATCAGGTCGGCCACGGCAGCCGGGCGAACCAGGTAGGGCGAGTGGCCGGTGTTCCACGTTTCCGTGCGAGAGCAACGCCCGGCGAAGCGGTCCGGAAGCGGCGTCGCGATGGTCCGGTCCTGGCGCCCGCGAAGGTAGATCGACGGGGTGTCCCGCCAACTCACACGGGCAGGTTTGGTGTTGAAGATCGACGGAGGTTCCGGACGCAGCAACTCCACCGCACGCGCGGCCACCGGCTCGTCGACGTCGCCGTAGAGCTTCGCCCGGGCATCACCCGGGTCCAGGGCAAGCCGCCCATCCCCGTCCGGCAGCGCGAGCAGCCCCTCGCCGGGATCGCCAGGGGCCTCCGCGAGCAGTTTGGCCGGGGATTCACCGACGTCGAGAATCCAGCTATTGAGGAAGACCAGAGCGGCAGCACCACGTACCGTCCCGGCGACGACGCCCCCGAAGGAATGCCCCACCACTGCCGGCGGCTCCAACGAGCCCGAGAGGATGGCCTCGACCTTCGCGGTGCTTTCGGCGAGCGACAGCTCGTAGAGGTCCGGCACCTCCACGGACAGATCCCGGGCGCGCAGCAGATCGGCAAGTTCGACATAGTGAGCGGGCTGGTGCCCAGGGCTTCGGCGTAGTCACGTGACGTCCGTTTTGTGATCATGCGAGGCCAAGGAGGGCGAGGGGCCGGGTGGCGTCGCGGGCGTTGCGTCGGAGCGCGGCGGCGATGTTGGTGACGCCGGCGAGTTTCAGGGTGCCGATGGCCAGGTTGCGCCAGGTCGCCATCGCGCGCGGTGCGTTGCCGGTCCGCAGTTGGGAGGCGTCCTCGGCGAAGGTGGTGTCCCGGACGTGGTGCAGGGTCTCGATGCGCCAGTGGTCGCGGATCAGCTTTGCGAGCTGGACCGCGGTGGCCTCCTCGGCGGCCAGGTTGGTGACGGCGTAGACGGTCTTGACGGTGGTCTTGCCGGTCTTGCGGTCAGTGCGGCGGCGCTTGATCTGGATGGCCTGCTGGGCGCTGGGGAACAGCAGATTGTTCACGGTGGCGACCTTGATCCGGCGGATCTCGGAGCGTCCGTGGCCGGTGCTCCTGGTGCGACCCAGGAGCGGGATATGCTTCCAGGGAAGGGACTTGAGCTGCTTGCGGAGGTTCTTCTGGTTGCCCTTGACGATCACGATGTAGTGAGCCTTGCGGTCCAGGAGGTACTCGGCGTGTTCGCGCTGGGTGTGCATCGCGTCGCTCGTGACGACCACCCCGGCGAGGTCGGCGACGGTGTCCAGCAGCGGCTGGAAGCAGGTGATTTCGTTCGTCTTCTCGCCGACGTCGAGCTGGGCCAGGACCAGGCCGGTGGTGTGCTCCAGCGCGGCGAGTAGGTGGATCTTGCGACCAGTGGCCCTGGCGGCTCCACGCAGGCTCTTGCCGTCGACCGCCAGCCCGCGCAGGTCGGCACTCGTGGCTGTCGTCGGCCGACGGTCCGCGAGCCAGCGACCGACGGCCCGGTCCAACGCGTCGCCGTCGATGCGGGCCAGCAGCCGGCGGACCGTGGTCTCGGCGGGCAGGAGGCGCTGGGGCAGCAGCGGGTCGGGACGGATGCCGAGCTGTTCCAGCACGTGCGTCGGTGCATCGCCGATCCACTCGCCGACCGCCAGCAGTGAGGTGGCCCCGGCCAGAACCGCGCACGCGGTCAGCGCGAGGACGACGGCCAGGGTGTGGCGCACTCCGCGCGGGTCACGCGGGTCCGGTACCTCCGCCAGTCGCTCCAGCAGCCCCGGGACCTCTTCCGGCGTGGCCCGGGGGTGCTCGCGGAGCTGGTCAAGAGCAGGCGGGATCAGGGATGATGCGTCGGCAGGCACGGTCTTCCAGTCGGATCACGGGCGTCGAGAACTCCATGATCTTGGAAGCTCGTGCCTGTTGCGCTCCCTGACCCCCTCAAGCTGACAGGCCGTCACGACCCGGACGCCGCGCGACTACGCCGAAGCCCTGTCCTATGACCCAACCAGCCCATCAGATCGAGAAGTTATTAATCGTCAGTTCACTGGGCCCGTGCTGCGCCCAACTCGCATGCCATGACAGCAGATTGGGCGCTCATGACAGCCATGATCCACAACATCGCCGGGGCAGGAATAGAGGGGGGGTGAGACTCGCATGAGAATTAACTGGATCGCACTGTCGGCTCGTCTAGGATCTAAAGCCACTGCATGATACATCGCACACGAAAGGAAAATAGTATGGCCATTTCCGATGTGGAGCAGCTGGCTCGCGACCTGGCCTCGACCGGGGCGGTGAACCTCGACACGAAGATCGGCGACATCCTCAAGATCAACGGTGTCGGCGCCATCGACAACGGCGCGAAGGTTGCGAGCGGCGCCGTGGCCTGGGACGGCTACGTGGTCGTCTACAAGGGCCTGCCCGCCGGGCTTAACGAACTGCAGAACGTCAGCCAGCCCGGCGCGCTCAACGCCTGACGGACCGGTGTCCCCGGCCGCGCCATCCACTCCGGAAACCCGACGGGCGACCGGGCCGGGTGGCGCGGCCCCCGCCGGGTCGGAGGAGCGTTCCGCAGCTCCGTCCCGTCCGCCCCTCTGCCCGTCCGCCGCATTTTCGAAAGGCCGAGTGATTATCGATGCGCTTCGCCGTCGCCGACTCGCCCGCCATGACCGTGGAGGCATTGCTGGAGCTATTGGACGACGTCCAACCGAGGCATTTCGTGGACTATGGCTGCGGGTACGGTGAAGTCCTCCTCAGCGTGGCGCGGCGATTTCCCGGTCTTCCATGTGTCGGTATCGAACTCGACCCCGTTGTCGCGGCGGAATCGGCCCGCCGGATCGACGGGGAGCGGCTCGGCAACGCGTCCGTGCGCCTGGGCGACGTCTTCGAGCATCTCGATGCCGCCGAGGATCTCGCGTACCTCTACCTCGGCGGTGCCCTGAACCAGCGGCTGGGGAACGGCCTGATGGAGAAGGGATCGTGCCGCCGGGTGGTGACCGCCCGGTACCCGGTCATCGGCACGGTGGCCTCGGCCAGGATTCCTTCCGGTGCCTCGCCGCTCTACGTCTACGACCGAGCTTCCGGGCACGGCCTGGTCGAGTGGGACTCGTTCGCGACGTACCTGGAGCTTCCCGTCGGCGCGTCCTACCTGTTGGGCCGGGCCCTGCGGGTCACTGTCGCCTCCGCGCTCGAACTGTCCGTCCGTCTCCCCGGGCGGCGGCAGGTCGCGGTCAGGGGTTTCGAGTTCGGCCTCGTCCCGGCCCGTCCGGGCGTGCCCGTGATCTGCGACGTCCTGCTCGAGTGCGACGAGGATGGCGGGCCCGGACCCGCCATCCTCGAACTGGTGGTCACCGCCTCCGGCGGGCCCCTGTCACCGACCCACACCGTGGTCGTGGTCCCCACCCGTCGAAGCTCGCCGCTGGAGCGTCCAATCGCGGACGCGGCCGAGCTGTCGCGGGTGCTGGCCGACTGCGCCGGACAGAGTTGAGACCCCGATGATCAGCACAGACGTGAGCACCTTCGCGACCACCTCCGCGACCGGCCCCGCGCAAACCTGCACGGACCGGCTCCGCGAACGCATCAGGACCTGCCTCGACTGGGGCACCCGGGCCCTCACCATCGGCCACGGCGCGGCACCGCTGTGGGAGACCGACGAGGCGGAAGTCATCCAGCCCTTCGAGAAGATGCTGATCGAAGCCGCGCTGTTCGCCTTGATCGCCCACCGGGCCGTCGGTGACGACCCGGCCCTGTCCAGACTGCTCGACGCAATCACCGACTGCACCGATTCACTCGACCACATCTACGAACTCGTGCGCTGGCAGCCGTACTTGTGGTCGTCTGCTGGCGCGATCTGGGTCATCCTCGACCGGTTCGGCCGGGGGGACGCGGCGAAGCGGGCCCGCCTGCGCACGCTGTGGTGCGAGGAGCAGATCCCGCACCCTCGCGAGCGTGTTCCCTACCGGCTACTCGACCAGGCATGGGTGCGCACGATCGCCGAGGGAAAGCGCGATCCGCGACTCTCCTCCGCGGGGCTGCGGTCGTGCACGTCCTTCGAGAACGTCCGGGGCGCGCTGTTCATGGCTACCGGCGACCTCTACGCGCTGACCCACACCGCCATGTACGTCACCGACTTCGGCCGCGCCGGCCGGGTGTCCGCCGACCAGGAGTGGATCGACGCCCTCTGCGCCTGCAGGCTGCTGCTGAACGATCTCGACCTCGCCGGGGAACTCGCGCTGACCGACGCGCTGACCAGCGACCGGCCCCGGGAGGGGACCCTGACCGCACTGGCCGCCCTGAGCTCGATCTTCGACCGGCTGGGCTTCGTCCCCTCTCCGACGTTCCGAGACGCGGAGCACCGCAGGGCCCCCGATCCGACTAACTACCTTCTCTTCCACAGCTACCACAGCACCTTCGTCTACGGACTTCTCTGCTCGGTGCTGGCCGTCACCGGCGGCGACCGCGGCGACGTCGCCCGGATCATGTCGAAGCCCAAGGAACTACGCTTCCCCGAGGAATGGTGCGGGCGGCGTGCTGGCGAGACGCACCTGAGCAGCCAGGTCGCGCACACCTTCAACGCCTGGGCGGGCATCACCGCCGCCCGGGGGGTCGACCTGGATCACGACGCCCTGCTGCGCGTCGTGATCGACAGCTACCTGATCACCGCGGCATCGGAGGAGCGCACCGAGGATCTGCTGTCCCTGCTCGGCATGCGCGCCGTCGCCGGACCGAGCGTGGTGGACCATGAGACGCGGCGTCTGCTCGTGCGGCGGGCTCGCCTCGGTGGCGACGACTCGCTCGCCGCGCTCCTGACCCCGCAGGAGGTGCCGTGGACGTCCGCCCGCTGACACCGGTCCTGGGCGCGGAGATCCACGGCGCCACCGTCCCCGAGCTGATCGGCCGGGACGGCCGCGAGGTGCTCCGCACACTGCTGCTGACCCACGGCGTCCTGGTCCTCCGGGGCCAGGACACCCTCGATCGGGCCCGTCACGAGGCGCTGGGGCGGCAGTTCGGCGCGCTGGAGATCTTCCCCGGCCACGATCCGGACCGGCCCTGCATCGCCCGGATCGAGCACGGCGCCGACGCCCCGCCGACCGAGAACATCTGGCACAGCGACATGAGCTTCCGCCCCGAACCGCCGATGGGGGCTGTCCTCCGCGCTGTGACCGTCCCGGCGAGCGGTGGCGACACGCTCTTCGCCGACATGCGCGAGGTCTGGCGCCGGCTCCCGCCGGACCTTCGCGACGTGCTCCGGCCCGTGCGCGCCGAGCACTCCATCGCCAAATTCGCCCCCGCCGCGCTCCGAGACGCGCTGCTCGCCGCGGCGCCGCCGCTCGCGCACCCGGTCCTGCGTGTCCATCCCGAGACCGGCGAGGAGATCCTGTACGTCAACCAGGCGTACACAACGCGCGCGCTCGGCCTGTCGCCGGCCCGGAGCGCCGAACTACTCGACTTCCTCCTGCGCGGGGTCACGGTGCCCGAGGTGCAGTGCCGGATCCGGTGGCAGCCCGGCACCGTTGTGCTCTGGGACAACAGGTCTCTCCAGCACTACGCTGTCGGCGACTACCTGCCCGCCCGGAGGGTGATGGAGCGGGTGAGCATCGCCGGCGACGCACCGCTCGGCGCATCCGGGACCCCGCTTCCCGCCGGAAGCCTCCAGCCGGTCTGACCCCACCCGTGGAACATCCGGCCCGCACTGGGGCGGGCCGGACGTCTGGCTGACGGCAACTCACCCACGTTCGGGGATTGGTACGGTGGGCGTCGCGCCGCCCCGGCCGGTGTCCGTCGGGACCGGTCCGCCCGGCAGTGGTCGTCCGGTGCCGTCCGCGGCCTTCAGCAGGAGTTCCGCCAGCCGGTCCGGCACGACGACCATGCAGTCGTGGCCCCTCTTGGAAGCGGTGCCTGCCACGTTTCCGGGGGCCTCGTCGAGCTGGCAGACCATCACGAATCGGGCACCTTGCGACTACGCCGAAACCCTGGGCTGGTGCCAAGCTCCGTGAAGGATGATCACGTCAGTCATTTGTGCACATTACCACCTATTACCCGGCCGACGTCATGTACTGAACACTCGTCACACGGCGACGCCGCCGGCTTGTTGAGCCTCCTCCGGTAGATGGGGCGCACACGCGGGCGAGAGGACGGAGTCCTGACGTTCGAGGCGACGCTCCCAGCGGACGGCGAGACGCTTGAACTGGTGGAGCAGGGCGAGGGGCCAGGTGGTCCCGGCGAGCAACACGAGCAACACGCTTGGCAGGCACAGCCGGCCCGGTCCACCCGCCGATGCCCCGGAGGCCGCTCCGGCCACGGCGGTAACACCGGCTCGTTCAGCGCCCACGAGTCGTCATCGATCGCCCACGGTGCACTCACGCCACACCAGCGGGCCAATCCCAGTCGCTGCGGCACCCGACGCACTGTCAGTCCGGATTCTCCCCGGGATTGGCGACGAGCCTTCTCGGCGGGTCCAGAGGGAGATCGATCTCCTTGGCGCTGAAGCCTCGCAACGCCTGATCGTCGGTTTCGAACAACGCCGAGTACACCCGTGTCTGCTTTGCCAGTCCGGTCCCGGTCGGCGAGATCAGGCCGACCCGTCGATCATGCTGCTGCCGGGCGGCCGTGCGCGGGACGAGGCCGCCGCGATCCTTCCGAGCGAGCAGCCGGGCCATGGACGGCCGCTCGATCCGGGCCTCCGAGATTGGACATCATTCCATTTCCGTCAATGAATCCATGCCGAGTTCGCCATTGCGGCGGCGCTGCGGCCCTTTGCAGGATGGGTATGCATAGAAAGCAAGACCGACGGGGCCTTCGTGACCGTCATTACCGCGTCCGCCGGGAACCTCGGCCGTCACCTATTCACCCCACTTCCCAGAATCATTGAGTCCGCCGCCGCGGTCAATGAGATGCTGCGCGTGATCGTACACAACCCGCTCGCACCCAGAACCACTTCCTCGGGCACCAAGCTCCTCAGCATCAAGCCGTCCAGCAAACAGGGCAGGCTCCAGCGGAAGACGACTCCCGGGCTGGCATACCGTCATTTTGGCGCTGCCGCACCGAACATGCTCTGGTCCGGTGACGTGACCGAGATCGAAACCGGTGGAGGAAGGCTACACCTGGCCACGGTCATCGACCTCTTCTCGCGATGCCTGCTCGCCTACGGGACGGCGCCACAACGCCGTCCTGGCCAGTGTCTCGCTCACGATGGCCGGCCAAGGTCGCATGACGAAGAATTCCACAGTTTCGGGGACCAACGCGACATTCCAGATCCTGTTACGAGATCCGAGGAGAGCAAGGATTCATGACCGCGACCGACAAGCTCGAAAAGGCAGCGGAGTTCGCTGTTCACATCACCGCCTCGACGACCCCGGAGGATGGATTTGACATCTTTCGGTGCGGCGGGGAGGAGCAGACGGCTACGGCACCTCCGGCTCCCGTCTTCGTTCCGGGCCACAACGGGGAATATGAAATCAGCACTTGCGCCGTCACGGTGCTCAGCGCGGTCATCGCCGATGTGCTCAGCACGTCACTCCTGGGGACTTTACGCGGTGTGCCCTTTTGCGAGGAGAGCCGGGTGATGGTGCATGTGGTGCGGCGCACCGCCTTGTCTGACCGGCGCAGCGTCGGCCAGACGAAGGTCTCGGCGAGGAGGTTGCCGGTGCACCGCAGCGGCGCGCCCACCCACGAGGCAGCGCGCGACCCCGCAGCAAGCGTGCTCATCCTGCCGGCCTCGTCGGTCGATCCGCTCAGGGGCGATCGGCTCAGGGGCGATCGGCTGATCACCGGATCGGCCGACGCCCTGGAGCGGTGGATGCTCCTCGCCCATGTCCGGACGATCGACGAGACGCTCACCGATCCGGCCGGGTCGCATGCCGGTCGCAACACGCTGACCGACCCGGGCGGCGGAGTGGTGGCCGGGCAGCCCGACGACTCCGAGCCGCGGTTGGCATCCGTCCTGGTGCGCGCGGTGAAGAACGTCATCGATCGCCGGTTGACCGACCCCGACCTCTCCCCGGCGACACTGGCCCGTACTCTCAACATCTCCGTACGCACCCTGCACCGGGCATTCGCGACCGCCGCTGCGGACCATTCGGCCGTCAAGGTCGGGACCGTCGCTGGTAGGGCCGAGACGGTCGCCGGATACATCCGCGGCCGGCGGCTCGAACAGGCACGGTTCGCCCTGAGTGCCCGGGCCGGGCGGCCCAGCGTCGCAGAGGTCGCAGCCCGCTGGCAGTTCGCCGACAGTAGCCACTTCATCCGAACCTTCAAGAGCCGGTACGGTCAGACTCCGGCCGCATATGCTCGCGACTGTGACCACGCTGAGCCTCCCGGGGAGTGACCGAGCCTTCTCAGTGGACGTTAAGTCCGTTTCTGGTAGCGGCCTCGTCCGGGTTGGGTGAGGAAGCCTTGGCGAGTGAGGCGTCCGAGGCGGCTGCGGGTGATGTTGACGGACGCCTCGTCGGTGGGCATGCCGAGGAGTTCGTGCAG
>NZ_JAQYWZ010000429.1:0-6362 GCF_036290945.1 Streptomyces sp. BE303
CAGCACCGGCTGCACCACCTCCACCCGCGCCAACCAGTCGTCCCCGCCCCGCAGCACCGCCTCCACCGAGAACCCCGTCAACGGCAACAGCGCCGCATCACACTCCCGCAGACGATCCGCGAACGCTCGCGACCCCAGCAGACCCACCGCCATACCCAGCCACTGACCACCCTGACCCGGATACACGAACACCACGTCCGAGCTGCCCAACGGCGACCCCGCGATCTGTCCCAGACCCGCGGCCACCGCCTCCAGACCCTCCGCGTCCCACGCCACCGCCCGCACCGGGAGCGCCGCCCGGCCCACCAGCGTCGCGCCGGTGTCCGCCAGGGAGGCCCCTGCGGTGTCCAGGTGGTCGCGGACCACGGCGGCCTGGGCGCGCAGCCCCGCCTCGTCGGCCCCCGCCAGCGGCAGCGGAACGACGGGCGTGGTGCCCGCCGGTGCGACGGCCTCGGCCGGCGCCTGTTCGAGGACGACGTGGGCGTTGGTGCCGCTGAACCCGAAGGAGGAGACCGCGGCCCGGCGGGGGGTGTCCCCGGCCTGCGGCCAGGGCTGCGCGGAGGTGAGCAGCTCCAGCGCGCCCGAGGACCAGTCGATGTGCGGGGAGGGCTCGTCGACGTGCAGCGTCTTCGGCAGCACGCCGCGGCGCATGGCCTCGACCATCTTGATGATGCCGCCGACGCCCGCCGCCGCCTGGGTGTGCCCGAGGTTCGACTTCAGCGAGCCCAGCCGGAGCGGCTCGCCCTCGGCCCGGTCCTGGCCGTACGTCGCCAGCAGCGCCTGGGCCTCGATCGGGTCACCCAGGCGCGTCCCCGTGCCGTGCGCCTCCACCGCGTCGACCTGGGCCGGGGTCAGCCGGGCGTCGGCCAGCGCGTCGAGGACCACCCGCTGCTGGGAGGGGCCGTTCGGCGCGGTCAGACCGTTGGACGCACCGTCCTGGTTGACCGCGCTGCCCCGGACGACGGCGAGGACCGGGTGGCCCAGGCGCAGGGCGTCCGAGAGCCGCTCGACCAGCAGCAGACCGGCACCCTCGGCCCAGCCGGTGCCGTCGGCGGCGGCGGCGAAGGGCTTGCAGCGGCCGTCGGCGGCCAGGCCGCCCTGCCGGGCGAACTCGACGAACGTGCTCGGACCGGCCATCACGGTGACACCGCCCGCCAGCGCCATCGCGCACTCGCCCCGGCGCAGCGACTGCACCGCCAGGTGCAGCGCGACCAGCGTCGACGAGCAGGCCGTGTCGATGGTGAGGGCAGGACCCTCCAGCCCGAAGGTGTAGGCGACGCGGCCGGAGATGATGCTCCCGGAGGTGCCGGTGGCCAGGTAGCCCTCGACGCCGTCCGGCAGCGTGGTGAGCTGGGCGGCGTAGTCGTGGTACATCACGCCGGCGAACACGCCGGTGCGGGAACCCTTGACGCCGAGCGGGTCCAGCCCGGCGCGCTCGAAGGTCTCCCACGCGCACTCCAGCAGCAGCCGCTGCTGCGGGTCCATCGCCAGGGCCTCGCGCGGGGAGATGCCGAAGACGGCGGGGTCGAACGCGCCCGCATCCTCGAGGAATCCGCCCTCCTGGGCGAAGTCGCCCTCCTCCACCGCCCAGCCCCGGTCCTGGGGGAAGCCGGTGATCGCGTCGCGGCCGGCGTCCAGCAGGTCCCAGAGCTGACCGGGCGTGCGCACCCCACCGGGGTAGCGGCAGGCCATGCCGATGATCGCGATCGGTTCGGCGGCCTTCTCCTGGACGTCGACGAGGTCGCGACGGGCCTGACGAAGGTCGGCGGTCGCCCGCTTGAGGTAGTCGCGGAGCTTCGCTTCGGTGTCCATGTCTCGCCAACTCCAGTTGCTTGTGGGTCAGTTCGCGCCGATTAGGCGGAGGGTCGGTTCGCGCCGACCGCGCGGAGGGTCAGTTGATGCCGAGTTCGTCGTCGAGCAGGCTGAACAGCTCGGCGTCGTCGGCGGCGGCGATGTCCGCATTGGTGTCGGAGTCCGACGGGCCGTCGCCCGGCCCGTCGGTGCTCGCCCAGCCTGCGAGCATCGCCCGCAGCCGGAGCCCGACGGCGGTCCGGATCGCCTCGCTCGGGCTGCTCGCCGCCAGGCTCGCCTCCAGAACGGCGAGCTCGGCCAGGAGCGCCGCGTCACCCTCGACGGCCGCCGGGGCGAGCCGGTCGCGGAGGGCCTCGGCCAGCGCCAGCGGCGTCGGGTGGTCGAAGATCAGCGTCGGCGCGAGCCGCAGACCGGTGTCGGCGGCCAGACGGTTGCGGAACTCGACCGCGGTGAGCGAGTCGAAGCCCAGCTCGCCGAAGACACGGCCGTCGCCGATCCCCGCCGGGCCCGTGTGGCCGAGCACGGCGACCGCGTGGGTACGGACCAGGCCGAGCAGCGTGCGGGTCCGTTCGGCGGCGGTCATCGGGGCCAGCTGCGCGGTCAGTGCGCGGTCCCGGCCTGCGGCGACGGCAGGCCGGGCCTCCGCGCGGACCCCCGGCCGGGCCGGCGCCGGTACCAGACCGGCGAACAGCTCCGGGAGCCGTCCGGCCGCGGCCGCCGGCCGGAGCGCGGCCAGGTCGAGCCCGACCGGGGCGACCAGGGCGACGTCCGCGCGGAGGGCGGCGTCGAACAGGGCGAGCGCGTCCCCGGTGGGCAGCGGCACGATCCCGCCGCCCCGGAGCCGGTCGCGGAGACCGTCCGTCAGGGCGGCGCCGAGACCGGTCTCCCACAGCCCCCACGCCAGCGAGGTGGCGGGAACCCCCTCGGACCGCAGACGGGCGGCGTAGGCGTCCAGGAAGGTGTTGGCCGCGGCGTAGTTGGCCTGGCCGGCGTTGCCGAGAACGCCGGCGACGGAGGAGAACAGCACGAACGCCGCGAGCGGCCGGCCGGCGGTGGCCGCGCGCAGGTTGACCGCCGCATCCACCTTGGCCGCCAGGACGGCCGCGAGCCGGTCGGGCGTCAACCGGGTGAGCACCGCGTCGTCCGTGACGCCGGCGGCGTGCACCACGGCGCCGACCTCGACGGGACCGAGCAGACGCCGGACGGCGTCCGGATCGGCCAGGTCGCAGGCCGCGAGCCGCACCGCCGCCCCGGCGCCGGTCAGTTCGTCGACCAGGGCCGCGGCCCCGGGCGCGTCGGGGCCGCGCCGGCTGACCAGCAGCAGGTCCTTGACCCCGTGGGCGGCGACCAGGTGACGGGCCAGGTCCGCGCCGAGCGCCCCGGTGGCGCCGGTGAGCACGACCGTCCCGTCACCGAGGGCGGACGCGACCGGCGCGCCGTCGGCCGGGCCGCCGGTCACGGCCGCAGGAGGCTGCGCCGCGACCAGGCGCGGGACCAGCACCGCGCCGGAGCGGACCGCCGCCTGCGCGAGCCCCGCCTCGACGATGCCCGCGACGAGCGCGCGGCCGTCGGCGGCACCGGCAGTGGCGGTGGCGGTGTCGCTGTCGCTGTCGGTGTCGGTGTCGATCAGGGTGATCCGGCCGGGGTTCTCCGTCTGGGCGACGCGGACCAGACCCCAGAGCACGGAATGCGCCAGCCCCGTCACCGGGTCCGCCGGGCCCGTGGCCACCGCACCCGAGGTCAGCACCACCAGGTGACCGGCACCGGCCGGATCGGCGAGCCACGCCTGGAGCGTGCCCAGGGCGGTTTCGAGTGCCCGCCGCACCTCGGCCGGACCGGCCTCGGGCGAGGCCGTGGCGTCGAGCAGGACGACCGGGGCGCCGGGCAGGGCGGGCATCGGCTCGCCGAGCGGCAGGCCGACCCAGCCTGCGGTGTCCCCGCCGCCGACCGCCACGGGCGAAGGCCGCCACTCCACCGTGTAGAGCCCGGCCGTGTCGGCCGCCGGGGCCGCACCGACCGGCCGCAGCGCGAGCCGCTCGATCTCGGCCACCGGCAGCCCGGCACCGTCCGCGATCACCAGGCGCACACCGCCGGGCCCGTCCGGGGTCAGCCGGACCAGCAGCGCGGTCGCGCCGCCGGACACCAGCCGGACACCGGACACCGCGAAGGGCAGGTGGACGTCCGTCCCGGTGACCAGACCGCCGGCGGCGACCGCGTGCAACGCGCTGTCCAGCAGGGCCGGGTGCAGCGCGAAGCCCGCGGGCGGCTCCGCGACCTCGACCTCGGCGAAGACCTCGTCCCCGGACTTCCAGGCCCTGCGCAGGCCCTGGAACGCCGGCCCGTAGCCCAGGCCCGCAGCCTCCATCGCCGGATAGAAGCCCGTGAGGTCGATCTCCTCGGCCCCCGCCGGCACCGTGACGGCGGCCGGGTCGCCGCCGGTCCGCTCCGACAGCAGGCCCGTGGCGTGCTCGGTCCAGGGCGCCTCGGCCCCGGTCCGCGAGTGGACGGTCACCGGCCGACCGGCCTCGTCGTCCGGCGCCCCGACCGTGACCCGGACCTGGACGGTCTCGCGACCCGGCAGGACGAGCGGAGCCTTCAGCAGCAGTTCCTCCAGCACCGGGGCCCCCACCCGGGAGCCCGCCGCCAGGACCATCTCGAACAACGCGGCGCCCGGCACGACCGTGCGGCCGTGAACCGTGTGGTCGACCGCCCACGGGTGGGTCGCCCCGGACAGCGAACCGGTGAACAGCACCAGCCCGGAACCCGGGACCTCCGCCGCCGCACCGAGGATCGGGTGGCCGGTCCCGGTCAGGCCGAGCCCGGTGACGTCCCCGTCGACACCGGTCCGGGGCCGCGGCCAGAACCGCCGGTGCCGGAACGGGTAGGTCGGCAGGTCCGCGTCGGCCCGGCGCCCGACCAGCGCGCTCCAGTCGACGGGCTGGCCGTGGACGAACAGCTCGGCGACCGCCCGGAGCAGCGTGTGCGGCTCGGACCGGTCCCGGCGCAACGCGGTGACCGCGGTGAGCTCGGGATCGACGTGGCCGATCAGCCCGGCGAGGACGCCGTCCGGGCCGAGTTCCAGCACCCGACGGGCATCGAGGGCGGTGACGGCCTCGGCGAAACGCACCGGGCGCCGGACCTGGTCGACCCAGTACTCCGGGTCCGACCACTGACCGGGCGTCACCGGAGTGCCGGTCACCGTCGAGACGGCGGGGAGCACCGGGTCGTGGAAGGCCAGGCCGCTCACGACGGCCCGGAAGTCCGCCAGCATCGGCTCCATCAGCCGGGAGTGGAACGCGTGGCTGGTCCGCAGGCGGTTGGTCTTCCAACCCCGCTCGGTCACCAGCTCGGCGATCGCCACGATGTCGTCCTCGGTCCCCGACACGACCACCGCGGCCGGCCCGTTGACCGCCGCGAGGTCGATGTCCGGGAACGCCTCCCGAACCTCGGCCTCCGACGCCCCGACGGCCAGCATCGCGCCGCCCGCGGGCAGCGCCTGCATCAACCGGCCCCGCGCCGCCACCAGCTTCGCCGCATCCGCCAGGGAGAGGACCCCGGCGGCGTACGCGGCGGTGATCTCGCCGACCGAGTGACCGGCGACCACGTCCGGGGTCACGCCCCAGGAGCGCACGAGCGCGAGCAGCGCCACCTCGACCGCGAAGATCGCCGGCTGCGCCGAACCCGTACGGTCCAGCGACTCCGCGTCCAGCCCGTGCAGCGTCAGCCCCAGCACCTCGCACGCCTCGTCATAGGCGGTCGCGAACACCGGGAAGGTGTCGTACAACTCCCGGCCCATCCCGACCCGCTGCGACCCCTGACCGGTGAACACCACCGCCAGCCGGCCCTCGACCGCCGTGCCGGTGACGATCCGGTCGATGACGATCCGGTCGATGACGGCCCGGTCGGTGACGGCCCGATCGGTGAACGCGCTCAGGGAATCCTCCAGCGCGGAGCGGTCCTCGGCGAGGAGCACCGCGCGCTGCGGCAGCGCGGCCCGGCCCGCCAGGCCCGCCGCGAGCTGGTCGAGCGGGAGCTCACGGTGCTCGGCGATCCGACCCGCCAGCACGCGCAGGGCGTCCTCGTCGGCCGCCGCGAGCACGACCGGAGTGACCGGAAGCGCCGGGAGCGGTGCCTCGTCCGACGCCGTCGCGGGAACCGGTGCGCCCGACGGGGCTTCGAGGATGACGTGGGCGTTGGTTCCGCTGATGCCGAACGAGGACACCCCGGCCCGGCGCGGCCGGTCGGTCGCGGGCCAGTCGCGGGCCTCGGTCAGCAACTCCACCGCACCCGCGGACCAGTCCACCTGCGAGGACGGCGCGTCCACGTGCAGCGTGCCCGGGAGGATCCCGTGGCGCATCGACTGCACCATCTTGATGATGCCCGCGACACCGGCCGCCGCCTGCGTGTGCCCGAGGTTCGACTTCACCGACCCCAGCCACAGCGGAACGCCGTGACGACCCTGACCGTAGGTGGCGAGGAGCGCCTGGGCCTCGATCGGGTCACCGAGCGAGGTACCCGTCCCGTGCGCCTCCACCGCGTCCACGTCCCGC
>NZ_JAQYWZ010000430.1:0-749 GCF_036290945.1 Streptomyces sp. BE303
GACGGCGGTCAGCGAGTCGAAGCCCAGCTCCTTGAACGCCCGCGACGCCTCGACCGCCCCGGCCGACGCGTGCCCCAGCACCGCCGCGACCTCGGCCCGGACCAGCTCCAGCACGGTCCGCTGCCGCTCCGCCGACGACAGACCCGCCAACCGGGCGGCCAGACCGGAGTTCGACTCCGGCGCGGCAGCCGACTCGGCGGCCTCCGGCAGCCGGTCGAAGAACGGTCGGGCGCGACTCGCGGTGAACAGCGGCAGGAAGTCCGCCCAGCGGACGTCCGCGACGGTGACGGCCGCCTCGCCCGAGCCGACGGCCGATGCCAGCGCGGCCAGCGCCCGGGCGGGATTCATCGGGCTCAGACCCCGGCGGCGCAACTGCGTGGCCGTCTCGTCGTCCGCCGCCATGCCGACCCGGGCCCACGGACCCCACGCGACGGCGGTACCCGGCAGACCCTGCGCGCGACGCCGCGCCACCAGCGCGTCCAGCGCCGCGTTCGCCGCCCCGTACGCCGCCTGCTCCCCGCTGCCCCAGACACCCGAGATCGACGAGAACACCACGAACGCGTCAAGATCCGTACCGACCAACGCGTCCAGGTGCAACGCCCCGTCGACCTTGCCCCGGATCACCCGGTCCAGATGCGCCTCGTCCGCGTCGACCAGCGCCACGTCCTCGCCCACACCGGCCGCGTGCACGACCGCGTCGACCCGACCGACCACGGCCAGCAACGCCTCCACCGCGGACCGATCCGCCA
>NZ_JAQYWZ010000431.1:0-5435 GCF_036290945.1 Streptomyces sp. BE303
CTGCCCTCCGTCGCGGCGGCGAGGTTGCGCGCGGCGTCGACCTTGACCCGGAACACCGTGTCGAGGCGCTCGGGCGTCAGATCGGCGAGGAGGGCGTCGTCCAGCACACCGGCGGCGTGGATCACCGCGGTCACCGGCTCGTCCCGCAGCGCTGCGGCGACCGCTTCCGCGTCCGCCACGTCACAGGCCACCGCCCGCACACGGGCCGAAGCGAGCTCCTCGACGAGTCCCGCATCCCCACCGGAACGGGACAGCAACAGCAGATCACGAACACCGTGGTTCTCGACCAGGTGCCGGGCCACCAGGCCACCGAGCGTGCCGGTCGCACCGGTCACGACGACCGTGCCGTCACCGAACTCCACCGGAGCGGACGCGGAACCCGACAGGCGCACCAGACGCGGCACAGTGACCACGCCCTCGCGAACGACGGCCTGCGGCAGCGGATAGAACACGTCCTCAGCCGCGTCCACCAAGTGGAGCCGGTCCGGATGCTCAGCCTGCGCCGACCGCACCAGACCCCACAACGCGGCACCGTCCGCATCGGTGATCTCCGCGCCCGCCGCACCGAACGTCCGCACCACCAGGCGCGAATCCGACCACGCCGCGTCGGCCAGCCACGACTGGAGCAGCACCAGCAACCGGGCCGCCCGCTCCCGGGCCGCACCCGCCGCCGTCGCATCCACCAACAGCACCGGCACCGGCACCGGCAGCGCGTCACCGAGACGGATCACCGCACCCGGCACCTCGGCCGCCACCTCCTGCGAGGCCCACTCCACCGCGTAGAGCAGCCGCTCGGCCGCTCCGCCGCCCAACTGGCCGGCCGCGACCGGCCGCAGGGTGAGCCGGTCGACCCGGGCGACCGGCAGGCCGGTCGGGTCCGCCAGGTCGAGTCCCACCGTGTCGGTGCCGCTCCGGGCCGTCAGCCGCACCCGCAGCGAGGTACCGGCGGCCGGGGCGAACCGGTGGACCCCGGAGAACGCGAACGGCAGCCGCAGCCCGTCACCGGACAGCAGCGCCGCCGGGCCGATCGCGTGCAGGACCGCGTCGAACAGCGCCGGGTGCAGCCCGAATCCGTCGTCCGGCGCGTCGGTCCGCACCTCGGCGAACACCTCCTCGCCGCGCCGCCACAGCCGGCGCAGGCCCCGGAAGGCCGGCCCGTAGTCGAGGCCGGCGTCCGCGAACGCCTCGTACAGCCCGGCCAACGGCAGCTCCTCGGCTCCGGCCGGCGGCCAGTCGACCAGGTCGGCGTCGACGTCGGCGGCTTCGGCGGCGGAGAGGACACCGGTGGCGTGCAGGACCCACGGCTCGCCGTCGTCCGCGCGGGAGTGGATCGTGACCGGGCGTCGGCCGTCCTCCTCGGTCACGGTGAGCCGGAGGGTCACCGTGCCGCGCTCGGACAGGGTCAGTGGCGCCTGGAGCAGGAGTTCGTCCAGCGCCGGCGCGCCGGCGCGTTCGCCGGCGGCGAGCGCCAGCTCGACCAGCGCGGTGCCCGGCAGCACGGCGCGGCCCAGCACGGTGTGCTCGGCCAGCCAGGGCTGGGTGGCCGCGGTGAGCATTCCGGTGAGGACCACCGTGGCGGTGTCCGGGAGGTCGACCGCGGCACCGAGCAGCGGATGACCGGTCGGGTCCAGGCCGAGGCCGTGGGCGTCGCCGCCACCGGGGCGCGGGCGGGGCCAGAGCCGGCGGTGGGTGAACGGGTAGGTCGGCAGGTCCGCCCGGCCCGCCCCGCCGACGACCGACCGCCAGTCGACGTCGGCGCCGTCGACGAACAGCGTGGCGACCGAGGTCAGGAGGGTCAGCGGCTCGGTGTGCCCGCGGCGCAGCGCCGGCACGGCCAGCAGCCCGGCATCCGTCTCCTGGACCAGGGTGGTGAGCACCGCGTCGGGCCCCACCTCCAGGACCCGGGTGACCCCCTGGGCGGCGAGTGCGTGGACGGCGTCGGCGAAACGGACCGGGCGACGGACCTGGTCGACCCAGTAGTCGGGGTCGGTCCATTCGCCCCCGGCGACCGCCGCACCGGTGACGGTGGAGACCGCGGCCACCCTCGGCTCGGCGAACGTCAGCCCGGCGGCCTCCTTCGCGAAGTCGGCGAGCACCGGCTCCATGAGCCGGGAGTGGAAGGCGTGGCTGGTCCGCAGGCGGCCGGTCTTCCAGCCGCGCTCGGCGGCGGCCGTCGCGGCCCGCTCGATCGCGGCGTCCGATCCGGAGAGCACGACCGCGCGGGGCCCGTTGACGGCCGCCACGTCGATGTCCCCGCACGCCGCCCGGACGTCGGCCTCGGCGGCGCGCACCGTGAGCATCCCGCCCCCGGCCGGCAGGGCCTGCATCAGCCGACCGCGTGCGGTGACCAGCCGGGCCGCGTCGGCCAGGGTGAGGACCCCGGCCACGTGGGCGGCGGTGATCTCGCCGACCGAGTGTCCGGCGACCACGTCCGGCCTGATGCCCCAGTGCTCCAGCAGGGCCGCCAGCGCGACCTCGACGGCGAAGAGTGCGGGCTGCGCCGTCCCGGTCCGGTGGATCCCCTCCTCGTCGTCGAGCAGGTCGTGGGCGGGCAGGCCGAGCGCGGCGCACACGGCGTCGAACGCGGCCGCGTACACCGGGAACGCCGTGTAGAGCTCGCGGCCCATGCCGACCCGCTGGGCGCCCTGGCCGGTGAAGACGAGGGCGAGCCGGCCGGGGCGTGCGGTGCCCCGGACGGTGCCGCCCTCGGACAGCGCGGCCGCCAGCGCGGGCCGGTCCGGGCCGAGGGCGACGGCCCGGTGCGGCAACCGGGACCGGTCGGCGAGCGTACGGGCGACCGCGCCCGGCTGCACGTCCGGACGATCGGTGAGGAACGCGGCCAGTCGGCGGGCCTGGGCGTCCAGCGCGATCTCGTCGGCCGCCGCGAGGACGACCGGGACGACGGGGACGACCGGGGCCGCGGGGGTGGCCGGCGGAGGCGTGTCGGCCGGGGCGGCGGCCGGCTCGGTGGCCGGGGCGGCTTCGAGGATGACGTGGGCGTTGGTGCCGCTGATCCCGAACGAGGACACCGCCGCCCGGCGCGGCCGACCGGTCGCGGGCCAGTCACGCGCCTCGGTCAGCAGCTCCACCGAGCCCGCCGACCAGTCCACGTGCGACGACGGCTCATCCACGTGCAGCGTGCCGGGCAGCACGCCGTGCCGCATCGACTCCACCATCTTGATGATGCCGGCCACACCCGCCGCCGCCTGCGTGTGCCCGAGGTTCGACTTCACCGAACCCAGCCACAACGGCTCGTTCTCCGCACGGTCCTGGCCGTAGGTCGCCAGGAGGGCCTGGGCCTCGATCGGGTCGCCCAGCGGCGTGCCCGTGCCGTGGGCCTCCACCACGTCCACGTCGCCGGTGCCGAGCCGTGCGTTGGCCAGCGCCTGGCGGATCACCCGCTGCTGCGAGGGCCCGTTCGGGGCGGTCAGGCCGTTCGACGCGCCGTCGGAGTTCACGGCACTCCCCCGGACGACCGCGAGGACCGGGTGGCCCAGGCGCTGCGCGTCCGAGAGCCGCTCCACGAGCAGCATGCCGACACCCTCGCCCCAGCCGGTGCCGTCCGCCCCCTCGGCGAACGACTTGCACCGGCCGTCGGGCGCCAGGCCGCGCTGGCGCGAGAACCCGATGAACGTGTTCGGGGTCGCCATCACGGTGACGCCCCCGGCGAGCGCCAGCTCGCACTCCCGGTTCCGCAGCGCCTGCACCGCCAGGTGCAGGGCGACCAGGGAGGAGGAACACGCGGTGTCGACGGTGAGTGTCGGCCCCTCCAGACCGAAGGTGTAGGCGACCCGGCCGGACGCGATGCTCCCGCCGGTGCCCAGGAATCCCTCGGCCGCCTCCGCCGAGTTGCCCATCACCAGCGCGTAGTCGTTGTACATGACGCCCGCGAACACACCGGTCCGCGAGCCACGCAGCCCCAGCGGGTCGATCCCGGCCCGCTCGAACGCCTCCCACGACGTCTCCAGCAGCAGCCGGTGCTGCGGGTCCATCGCCAGCGCCTCGCGCGGCGAGATCCCGAACACCGTCGGGTCGAAGTCGGCGGCCCCGGACAGGAATCCGCCGTCCCGGGAGTACGACGTACCCGGGTGGTCGGGGTCGGGGTGGTAGAGGTTCTCCACGTCCCAGCCACGATCGGTCGGGAACGTCCCGATCGCGTCCCGGCCCGCGGCCACCAGCTCCCACAGGTCCTCGGGCGAACCGATCCCGCCGGGGAACCGGCAGGCCGTCCCGACGATCGCGATCGGCTCGGACGCGGCCTGCTCGGCCCCGCGGAGCTGCTCCCGGGTGTCGTGGAGCTCGGCGGTGACTCGTTTGAGGAAGTAACGCAGCCGATCCTCGGGGACCCGGCCTGGCTCGCTCATGTGCTGTTGCCTCTCGTTGCTGCGGCGGGTCAGGAGATTCCGAATTCCTTGCCGATCAGGTCGAACATCTCGTCGTCGGTGGCGGCTTCCAACTCGTCGACGAGGACGGCGCCGCCGGTGCCGCCGGTCGGCACCGTGTCCGCGCCCTGCCAGGCGGCGAGCAGGCCGTGCAGCCTGGCGGTCACCCGCGACCGCTCGTCGTCACCGGCCGACGCCGCCTGCAACCCCTTTTCGAGCCGGTCGAGTTCGGCCAGGAGGGCCGCCACCGAGGAGACCGTGGCGGGCCTGAGCCGCTCGGCGAGGTGAGCGGCGAGAGCGGCGGTGTTCGGGTAGTCGAAGACCAGCGTGGACGGCAGTCGCAGGCCCGTCACGGCCATCAGGCGGTTGCGCAGGTCGACCGCGATGAGCGAGTCGAAGCCCAGCTCGCTGAACGGCCGCGCGACCGGGACGGCGGCGCCGGAGTCGTACCCCAGCACGGCCGCAACCTGACCCTGGACGGCTTCGAGCACGATCCGGTCCTGGTCCTCGGCGGGCAGGCCCTCCAGGCGCCGGCCCAGTGCCGGCCCCGCCGACACGTCCCGGCGGCTACGCGGTGCGCGGACCAACCCGGCCAGCAGCGGGGGCAGCAGGCCGACCTCGGCCGCCTGGCCGAGCGCGGCCGGGTCGAGGGCGAGCGGGGCGACCAGCGGCTCGCCGGTGCCGAGCGCGGCGTCGAGCGCGGCGAGGCCCTGTTCCGCCGTGAGCGGCAGGACACCGCCGCGCCGCATCCGCTCCCGGTCGGCGTCGGTGAGGGACTCGCCCATCCCCGCGTCCCACAGGCCCCAGGCGAGGGAGGTCGCGGGGACTCCCCGCGCGCGCAGCTGGGTCGCGTAGGCGTCCAGGAAGGCGTTGGCCGCGGCGTAGTTACCCTGACCGGCGTTGCCGAACAGACCGGCCGCCGAGGAGTAGAGGACGAAGGCGCTGAGCGTCCTGCCCTCCGTCGCGGCGGCGAGGTTGCGCGCGGCGTCGACCTTGACCCGGAACACCGTGTCGAGGCGCTCGGGCGTCAGATCGGCGAGGAGGGCGTCGTCC
>NZ_JAQYWZ010000433.1:0-2539 GCF_036290945.1 Streptomyces sp. BE303
TCCCGTCCCAGGGCAGCGGGACAGGGCTGCGCGGACTGCGCGAGCGCCTCGCCGCCCACGACGGCGAGCTGACCGTCCCGGACACCGGGACGGGCCGGTTCCGAATGCTCGCCAGCGTCCCGCTCTGACCCCCGCCGGCCCCACCGGGCCCGGGGCCGCCACCCGGCCGGGCCGGTCCCTGGCCTACCACCACTCCCATCCGGTGGTCGGAGGCCGTTCCGTACTTGGCCGTCCTCTCCTCCTGGACGTTCCGCGTGAACAGCAGGCCACCCGCGGCGGTCCCGCCCGTCCGGACCGGGCTGCGGCTGCGGCTGCGGCTGCGGCTGCAACGACAGACTGATACCCGCTCGCGTGCCGGGCGTCGTGGAAAACCGCGAACATGGCACGGCGCGCACCCCGACGCAATCCAGGCAGCTGCGCGCAGCCGAGAGCGGAGAGCGTTCTCCCGTACGGCGGTGACGTCGGCACCTCGCCCGGTGCGGTCAGTTGTCCTCGGCCAGGCCAAGGTCTCGGCGGCCCGGTGCAGGCCGTGGTCGGCAGCGCTCTTCACGCACGTACGGACGGCGCAGCTACAGGGCCTCGCCTGCGGCTCTTCCTGTAAGCATTCGGTGACGTGGAGCCGCCTCCCGCTGACACCGCACCCGCGAGACCGCCGACAAGGAGTCCGGCAGGACGACGATAGCCCCGCACCTGCCCGGTACGCCCGCGCCGACGGGACGGGTGGGTGGTCTTGCGGCCCGTGGCAGCTGCGCACGACGATGGGGGTTTCGTCGGGTGAGAGGGGATTGACGATGGGTGACGAGAACAAGGGCGGTCCGAAGGACGGCGGGGGCGGCGCGCACGCGAAGCCGGGCGGTCCGCAGATCGGGCCCGAACCCAGCCCCGACGGTCAGAACCCCAAGCCGGAGCCCAAGCACAAGTGAGCACCGATCAGGCAGACGCCGACCTCGGAGCCGACGAACGGCGGGCGCTCGCCGATCGGCTCGCGGGCGCAGGCGCGCTGAGCGCCCGGTGGCGTGAGACGTTCGAGGCCGTCCCTCGGCACCTCTTCCTGCCGCCGGTGTACTGGGAGTTCGTCGAGGGCAGCGCGGTGCCGCGCGACCGCGGCTCGGATCCGGACGGGTGGCTGGCCGGCGCCTACCGGGACACCCCGGCCATCACGCAGTGGGACGACGGCGACGAGGCTGCGGGCCGGCGGGACTTCACATCGAGCCTGAGCATGCCGACGATGGTGGCGCTGATGCTCGGTGACCTCGATGTCGAGGACGGTCACCGGGTACGGGAGGTCGGCACCGGCCCGGGCTACAACGCCGCGCTGCTGGCACACCGCCTGGGGGCGGAGCGGGTGATGAGCGTCGAAATCGACAGGACGGTGGCCGACCTCGCCCGCGCGAACCTGGCGGCGGCGGGCCTGGGCGGTCTGCGGGTCCTGACCGGGGACGGAGCACAGCCCGATACCGGCGGGGCGGAGCCGGCCGACCGGTTGATCGCCACCTGCGCGAGCCTGGTCACCGACGTCCCCGCCGTCTGGCTCGACCAGACCCGCCCCGGGGGGCTGATCGTCGCCCCGAGCGCGACGCTGTTCGGCGGCGGCGCCGTCGCCCGCCTGCGGGTCGCCGACGACCACCGGAGCGCGAGCGGGCGCTTCACCGGCTCTTCGGACTTCATGCGGATGCGCCAGCAGCGCTACCAGGCCCCGCCCGTGGACGCCTACCTGCCCGGGGACTGGCCCGGCGACGCCGAGGCGTCTGCCACCGGCCTGGACCCGGAAGCCATCAGGGCCTCCTGGCTCGCGCAGTTCGCCATCGGATGCCGCCTGCCGGACCTCTACTACCGGCGCGCCCCGTACGGGGACACGGTGACCTGGTGGTTTTTCGACACCGCCGTGACGTCCTGGGCCACCGTCGACTCCGTCCCCGGCGCGGTCGAGTTCGACGTGCGCCAGAGCGGGCCGCGGCGCCTGTGGGACGAGATCCATGCCGCCTGGACAGCGTGGGAGCAAGCCGAGCACCCCGGATACGAGCGGTACGGGCTGACCGTGACCGGCTCCGGCGAACGCACCGTGTGGCTCGACGACCCGGACCACCACTGGAGCCCGCCCGCCCGCTGACGCCCAGCACGGCGCAGCGGTCCCGCCGGCTGGGGGCCGGCGGCCAACGAGAGCGTTGTGGGTGATTACCAGGCAAATCCGCCGTAGAGGCCGTCCTCACAAGGGTGGCTCGTCTGCGCAGCCGCCGGTCGAAGGGCCGGGCTTCCTGGGGCGATGTCTGAGCCACCGACCACGAGGACTACATGTGAGCTCGGTTCGCGCACCGATGAGTCTCCCGCGGCGCGCCGGTCTGTACGCGTGGGACCGGCTCACGGAAGACTGGTGCCATGCGGAAACTGATCTACGGCCTGAACCTGACCCTGGACGGCTACATCGCCGCGCCCGGCGACGACATCGGCTGGAGCGTGCCGAGCGACGAGCTGTTCCAGTTCTGGTCCGACCAGTTGCAGGCGACCGACCTGACGCTGTACGGGCGCAAGCTGTGGCAGA
>NZ_JAQYWZ010000434.1:0-300 GCF_036290945.1 Streptomyces sp. BE303
CCGGCCCTCCGTCGCGGCGGCAAGGTTGCGCGCCGCGTCGACCTTCGCCCGGAACACCACGTCCAGGCGCTCCGGGGTCAGGGACTCCACCATCCCGTCGTCCAACACACCGGCCGCGTGAACCACCGCCGTCACCGGCACGCCCCGCAACGCCCCGGCCACCGCTTCCGCGTCCGCCACGTCACAGGCCACCGCCCGCACCTTCGCCGAAGCGAGCTCCTCGACGAGTCCGGCATCCCCACCGGAGCGGGACAGCAACAGCAGGTCACGGACACCGTGCGTCTCGACCAGATGCCGGGC
>NZ_JAQYWZ010000435.1:0-5306 GCF_036290945.1 Streptomyces sp. BE303
CTCGCCCGTCACCGTCGAGACGGCGGGAAGCACCGGGTCGTGGAAGGCCAGACCGCTCACCACGGCCCGGAACTCCGCCAGCATCGGCTCCATCAGCCGGGAGTGGAACGCGTGACTCGTCCGCAGCCGCGACGTCTTCCAGCCCCGCTCGGCAGCGAGTCCGGCGATTCGCACGATCTCGTCCTCGGCGCCCGACACGACCACCGCGGCCGGGCCGTTGACCGCCGCGAGGTCGATGTCCGGGAACGCCTCCCGAACCTCGGCCTCCGACGCCCCGACGGCCAGCATCGCGCCGCCCGCGGGCAGCGCCTGCATCAACCGGCCCCGCGCCACCACCAGCTTCGCCGCGTCCGCCAGGGAGAGGACCCCGGCGGCGTACGCGGCCGTGATCTCACCCACCGAGTGACCCGCCACGACATCCGGCGTCACACCCCACGAACGGACCAGCGCGAGCAGCGCCACCTCGACCGCGAAGATCGCCGGCTGCGCCGAACCCGTCCGGTCCAGCGACTCCGCGTCCAGCCCGTGCAGCGTCAGCCCCAGCGCCTCGCACGCCTCGTCATAGGCGGTCGCGAACACCGGGAACGCCTCCGACAACCCGCGGCCCATCCCGACCCGCTGCGACCCCTGACCGGTGAACACCACCGCCAGCCGGCCCTCGACCGCCGTGCCCCGCACCACCGCGTCGCCCAGCAGCACGGCCCGCTGCTCCAGCACCGCCCGCGAAGTCAGGGCCACCCCGATGTCCGACGGATCCGCGGTCAGCGCCCGCACCCGCCGGACCTGGGCCTCCAGCGAATCGGCGGAACGTGCGGTCACCACCAGCGGCACCACCGGCAGCGGGGCTGCCGCCACCGGCTCGCCCGACCCTTCCGGCTCGGCCGCCGGCACCGGCGCGGGTGCCTCCTCCACGATCACGTGCGCGTTGGTCCCGCTGATCCCGAAGGACGACACACCGGCACGGCGGGGCCGCTCGCCCGCCGGCCAGGGCCGTGCCTCCGTCAGCAGCTCCACCGACCCGGCCGACCAATCGACCTGGGACGACGGCGCGTCCACGTGCAGCGTCCGGGGAAGGACCCCGTGCCGCATCGACTGCACCATCTTGATGATCCCGGCGACACCGGCCGCCGCCTGCGTGTGCCCGATGTTCGACTTCAGCGACCCCAGGCGGAGCGGCTCGCCGCCGGCCCGGTCCTGGCCGTACGTCGCCAGCAGCGCCTGGGCCTCGATCGGGTCGCCCAGCCGGGTCCCCGTGCCGTGCGCCTCCACCGCGTCCACCTCGGCCGGGGAGAGACCGGCCGACACCAGGGCCTGGAGGATGGCGCGCTGCTGGGCGCCGCCGTTCGGCGCGGTCAGGCCGTTGGACGCGCCGTCCTGGTTGACCGCGCTGCCCCGGATCACCGCGAGGACGGGGTGCCCCAGGCGCTGCGCGTCCGAGAGGCGCTCGACCAGCAGCATGCCGACGCCCTCGCCCCAGCCGGTGCCGTCCGCGCCCTCGGCGAAGGACTTGCACCGGCCGTCGGCGGCGAGACCGCCCTGCTTGGCGAACTGGCCGAAGGAGTCCGGGGTCGACATGACCGCCACGCCGCCGGTGAGTGCGATCGAGCACTCCCGGCTGCGCAGGGCGCGACAGGCCAGGTGCAGGGCGACCAGCGAGGAGGAGCAGGCGGTGTCGATGGTGACGGCCGGGCCCTCCAGGCCGAACGTGTAGGCCAGCCGGCCGGAGAGGACGGCCGGGGCGGTGCCGGTGAGCAGGTGGCCGAGGACGCCGTCGGGAAGGTCCTCGACGTACGAGCTGTACCCCAGGTAGCTGCCGCCGACGAAGACGCCGGCCTGGGTGCCGCGCAGCGTCGCCGGGTCGATCCGGGCGTTCTCGAAGGTCTCCCAGGCCACTTCGAGCAGGACCCGCTGCTGCGGGTCCATCGCCAGCGCCTCGCGCGGGCTGATCCCGAAGAACGCGGGGTCGAAGTCGCCGGCGTCGTGGAGGAAACCGCCGGTGCGGACGTCGTCCTCGGCCGCCGCGGCCGGGGCGAACCAGCCCTCCCAGCCCCGGTCCGTGGGAAACCCGGAGACGGCGTCCCGGCCCTCGTCCACCAAGGCCCAGAGGTCCTCGGGGGAGGACACCCCGCCGGGGTACCGGCACCCCATCGCCACGACGGCGATCGGCTCCTGTTCCGCGGATTCCAGCTCGGTGAGGCGCCGGCGGGTCTGGGCCAGGTCCGCGCTCACCAACTTGAGGTAATCGCGAAGGGTTTCCTCAGTTGCCATTCAGCTTCACCTCTGCGGATGACCGAACGCACGTCGAATCGAGCGACGTCCGAAATCGAAGGCCTCGAAAAGCAGCCCGACGCTGAGGCTAGGAGCTCCGGATTGCCACCCGGAACCCCTAGCGCTCCCCTAGGGGCCTGCCCGCTCAGGCCCGTCCGAGCTGCGAGTCGATGAACTTCAGCAGGTCGTCGTCGGAATCCCCGGAGGGCGTCCCCGGCGCCGCCGCGGACGCCTCGGAACCCCCCGCGTCCAGCAGGGACAGCAGCGAACGGAGTTTGATCCGCAGCTTGGTCCCGGTGATCGTGTCCGGGGTGGATCCGGTGAGCCGCTGCTCTATGCCGTCGAGTTCGTCGAGGACCGAACGGGAATTGTCCGGAACCATGTGAATTCGCAGATACGCCGCGAGTGCGGCGGGCGTGGGATGGTCGAAGACCAGTGTCGCCGGGCACCGCAACCCGGTCGACGCATTCACCCGGTTGCGCAGCTCGACGGCCGTGACCGAGTCGAATCCGATTTCCCGGAAAGCACGGTCCGGCGGAATCCTGTCGGCGCGGGAAATGCCGATGACGGCCGCGATGTGTCCCCACAGCAGGTCGACCAGTTCGCGCTCGGCGTCCTCGGGCGGCAGGGCGGCCAGGCGGTCGCGGAGCGCGGCGGCGGCGTCGGTGTCCTCGGGCCGGTCCGGGCCGCGGTCGGCGGCGGCCTCCAGCTCGCTCAGGAGGCGGCCGGTCCGGGCCAGGCCGAACGCCGGCAGGAACCGGGCCCAGTCGACGTCCGCGACGACCAGCGACGCCGGTGCGGCGGCCAGTTCGGCCACCGCCCGGCCGGGGTCCAGCGGCCGGATGCCGAGCCGGAGCAGCGAGCCGTCCGCCGCCGCCGTGGCGGCGATCCCGCCGCCCGCCCACGGTGACCATGCGACGGCCGTGGCTGGCCGGCCCTGGGCGCGGCGCCGGTCGGCGAACGCGTCGAGGAAGGCGTCGGCGGCCGCGTAGGCGGGGTGCCGGGCGGTGCCCCAGACGCCGGCCACGGACGTGAAGACGACGAACGCGTCCAGCTCGGTGCCGGCCAGGAGCTCGTCCAGGAGGAGCGCCCCGGTGACGCGGGCGCCCGTCACGGCCGCGGTCTCGGCCGCTGTCAGGTCGGCGACGGGGGTGTCCTGGGCGACGCCCGCCGCGTGCACGACGGCGCTGAGGTCGGCGGGGAGGCCGGCGACGAGCGAGTCCACCTGCTCCCGGACGGTGAGGTCGCAGGCGACGACGGTCACCTGCGCGCCGGTCTCGGCGAGTTCCGCGCGGAGGGCTTCGGCTCCGGGGGCGTCCGGGCCCCGGAGCCCGGCCAGGACCACGCCGGTCGCGCCGTTGCGGACGGCCCAGCGGGCGGTGTGCCCGCCCAGTGCGCCGGTGCCGCCGGTGATCAGGACGGTTCCGCGCGGACGCCAGCCGGCTTCGGCCGTCGCCGGGGCGGGCCGCAGGCGGCGGCCCCAGGGCTGCCCGTCGCGGAGCGCGATCTGGTCCTCGCCGCCCGTCGCGGCGAGGAGCGCGGCGAGCCCGTCGGCGGCGGGGCCCGTCGCGGTGAGCCCGTCGGCGCCGGCCTCGGGCAGGTCGACCAGGCCGCCCCACCGGCCGGGGTGTTCGAGTGCGGCGACCCGGCCGAGGCCCCAGACCTGGGCCTGCGCGAGGCTGCGCACCGGTTCGCCGCCGACGGCGACGGCGCCGCTGGTGACGATCCACAGCGGGGCGTCCACGCCGTCCAGCATCTGCACCAGGGAGACGGTGTCCGCGAGGCCGCGCGGTACGGCCGGGTGGTCGGGATGCGGGCGCTCGTCGAGCGCCAGCAGGGACACGACGCCCGCGGTCCCGCCGGGCGGGACGTCGTCGCCCGCGCCGGCGGTCACCACGTCCGCACCGGCCGAGGCCAGGTGCGCCGTGACGGCCGCCACGAGCGGGTGGGGTACGGCGGGTGCGACGACCAGCCAGCGGCCGGTGAGGCGGGCACCGGCGCCGGGCGTCACGGGGGCCCAGCCGACGGTGTGGCGCAGGCCGGTGTCCCGGGTGAGGGGCTCGCCCGCGTGGTCCGGCGAGAGCCAGTAGCGGCGGTGCTGGAAGGGGTAGGTGGGCAGGTCGGGCAGGCGGCGGCCGTCGGTGGGCCAGGCCCGCCAGTCGACCTCGATCCCGCGGACCCACGCCTCGCCGAGCGCGCGGATCCGCCCGGCCGGGCCGTCCTCGCCCCGGCGGAGCGTCCCCCAGATCCCGGCGTCGGGGGCGCACTGCTCCAGGGCCATGGTGAGCACCGGGTGCCCGGAGACCTCGGCGAACAGCCGGAAGCCGTTCGCCGCCAGCTTCTCCACGACCGGCGCGAAGCGGACCTGTTCCCGCAGGTTCGACCACCAGTAGGCGGCGTCCACCGATTCGGTGACCTGCTCCCCCGTCACCGTCGAGTACCACGGGATGCGCGGCGCCGCGCCGCGCACCTCGCCCAGTGCGGCCGACACGGCCTCACGCGCGGGCTCCACCTGCGGCGAGTGCGACGCGTACCCGACGCCGACCAGCCGGGCCCGGACTGCGCGGCTCTCGCACCAGGGCACGAACGCCTCGACGAGCGGCCGCTCGCCCGCCACCACCACCTGCGACGGGGAGTTCACGGCGGCCACCACCAGGCCGGCCCACTCCGGGCCCGCCAGCCAGTCCGCGACGTCGTCGGGCGTGGCGCCGACGGAGGCCATGCCGCCGTGCCCGTCCAGTCCGACCAGCGCCCCGGAACGCGCCGCGACCACCCGCGCCCCGTCCTCCACCGTCAGCGCCCCCGCCACCACCGCAGCGACCATCTCACCCTGCGAATGACCCACCACCGCGGCGGGAACCACCCCGAACGACTCCCACCACGCCGTGAGGGCGACCCCCACCGCCCACAGCACCGGCTGCACCACCTCCACCCGCGCCAACCAGTCGTCCCCGCCCCGCAGCACCGCCTCCACCGAGAACCCCGTCAACGGCAACAGCGCCGCATCACACTCCCGCAGACGATCCGCGAACGCTCGC
>NZ_JAQYWZ010000436.1:0-1318 GCF_036290945.1 Streptomyces sp. BE303
CAGAACCGAACTCGTCCGACCGGACCGCAGCGACGAAGGAGCGCCAAGCCTCGACGGGGAAGACGAGAGTCGGACCCTGCAAGTCTTTGGAGTCACGGACAGGGACGATGCCAGGGAAGTCGGCAGTCACCTCGACACAGGAGCCCCCGTTGTTGCTGTGGGAGGACTTGAACCACTCGGCGCTGGAGAGGTACACGGGACCGTTCATGACGTTCCTTTCACGCCTGACGGATCATCTCCAGAGAGGCGACTTTGGGCAGCGCTTCCACTGACAGCTGATGGTAGTCCCTCTCCAGCGCCCGGGCAGTTTCGCTCCGCCGGACGAGAAATCCGCGCAACTGACTCTCGGAGTAGGCAAGCAGCGACCTGTCCGCCATGGTCAGCAGCGTCACCATCATAGTGAAGGGCAACTCCTCCGCCAGACTGTAGGGAGCCACCTGGATGGTGATGTGAGGCCGCGCCGCCAACTCCTCCAGCTGACGGAGCTGGCGCCTCATGACCTTGATCCCGCCCACCGGGCGACGGAGACAGCCCTCGTCCAGCACAAAGTGAAGCCAAGGCGCCGGACTTCGGTCCAACAACTTCTGCCGGGTCAGCAGGAATCTCAGCCGGTCGTCCGCCTGTACCTGTGAGATGTTCCCACGTCGCACAGCGGCGGAGGCGAATGCCGCCGCGTAGTCCGGGGTTTGCAGGAGGCCAGGGACGACGCCGAGTTCGAAGTGTCGAATCTCGACCGCCTTGGCCTCCTGAGCTGCGTATTCGGGGAATCCTTCGAGAAGTGAAGTGTGCCCGATGTTCCAGTACATCAGCTCCAGGGTCCCGCCAGTATCAAGCACATTGTCCGCCCGGATGGCGAATGCCTGTGTGGGATTGCGAGTAGCTCTTTCGATGCTGGACACGAGCGTGTCGCTGTACCCGATGAGCTCGGCCATGGCGACCTGAGTCAGGTTCTTCGCCTCACGCGACCTGCGCAACTGGACCCCGAACGCGGCTACCGGGGATGACGTCGGGTCAAGTTCTGTTCGCCGCATGTTCGATCACCTCTCGCGGGTGGAATCCCACAGCACTGAAGTGTCCAGTGGAAAGCCTTCCGATCGTAACTCCTCCCACTCCACCATGGATGCGGATCGTAGTGATCCCGATGCACAGCGCGACCAAGGGAGCCCCCATGCCCAGCTGCCCCCGCATGCCCGTGTACACCCCCGTCGTCGGGGAGGTGGTCCGTGACTTCGGGTGCCGTGTCCCCGCCGGTGGGGTGCTCGAAGGCGTCTACATGGACACCCTCGGCGGCCTCGCCTACCTCCGCCACGAGGGCGGC
>NZ_JAQYWZ010000437.1:0-404 GCF_036290945.1 Streptomyces sp. BE303
CCCCCCCCCCCCCCCCCCCCCCCCCCCCCCCCCCCCCCCTTTTTTACTGATCCGGCGCCCCCCGAGATCTACACCGCGCTATCCCCGCTTTCCCGACACGACGCTCTTCCGATCTGTTTCGGTCGTGACCGTGACGACCGTGGCGGCGTCCAGATCGGACGAGCCCACGTCTGAACGCCAGTCACCAATTAACATCTCGTAGGCCGACAGCTGCGGGACTCGGGGGGGGGCGGGGGGGGGGGGGTGGGGGGGGGCGGCGGAGTCCGCCCTCCCGCGCCCCCCCCCCCCCCCCCCCCCCCGCCCCCCCGCCCCCCCCCGCCCGCGCGCACGGCCGAACCCCCCCCCCCACGCCAACGCGGGCACGGCCGGGGCGCGGGGCCTCGCCCCCCCCCCCCCCCCCCCCC
>NZ_JAQYWZ010000438.1:0-275 GCF_036290945.1 Streptomyces sp. BE303
CCCCCCCCCCCCCCCCCCCCCCCCCCCCCCCCCCCCCCCCCCCCCCCCCCCCCCCCCCCCCCCCCCCCCCCCGTTGTTTTTTTCTCCCCCCCCCCCCCCCTATAAACACCCTTTAAAAACCCCCCGGCCCCCCCCCCCCGCCCCCCCCCCCCCCCCCGCGGCCGCCGCGGCCCTGGTCCACCTCCTCCCGTCAGCCTGGCGGTTTATGGGTGCCTTGAGTTCTGAGGTGTGCTCTTCCGATCTTCGCGGCGGCGCGATCCGCATCGGCGACCGCG
>NZ_JAQYWZ010000439.1:0-320 GCF_036290945.1 Streptomyces sp. BE303
CTGATGGTCTGTCCATAGCCCCACTGCTCCCCCGCCACGCCCACACCCCAACCCCCCCCTCACCCCCCCCGAGCAGCGGCGGAGCGGCGACGGCACCGTGCGGCAATCCCCCGGCGGGCCGGGCCCCGGACGCACGGCGGCGGACTTGCGTCGCCAAAAGCCGGCCGCGCCGGTCACCGACGATCCGATCGTCATCGTCGGGTTGGCCTGCCGGTACCCGGGCGGGGCCGACTCCCCGGAGGACCTCTGGGACCTGCTGGCATCCGGGTCCGACGCCATGGGCGGGTTCCCCACGGACCGCGGCTGGGACCTGGAAGCCC
>NZ_JAQYWZ010000440.1:0-428 GCF_036290945.1 Streptomyces sp. BE303
CCGCCACCCCCGGCAGCGTCACCGCCGGCTCCCCCGCCACGCTCAACATCACCACGGCGGGCACCACCACACCCGGCACCTACCCGCTCACCGTCACCGGCACCGCCGCCTCCGGCACCCACACCAGCACCTACACGCTGAAGGTGACGAGCACCCAGCCCGGGAACGACTTCTCGGTCGGCGTGAACCCGGTCTCCGGCACGGTCACGGCCGGTGCGGGCACCAGCGCGAACATCACCACCGCCGTGACGTCGGGTTCGGCGCAGAGCGTCAGCCTCACCGTCTCCGGTGCCCCGGCCGGCGTCAACGCCACCGCCACCCCCGGCAGCGTCACCGCCGGCTCCCCCGCCACGCTCAACATCACCACGGCGGGCACCACCACACCCGGCACCTACCCGCTCACCGTCACCGGCACCGCCGCCTCCGGC
>NZ_JAQYWZ010000441.1:0-382 GCF_036290945.1 Streptomyces sp. BE303
CCCCCCCCCCCCCCCCCCCCCCCCCCCCCCCCCCCCCCCCCCCCCCCCCCCCCCTTTTCATGCTTCGGCGCCCACCGTGATCTTCCCCGCGTTATAACCGGTTTCCCTCCACGACGCTCGTGCGCTCGAGGGTCTCGGCCGGGCTGGTGGAAGATCGGAACAGCAAACGACTGAACACCAGTCACCAATTAAAAGCGCTTATGCAGTCTCCTGATTGAACCCGGGGCGGGGGGCGGGGGGGGGGGGCGGGGGCGGGCGGGGGGGGGGGGGGGGGGCCGCCCCGCGGGGGGGGGGGGGGGGGGGCGGGTGTCGGGGGCCGCGCGGCCCCCGCGCGCCCCCGCCGGTGGCCCCCCCCCCCCCCCCCCCCCCCCCCCCCCCCCCC
>NZ_JAQYWZ010000442.1:0-319 GCF_036290945.1 Streptomyces sp. BE303
GCGGCCTGCCACCCCCCCCCCCTCCGCCCCGCACCCCCCGCCGCGGGCCCCGCCCCCGCCCGCCGGCCCCCCCAGCGACCCCGTCCGAGCTACCACCCAGCGTGCCCACCCACGCGTCCCGCCCCACGGCCCCCCACCCCCCCCCCACCCACCAAAACAACACCCCCCAAAAAAAAAAAAAAAAAAAAAAAAAAAAAAAAAACAAAAAAAAAAAAAAAAAAAAAACAAAACACAAGCCCCACAAAACACCCAACCACCCACACAAACAAAACACAAAAAACAAAAAAAAAAAAACAAACCAAAAAAAAAAAAAAAAAAA
>NZ_JAQYWZ010000443.1:0-736 GCF_036290945.1 Streptomyces sp. BE303
CTCGCCGCCTGCGACCGCAACACCCCCCAGTCCAACCGCGTCGGCACCAACACCGCCTCCGACGAACCCAACGCCGCGTCGAACAACGCCAACGCCTCACCCGACGCCATCGCCGACAGACCACCACGCTTCAACCGCGCCCGGCCCTCCTCCCCCAGATGACCCGTCAGACCACTCGCCTCGGCCCACAACCCCCACGCCAACGACACCCCCGGCAAACCCTCCGCCCGCCGCGAACGCGCCAACCCGTCCAGGAACGCGTTCGCCGACCCGTACACACTCTGACCCGCACTCCCGAACACCCCCGCACCCGACGAGAACAACACGAACGCCGCCAGACCCAACCCCCGCGTCGCCTCGTGCAGATACCACGCCGCATCCGCCTTCGGACCGAACACCTCCCCCACCCGCTCCACCGACTGCGCCTCGAACACCCCGTCCGCCAACGCACCCGCCGTATGCACCACCGCCGTCAACGGACGACCCCCCGGCACACCCCGCACCAACCCCTCCACCACCGACCGCTCCGACACATCCGCGGCCACCACCTCCACCGACGCCCCCAACGCCGACAGACCCGCCACCAACTCCCCCGCACCCGGCGCCGCACCACCACGCCGACTCACCAACAACAGATGACGCACCCCGTGCGACTCCACCAGACGCCGAGCCACCAACCCGCCCAACGTCCCCGTCCCACCCGTCACCAACACCGTCCCCGCCGGATCCAACACCC
>NZ_JAQYWZ010000444.1:0-306 GCF_036290945.1 Streptomyces sp. BE303
CGGGCGGGGCGTCAGTACCGGATGCAGGCGGAGCGCAGGTCGGTGTAGAAGTCCCACACGTCCGGGGAGCACTCCGGGGCGCCGAGCTGCGAGGCCTTCGCCCCCATGTGCGGCAGGTGGGAGTACGCGCCGACACCCGGGCGGTTGACGTGCAGCATGCCCGCCGGGAAGTCCTGGAGGGCCTGGAACATCAGGGACGGGTTCTGGGTGAAGACGGTGCCGGACATCCCGTACTTCACCGAGTTGGAGATGCGCATGGCGTCCTCGTAGCCGTCGCACTCGATGACGGACAGGACGGGGCCGAAG
>NZ_JAQYWZ010000445.1:0-249 GCF_036290945.1 Streptomyces sp. BE303
ATCGAGGCCCAGGCGCTGCTGGCGACGTACGGGCGGGACCGGGACGGCGGCGACCCGCTCTGGCTCGGGTCGATCAAGTCGAACCTCGGGCACACCCAGGCGGCGGCCGGGGCGGCCGGCATCATCAAGATGGTCCAGGCGATGCGGCACGGCGTGCTGCCCCGCACGCTGCACGTCGACGCGCCCACCCCCCAGGTGGACTGGGCGTCCGGGGACGTGGAACTGCTCACCGAGGCCCGCCCCTGGCCG
>NZ_JAQYWZ010000446.1:0-515 GCF_036290945.1 Streptomyces sp. BE303
AGGTCGCGTTGCACCTGGATGCCGATCTGCACCAGCCGCAGGCGGAGGTGCTGGCGGACGAGGAGCTGATCCACCGGACCGGGTACGCGCAGCCGGCGTTGTTCGCGGTGGAGGTGGCGTTGCATGCGCTGCTGTCGCACGGGGGTGTGCGGGCGGACGTGCTGGTGGGGCACTCGATCGGTGAGGTTGCCGCCGCGCATGTGGCCGGGGTGCGGTCGCTCGGCGATGCGGCGGCGCTGGTCGCGGCGCGTGGCAGGTTGATGCAGGCCCTTCCGGCGGGTGGGGCGATGCTCGCGGTGGGTGCTTCCGAGGCGGAGGAGCTGGCGGCGTTCCCGGATGTGGACGTTGCGGTGGTGATCGGCCCTGGGGCCGTGGTGGTCGCGGGCCTGGAAGCCGAGATCGACGCCGTCGCGGAGGCTGCGGGCGAGCGGGGCGGGAAGACCAGCCGTCTGCGGACCAGCCACGCCTACCATTCGCGGTTGATGTAGCCGATGTTGGAGGACTTCCGCGCAGCG
>NZ_JAQYWZ010000447.1:0-598 GCF_036290945.1 Streptomyces sp. BE303
GACGGCGGTCAGCGAGTCGAAGCCCAGCTCCTTGAACGCCCGCGACGCCTCGACCGCCCCGGCCGACGCGTGCCCCAGCACCGCCGCGACCTCGGCCCGGACCAGCTCCAGCACGGTCCGCTGCCGCTCCGCCGACGACAGGCCCGCCAACCGCGCAGCCGGCCCGGAGCCCGACTCCGGAGCGACAGCGAGCTCGACGGCCTCCGGCAGGTCGGCCAGGAACGGCCGCTCACGCGCCGCCGTGAACAGCGGCAGGAACTCCGACCACCGCACGTCCGCGACGGTGACGGCCGCCTCGCCCGACCCGACGGCCGACGCCAGCGCGGCCAGCGCCCGGGCGGGATCCATCGGATTCAGACCCCGCCGGCGCAACTGCGTGGCCGACTCGTCGTCGGCCGCCATACCCACGCGGGCCCAGGGGCCCCAGGCGACGGCGGTACCCGGCAGACCCTGCGCCCGACGCCGCGCCACCAGCGCGTCCAGCGCCGCGTTCGCCGCCCCGTACGCCGCCTGCTCCCCGCTGCCCCAGACACCCGAGATCGACGAGAACACCACGAACGCGTCGAGATCCGTACCGACCAACGCGTCCAGGTGCAAC
>NZ_JAQYWZ010000448.1:0-344 GCF_036290945.1 Streptomyces sp. BE303
CCAGCTCACCCCCGCCCAACGCCAACTCGTCGAAATCCTGCGCGCCCTCACCGGCGACGCCAAAGTCATCGCCTTCGACGAACCCACCTCCTCGCTGTCCGAACACGAGGTCGACGCGCTCTTCGCCCTCATCCGCCGCCTGCGCGACCAGGGCGTAGCCGTCATCTACGTCTCCCACCGCATGCAGGAGATCTTCCAGCTCTCCGACCGCATCGCGGTGCTGCGCGACGGCGCCCTCGCCGGCGTCCAGGACGCCGCGACCACCAGCGAGGGCGACCTCGTGCGGCTGATGGTCGGCCGGGACCTGTCCGCCATGTTCACCCGCGAACGCGTCGCCACCGACC
>NZ_JAQYWZ010000449.1:0-359 GCF_036290945.1 Streptomyces sp. BE303
GGGGGGGGGGGGGGGGGGCGGGCGGCCGCCCCCCCCCCCCCCCCCCCCCCCCCCCCCCCCCCCCCCCCCCCCCCCCCCCCCCCCCCCCCCCGCCCCCGCCCCCCCCCGCGCGCACACCCCCCCCCCCCCCCCCCCCCCCCCACGGCCCCCCCCCCCCCCCCCCCCCCCCACCCCCCCCCCCCACCGCCCCCCCGGTGACCGGGGCCGGAAACCCCGGAACCCCGCAACCCCCCCCCCCCGGGCCCCCGGGCCGCCGGGGGGGGCGGGGGGGGGGGGGGGGGGGGCCCGGGGGCCCGCGCGGGCGGGGCGCGCCCGCCGCAGCAGAGCCAACCCCCGAACAACGACCACACCCCACACCC
>NZ_JAQYWZ010000450.1:0-371 GCF_036290945.1 Streptomyces sp. BE303
CCGCAGGCCGCGCAGGGGCAGGTGCCCGCGCCGGCCGGCCCCGCCGTCACCCACCGCCGACCGGCGGAGGCGGACCGCTCGCCGCCGGCCGAGGAGTACGGCCACGACCCCACCGGTGCGGGCCACCCGGACCCGCTCAGCGGCACCGTCGACGCCCCGATCGGGCGCCACCCCAGTTCCGACTGGACGTGGGCGGTCACCCGCGAGGGCAAGCCGTCCGTCACGCACTACGACCTGATCGAGGCCTACGCCCGCGGCATCAAGGTCGACACCACCCGCATGGAGGAGCTGGACGGCCAGCTCGACCCGAGCAACCCCGAGGCCCTCCAGGAGGCGCTCGCCGGCGGCCTGCTCCAGCCCGAGGACACCCC
>NZ_JAQYWZ010000451.1:0-1761 GCF_036290945.1 Streptomyces sp. BE303
CGAGGGCGTCGGCGAAGCGGACCGGCTTGCGGACCTGGTCCACCCAGTACTCCGGGTCCGACCACTGCCCGACACCGACCTGACGGCCCGTCACCGACGACACCGCCGGGACCGAAGGCTCGGAGAAGGCCAGGGACCGCACCACTGCGCGGAAGTCCTCCAACATCGGCTCCATCAACCGCGAATGGAAGGCGTGGCTGGTCCGCAGACGGCTGGTCTTCCAGCCCCGCTCGCCCGCAGCCTCCGCGACGGCGTCGATCTCGGCTTCCAGGCCCGCGACCACCACGGCCCCAGGGCCGTTCACCACCGCAACGTCCACATCCGGGAACGCCGCCAGCACCTCCGCCTCGGAAGCACCCACCGCGAGCATCGCCCCACCCGCCGGAAGGGCCTGCATCAACCTGCCACGCGCCGCGACCAGCGCCGCCGCATCGCCGAGCGACAGCACCCCGGCCACATGCGCGGCGGCAACCTCACCGATCGAGTGCCCCACCAGCACGTCCGCCCGCACACCCCAGTGCGACAGCAGCGCATGCAACGCCACCTCCACCGCGAACAACGCCGGCTGCGCGTACCCGGTCCGGTGGATCAGCTCCTCGTCCGCCAGCACCTCCGCCAGCGGCTGGTCCAGATCGGCATCCAGGTGCAACGCCACCTGGTCGAAGGCGTCCGCGAACACCGGGAACGCCTCGTACAAGCCCCGGCCCATCGACGCTCGCTGCGCACCCTGCCCCGTGAACAGGAACGCCACCCGACCAGAACCCGCAACACCCGTCAGACCACCCGACCCGGAAGCTACCGCGCCCAGCCCGGTCGTCAACCCCTCGGTGTCACCGGCGAGCACCACCGCCCGATGGGCCAGCGCGGCACGGCGGGCTGCCGCTGCGGCGAGCGTGTGGAGATCCCGATCGGCCACAAGTCGCACCTGCTGTGCCTGGGCACGGAGCGCCGCCTCGTCCGTACCGGACAACAGCACCGGCACCAAGGGAAGTTGCACCGCTGCCACGACGGCGGCGGACTCGACGGCCGGGGGCTCCTCCACGATCACGTGCGCGTTCGTACCGCTGACGCCGAACGCCGACACACCCGCCCGACGAGGCCGGTCCCCGGCGCTCCAGGGCCGCGACTCCGTCAGCAACTCGACGGCGCCCGCCGACCAGTTGACCTCGGTCGACGGCTCGTCCGCGTGCAGGGTGGCGGGCAGGGTCTCGTGCCGCATCGCCAGGACCATCTTGATGATGCCGGCGACACCGGCCGCCGCCTGCGTGTGGCCGATGTTGGACTTCACCGACCCGAGCCAGAGCGGGTCACCACCGTCACGGTCCTGACCGTAGGTGGCCAGGAGGGCCTGGGCCTCGATGGGGTCGCCGAGCGTCGTGCCGGTGCCGTGCGCCTCGACCGCGTCGACGTCCTGCGGGTTCAACCCCGCCTGCGCCAACGCCGCCCGGATATCCCGCTGCTGCGACGGACCTTTCTGCGCCGTCAGACCGTTCGTCGCACCGTCCTGATTGACCTCCTTGCCCCGCACCACCCAGTGCGACAGCAGAGCATGCAAAGCCACCTCCGCCGCGAACCACGCAGGCTGCGCGTACACGGACCGGTGGAACAGCTCCTCGTCCGACAGCACCTCCGCCAGGGGCTGGTCCAGATCGGCATCCAGGTGCAACGCCACCTGGTCGAAGTCGTCCGCGAACACCGGGAACGCCTCGTACAAGCCCCGGCCCATCGACGCTCGCTGCGCACCCTGCCCCGTGAACAGGA
>NZ_JAQYWZ010000452.1:0-1945 GCF_036290945.1 Streptomyces sp. BE303
CACCGCTTCCGCGTCCGCCACGTCACAGGCCACCGCCCGCACCTTCGCCGAAGCGAGCTCCTCGACGAGTCCGGCATCCCCACCGGAGCGGGACAGCAACAGCAGGTCACGGACACCGTGCGTCTCGACCAGATGCCGGGCCACCAGGCCACCGAGCGTGCCGGTCGCACCGGTCACCACGACCGTGCCGTCACCGAACTCCACCGGAGCGGAAGCGGAACCCGACAGGCGCACCAGACGCGGCACAGTGACCACGCCCTCACGAACGACGGCCTGCGGCAGCGGATAGAACACGTCCTCAGCCGCGTCCACCAGATGGAGCCGGCCCGGATGCTCAGCCTGCGCCGACCGCACCAGACCCCACAACGCGGCGCCATCGGCGTCGGTGATCTCCGTACCTTCCGCACCGAACGTCCGCACCACCAGGCGCGAATCCGACCACGCCCCGTCGGCCAGCCACGACTGGAGCAGCACCAGCAACCGGGCCGCCCGCTCCCGGGCCGCACCCGCCGCCGTCGCATCCACCAACAGCACCGGCACCGGCGACGGCAACGCGTCACCGAGACGGATCACCGCACCCGGCACCTCACCCGCCACCTCCTGCGCGGCCCACTCCACCCCGAACAGCACACGGTCCGCCGCACCACGCGCCAGCTGCCCGGCCGTCACCGGACGCAGCGTCAGCGCCTCGACCCGGCCGACCGGCAGACCCGTCCCGTCGGCGAACAGCAGCCGCACCGACTCGGCGGAGCTCCCGGCCGTGAGCCGGACCCGCAGTGTGTCGGCGGCCGTTCCCAGGACTCGCACGCCCGAGAAGGCGAAGGGCAACTGCGCACCGTCGGCCGACGGCAGCAGGGCTCCGCCCACGCCGATCGCGTGCAACGCCGCGTCGAACAGTGCCGGGTGCATGCCGTACCCGTCGGTCGGCTGGTCGACCGCAACCTCCGCGAACACCGTCCCGCCGGCCCGCCAGGCCCGGCGGAGACCCCGGAACGCGGGGCCGTAGGACAGACCCGCGTCGGCGAACGCCTCGTACAGGCCGCCCAGTTCGAGCTCCTCCGCGCCGGTCGGCGGCCACACGACCAGATCCGTGTCACCGCCGTCATGGGCGTCATGGGCAGCTTCGGCGGGGTCCGAGGAGAGAACGCCGGTCGCGTGCAGCTCCCAGGAAGCCTCGTCGTCACTCCGGGCGTGGACCGCGACCGGGCGCCGTCCGTCGGCGTCCGGTGCACCGATCGTCGTGCGGATCTGCGCACCGCCGGAGGCGGACAGCGTCAGCGGGGCCTGGAGCAGCAGTTCGTCCAGGACCGGCACCCCGGCCCGGACACCGCCGGCGAGCGCCATCTCGACCAGGGCCGTGCCCGGCACGACCGTGGTGCCGAAGACCGAGTGGTCGGCCAGCCACGGGTGGGTCGCGAGCGACAGACGTCCGGTGAGCACGGTCTCCGGCGCGTCCGGGAGCGCGATCGTCGCTCCGAGCAGCGGGTGGCCGGTGTCGGTCAGACCGAGGCCCGCGGCATCGGCCGTCTGCGGGGTCCGGCGGCGGGGCCAGAAGTGCCGGTGGTCGAAGGCGTAGCCGGGCAGGTCCAGACGCGACCCACCGCCGAGCACGGCCTTCCAGTCGACCGTGAGGCCGGCCGCGTGCAGTTCGGCGAGCGAGGTGAGCAGGGTGGTGGCCTCGTCGCGGTCGCGGCGCAGCGCGGCGACAGCCGTCGTCGTGTCGGGGTTCGCGTCCACGACGAGCGAGGTGAGCACGCTGTCCGGACCGAGTTCGAGGACGGCGGCCGCGCCCAGAGCGACGGCCGCGTCGGCGAAGCGGACCGGGCGGCGGACCTGGTCGACCCAGTACTCCGGGTCCGACCACTGACCGGGCGTCACGGCCTCGCCCGTCACCGTCGAGACGGCGGGAAGCACCGGGTCGTGGAAGGCCAGACCGCTCACCACG
>NZ_JAQYWZ010000453.1:0-326 GCF_036290945.1 Streptomyces sp. BE303
GGTTTTTGGTTGTGGGGTGGGGTGGGGGGTTGTTTTTTTTTTTTTGTTTTGTTTTTTTTTTTTTTTTGTTTGTGGTGTTTTTTTTTTTTTTTTTTTTTTTTGTTGTTTTGTTTTTTTGTTGGGTTGTGTTTTGTGTTTTGTTGGTGGGTTTGTTTGTTGTTTTTTTTTTTTTGTTGGTGGGGGGGGGGGGGGGGGGGCCCCCACCCCCAGCCGCCGCCCGGCCCCCCAAAAAAACAAAAACAACAAAAAAAAAAAAAAAAAAAAAAAACACGAACCGACGAGCCACCCACAACAAAACCAACAAAAAAATTTAGAATAAACAGCAA
>NZ_JAQYWZ010000454.1:0-203 GCF_036290945.1 Streptomyces sp. BE303
CCGACCGGGATCGGCTCGTCGAGACGGCCGAAGCGGATCCGGAAGTCGTCGAGCAGCCGCAGCGCCTGGCGGGCGAAGTAGCCCAGTTCGGGGTGGTGCCGCTTGGCTTCCAGCTCGGTGACCACGACCACCGGGAGAACGACCTCGTGCTCCTCGAAGCGGGTCATGGCGAGAGGGTCCGCCAGGAGCACGCTGGTGTCGAG
>NZ_JAQYWZ010000455.1:0-11409 GCF_036290945.1 Streptomyces sp. BE303
CGCCCGGCGACGACATCGGCTGGAGCGTGCCGAGCGACGAGCTGTTCCAGTTCTGGTCCGACCAGTTGCAGGCGACCGACCTGACGCTGTACGGGCGCAAGCTGTGGCAGACGATGAGCTCCTACTGGCCGACCGGCGACCAGCAGCCCAACGCCACCCCGGCGGAGATCGAGTTCGCTCGTCGCTGGCGGAACATGTCGAAGGTGGTGTTCTCCTCGACGATCGACAAGGTCGACTGGAACACCCGTCTGGTCACCGGCGACGCGGTCGCCGAGATCACCCGGCTCAAGGCCGAGGACGGCGGCCCGATGGACATCGGCGGCGCGACGCTCGCCGGGGCGGCCATGCGGGCCGGGCTGATTGACGAGTACGTACTGGCCACCGCGCCGGTCCTGGTGGGCGGCGGCACGCCCTTCTTCACCGCGCTGGACAACTGGGTGAACCTCAACCTGGTGGAGACCCGGACGCTTCCCTGCGGCGTGGTCCTGACCAGGTACGAGACGAGGCGCTGAGCGCCCGTTCTGGAGTAGTCGGCCGGCGGGTACAGGCCCGGCGGGCCGGCTGGCGCGGCCTGGAGGAGGAGCAGCGGGACCTGCTGTCGGCGATCGGCATCGAGGAGGATCCGACCCCGGGCCGGTGGCCTCGAAGGCCACCGGCGAGGCGATGTCCCGCTGTAGATCCGACATCCCGCCATGCTGCCCGTCAGCACCTCCCGAACGCGGCCCGGGTCCGTTGACGAACCCCGTATTGGCTCCCCCGGGGCCTCCCTCCGGATCGGCCGGGACGGAACTAGGGCACCCGCCCGCCGTCCCGGCCGATGTTCGGCCGGTGACGGATCACCGTGGCCGCAAGCCGGTGGCCACCGACCGCATGTGGGAGATCAACATGGGCACCCCCGCCGGCCCGTTCCGGATGATGGACCGGGTCGGCCTGGACGTCGTCCTGGACATCGAGGAACACTACGCCGCCGAACGCCCCGACCTGCCCGCCGGCCCGCGCGAGCTACTGAGGACGCACGTCGACGCGGGCCACCTCGGCGTCAAGACCGGGCAAGGCTTCTACGGCTACCCCACCGCCGGCTGAACCCGGACGCGTCGGAGACCCAAGCACAGACCGCGTTTGCGGGCACGGCGGCTGCGGCCGGACGACCGGGTGCCGATGGCGCCCGGTCGAAGGCACAGACGCTCCGCCCACCGCTCGGACCTGGTCGCCGACCGCACCCGCACCGTCAACCGGCTCCGCAGCCTCCTGAACGGCATCTTCCCCGCGCTGAACCGGTCCCTGGACCTCACCGACGCCGGGCCGTCGACGCTGCTGAGTCGAGTAGCCGAGGGGAATCTCACCCCTCGGCTCTCGCAGATCGGAACGTGACAATCTCTTGTCACTCCGCTCTTGTCATCCTGATCACCAGGCCAACGCCGCCGGTGTCGTGTCCGGCCAGTGCGCGAACAGCCGCGGATACCGCTTGGCGATCTCCTGGAGCTTCGCAATGGCCTTCCGCAACGGCGACAGCCGTCGATACTTCCTGCGGATCCAACGCACCAAGTAGGCATTGATGCGCTGAAGGAACGGGATCAGTACCCAACGGCCGTAGCGGCCGTAGTAGTTGATCCACCCCGCGACGACGGGATTGATCCGCCGCACGAGGTCCATGAGGGTCGAGCCGGTGCGGTGGTGCAGCCGCCAGGAGCGGACTTCCGCACTGATCTTCTTCAGGGCGTCCTTGCTGATCGCCGGCGAGAAGGACAGGAACGTCTGCCCACTCCGGGTCCGGCTTGCCCTGGCTCGGAATGTGTAACCCAGAAACGTGAACTCCATGTGCTCGTACGAGCCCTGGCGCTTCGCGTCCCGGCAGTACACGATCCGGGTCTTGGCCGGGTGCAGTTCCAGCCCGACCTCCTCCATCCTGTTCCGGAGCGCGGCCAGCACCTGGCGGGCCTGGCGCTCGGTGACGCAGTGCAGCACCGCGTCGTCCGCGTAACGTTCGAAGGTGACGTTCGGGAACTCCCGCTCATCCACACATCGAACGCGTAGTGCAGGAACAGGTTCGCCAGCACGGGAGACACCGGGGCGCCCTGGGGCGTCCCGCGTTCCCGTTCCAGCAAGGCGCCGTCGGGCATCTGCATGGGAGCAGCGAACCATCGCTGCACATACAAATTCACCCAGACGGCGTCGGTGTGAGCTTCCACAGCCTTGACCAGCAGATCCCACCGGACGCTGTCGAAGAACTTCCGGATGTCGATCTCGACCACCCAGTCGCGCTTCCAGCAGCGTTCCCGGCAGGCCCCGACCGCGTCCAGCGCCGACCGTCCGGGCCGGTATCCGTAGCTGTCCGGGTGGAAGATGGGATCCACCCGCCGCATCAGATACCGCGCCACCACGGTCTGCGCCACCCGGTCGGAGACATTCGGAATGCCGAGCCTCCTCATGCCATCACCGTGAGGCTTGGGAATCTCTACCGCGCGCACCGGAGAGGGAAAGTAAGAGCCCGACGACATTCGATTCCAGACCTTGTAGAGATTGTTCCTCAGGTCCTTCTCGAACTCTTCGATGGACTCGCCGTCCACGCCCGGAGCACCCTTGTTCGCCCTGACTTCCTCCCATGCCTCCTTCACTTCCCACTTTGAAATCTCGAACGGCTTGGCCTGTGACTTCAACCGGCCCATCGAATTCCTCCCAGAAGACCTCTGGTTGATACGACATACACGGTCACGGACGACCCGGCCCCTTCGCTCCACCTCCATTACAGAGGCTTCATCACTACTACGGACCGGTCCGCCGGCGCACTCCGCGTCGGTACTCAACCCCTTGCGGTTTCGGCCGCTTGGGGCGCTCCCTCTCGCCACCCGTACCGGGTGGACAGTGTCGGAGCACGCCTTCTCCTGTTCCATGCGAGAGCAGCAGACCGGGCTCACGTCGCCTTCATGCCGGACACCGCCTGGCCAATAGGTGGGCTCCCGCCAGACTCATCCCGAGACAAACCGGAGCGCCTCGGTTTCGATGTCGTCTATTCTGTTTTCGACACGTCAGCAGCGATTCGCTTGCGCTCGTCTTCCCGATCCCCACCTGACACCTCTTGGATGCCTTTTCCTCATCGCTCACCACGACGGTCTTCAGCCAACGCAGCATGAGGTGGTTTGAAGCCTCCCCCCCCCACAGGGCGACTCCGAAGGGCCGAAATCCTTCATCTCTCGCACAGCACCATTTCCAGAAGCTGCCCTACTACCAACTCCCATCCATGTTCAGGACACACCCGGCTATCAGACCCCGTCCGCCCTACGACGGTGTGCCGGGTCGTGCAGTGGCCCGGCTCTTCGGTGCCAGGCGTTCATCTGCCGCCGGGCCGTCGACGAACTCGGCGCCGATTTCCGCCAGACGCTCAGCCGCGTAGGACGCGTCGATCAGTGCCTCGGGGGTGTGGATGCCCGGCGGAACGGCTTCGCCGCGCAGCCCGATCAGCCGCTCGACACCGAGGGCGACGCCCAGCGCGGTCAGCGGCCGCTGCCCTTCCGGATGGACGAGGTAGCGGTGCAGGCTGCGCGGCTGCCCTCCCGGGCCGGTTCCTTCGACGTCGATGCGGACCTCGACGGAGGCGGGGCCGCCGCGTCGCCGACGCGCGGACTCACCGACGGCGAAGTCGAAGCGGACGTTCGGCGCTCCCGTCGCCAGGGCAAGACTCTGCACGTCGAGGATGGCGATGCTCTGGCCGGGTACCAGGATCCCGTCGGAACTCGGCACATCCGTCCGTGCATCGGGTTCGGCGACCCAGGTGAACACGCCGTCACGGCGTACCAGTCCGGCCGAGGTGGCGGTGGCCCATCGCTCCAGATCGGCCAGCCCCGCGGGGCCGCCGGCGTCCAACTCGTCCAGGACGGCGCCGATCCGAATCGTGTCGATCTGTTCGAACTCCCTGGTGGCATACAGCACCGCCAGAACACCGACCCCCGCACAGAAGTGACTTGCCACCAAGATCGGTGAGCTGTAGGGCCGTTGGGCGCTCGCGACGATCTCCGGCGCGATGTCCACCAGGCCGCTGGAGATGCTCAGGTAGGGCAGCCCGCGCTCCTGCGCGTACCGCAGCCCCAGCAACCGGTCGTCCCACAGCGCGGCGACGACCGCCAGGTGTTCCCCGTCGGCCGAGAGGCCCAGATCCCCGCGCCGCAGGTCGACGGTCGCGGCGGTGGCCACGCCGAGTCCGTCGGCGACCCGCTGCGCGCGGCCGACGTCACGGCCCGCGATCGTCAGGGGCAGTTCCGGGTGCCATCGGCGCAGCACGGCGGCGGCTCCCGCGCCCGCCTGACCCGAACCACCCAGAATCAGAACCGAGTTGGGCTGTCCCATGGTGAGTCTCCTTCTCGATCACCAACCTACGTTTTGTAACCTACGTTTTGTAGCATAGCCTGGAAGGCGACAGCAAGGGAGGACCATGGCGACCGCACCGACCCGCCTGCCCAAGGCCGCCAGGCGGGAGCAGCTGCTCGACACCGCCATGGCGATCGTGCGCGTCCGGGGCGCCGACGGGCTCACGCTGGCCACCCTCGCCGAGGCTGCGGGCGTCAGCAGGCCGATCGCGTACGACCACTTCGGCACCCGCCCCGGCCTGCTGCTCGCGCTCTACCGGCGCCTCGACGAACGCCACCGGGCCTCGGTCGCCCAGGCACTGCAGGACGCCGCGCCCACTGTCGAGGAGGTCGCCCGCGTCATCAGCGCCGCGTACTTCGCCTGCGCCACCGACATGCCGGAGCTCAACGCCGTTTCCGCGGCGCTGAAGGGCGATCCGGACATGGAGGCGGGCAGACAGGAGATGACCGACAGCTATGCGGACCTGATGGCCGCCGCACTGCGGCCGTACACCCACCTTGAGCCCGACACCCTCCGGCTGTACTGCGCCGGCGCGCTCGGTGCGGCCGAAGCGCTCGCCGCCGTACTGAACCGCGGACGAGCGTCCGAGGACGATGTGACCGACACACTGACGGACCTGGTCGTAGGCGGACTCCAGGCCCGAACCGACAGCCGGTGACCACGGACACGCGGACACGTCGTCCTAGCCGGACGTGACCCGCCTGCCGGACGGGCCTGCTCACCGGCCGGCCGGGCCGGCCGGTTCGCGAACCCGGCGGACCACGGCGGGGGCACAGGACTCCCCCACGGTGCCGGCCGTCCGGGGAGTACTCGCCGGTCGCGTCCCGAGATGTCGTCTCACGCCTACACGGAGAGCGTCCGGGCCTCCTGGCCGTCCTGAACCACGGCTACCGGCTCTCCTCGGCGGGTGCGCCCAGAATGCCGGCACCGCCGGCCCGGTGGGCGACCCGGACCCGGCGCTCACCCGGCTCCGCGCCCGCCTGAAGCGGCGTGCCGACACCCTGGGACACACCGAGACGCCGCCCCGCCCGTGACCGAGGCGGCCCGCGCGGACGCCGAGCACCGCCTCGGCCGACCACTGCCCGCCGACCTGCGGGCGCAGTATCCGCTCGCCGACGGTAGCCGGGGGCGGCGCCTCTGGCCTGTTCGGCAACCTCGGCCGGACACCGCCGGCCCGACCGGTCTCCGCCGACGCCGACCTGCGGAAACCTGTACAGACCGGCCGGGAGAACCACCGGGATGCGGTCGTCGTGCCTCGGAGAGCCCGGGCGACGGTCACTCCGGGTGCGTGACGGCCGCGAGGGCGCGCTCGCGGACGTCCGCCGACGGGTGGCGGCGAAGCTCGCGCAGGAAGGCCCGCCACTCCCCGGGCCAGCCGAGGCGGCCCCCGAACGCCTCCGTCAGCGCGGCGGCGAACAGTCCCGCGGCCGCGCCGGTGTCCCCGTCCCGGCGGGCGGTCCGCGCCAGCGCGTCGAGCGTCCCGGGCGGCGGAAGCGGTCCCGAGGCGTGCTCCCGCGACAGTGCGAGTGCGGTGAGCGCGGCCGCCGCCGGGCGGCCCTGATGGGCGTCGGCGAGCGCGCCCAGCGCGGCCGTCAGCGCCTGCGGCCCGGCTGCGGGGTCGACCAGGCCGCGCAGCGCGGCCGCCCTGATGCCCGCCAGGTCGGGTTCGGCGGCGAGCAGGTCGGCGATGCCGGCGAGCAGCGGCCGGTGGTCGTCGTCCGCGGGCAGGTCGGCGAGGTGGGCCAGCCTCCGGCGGGACGGCAGGTCCCGGTCCTCCCCCGCCTCGGGGGCGTCCGTCCGCGCGGCGGCGGCGAGTTCGACGACGGTGCCGTGCAGCAGGCTACCCGGGGCGGCGCCGCCGAGGGGGTGCGGCAGTCCGGAGGCGGCCAGCGCCCGGACGGCGCCCGCCGCCTCCCGCCACGCGCCTCGGTTCGCCGGATCGGTGACGGCCCGTCGGGCCACGTCCGCGGTCCCCGGGGCCCAGACGGCCCACCACGACAGTGCGGCGAGGGCGGGCGCGGCGACCTCCGGCTCCGGCGCGGCGGCGACGGAGGCCACCAGGTGGGCGTAGCGGGCCCGGTGGATCCCGGGGAGACGCCCCGGGTCGGCCCGGAGTACGGCGCGGCGCACCGGTGGCTCAGCCGGTCCGGCGGCCTCAGCGAGCAGTTCCCACACGGGTTCGGCGTCCAGCAGGCCGGTCGCGAAGGCGACCGCGGCCGCGCGCACGTCGCGGTGCTGGCCCTCGACGCGGTACGCGCCGACCAGCAGGTCGGCGGCGGCCCGCGACGGCAAGTGCTCCGCGGCGAGGCGTACGGCTTCCTTGCGGCTGGTCACCTTGCTGTCCCGGGCCACGGACAGCAGATCGCCGAGCCGCTGGGCGAGGTCGCCGGGCGGGGCGAAGCGGGCGGCCCGGGTGGCCGCGTAGACCGCCACCCGGGCGCGGTCGCCGCCCGCGTGGGCCAGGAGGTCGCCCAGCGCGTCGGCAGGACGGTCCGTCCAGGCCAAGGCGGCGAGCGCCGCCTCGACGAGCACCACCTCGGAGGAGTCCAGCTGGGCGCGGACGACCACCTCTCCGTACTCCGGGATCCCGGCGGCGGCGTGGACGGCCCCGGCACGCCCGTGCAGTGGCAGGGTGGCGTCGTTCGCCGCCGCGGCGGCGAGGCGGGCGGCCGCCCGCCACTGGCGCGGCGTCCAGCGGCCCGCCGACCGGGTCTCCGGCAGGGGCGCACGGTGCGGCCGCTTGAGGAACCGCCCGTACGGCGGGGTGGGGGCGAGCAGCGGGTCGAGCAGGTCGGTGCGCTGCTCGGCCAGGACGGCGCGCACCGGTGCCAGGACGGCGGCGGAGGGTTCGAGTTCGAGGATCTCGGCGACCCGGGCCCCTCGGGTGCGCGGGTCGTCCAGCCACAGGGCGGCGGCTGTGCCGAACGCCGCGTCAGACCCGAACTGGAGGGCGTGCAGCAGGAGTTCCTGCAGCTCCGGGACGCCGCGGGCGCGTCGGCCGAGGGAGCGGGCCAGGGTGAACAGCAGCCAGTAGTCCGCGGTGTCGGCCATGGCGTCCAGCCACGGCCGCAGGGTCGCAACCACGGCATGCTCCTGGCCCCGCCGCAGCCGGTGCTCCAGGCGGCCGAGTTCCACCGTGCCGGTCTGCCCGGCGATCCGCCGCAGGCTCCGCAGTGCCCAGGCGACCAGCTCCGTTCCGTCGGCGACGGCGTGCTCGCGCAGCACCTCGGTGACCAGCCGCTGCAGGGCGGCGCGGGTGGCGTACGAGCAGTCACGGGCGTCGACCGCGTCGTGCACGGCGGCGTCGAGGAGGGGGACCGCCTCGCGGGTCAGCAGCCGTGCGGGCACCTGGACGAGCGCGGTCAGCGCCGCGCAGCGCACCGGGTCCTGCTCGTTGCGCAGCCGGGGCAGCAGGCCGAGCGCGTCCAGGACGGCGGCCCGGTCGTCGGAGGCGGCCGCGTTGGCGAACAGGGCCGTCCAGGCGGCGGCCCGGTCGTCGGCGTCCGGGCGGGAGAGCGCGGCCCGCAACTGCGGCTGGGCCTCCTCCGTGGGCAGGTACGCCAGGGCGGGGGCGATCCGGGCCCAGGGGTGGCCCTGCGCGCGGTGCGCGGCGACCTCCCGCCGTGCCTCGGCATGGCGCCGGGCGTGCGGGAACAACGGGAACAGGAGCGGGAGTTCGCCCTCCTTCGGGAGTGTTCCGGCGTAGACGAGGTCGAGGAACTCGTCACGCCGGCCCGGCGGGAGGGCGCGCAGCAGGGCGGCGAAGCAGCGGGGCGCGGCCAGCCATCGGCGGCCCAGGGCTGGGAGCGAGGGCGGGTCGGCGCGCACCAGCCGGCGCAGCGTGCCCGTCGACGGCGGCGTGGTGTACTGGCCGACCGTGCCGCGTCGCGGGTCTGCGAGGAGTCGGACGGTGCGCTCGGCGTCCGTGGCGGCCAGCGGCGGCAGGTGGTCGTGCCACAGCGGGAGGTTCGGTCCGAACCGTTCCAGCAGGTCGAGGACCCGTCCGGGGCGGGCCCGAACGGCGGCGCCGAGGACGCCGGCGAAGGCGTACCGCTGCCCGAGCCGCAGCGCCTCGGGGTGCTCGGCGAGGACCCGCTCCAGGTGGTCCAGGACCTCGTCCGGGAAGCGGGCGGCGAGGGGGGCGAGCGGTACGGCGTGCGCGAGCTCGGGCAGGATCCGGGCGACGAACCCGGGGCCGCAGGCGGGGAGCAGCCGGGCGGCCTCGGTGTCGCCCCACTCGGCGCGCAGAAGGACCACCAGCCGCTCGGCGAGCCCGTGCCGGCGACCGCGCCGGACAGCCCTGGCGAGCTCGCGGCGAAGGGCGCAGGAAGCGCCGGTGAAGGCCGCCTCGATCGCCTCGTCCGGGACGCCCTGGGAATGGGCGGCGCGCAGGGCGTGGCCACGGACCACCGGGTCGGGGTCGGTCAGCCGCTCGATGAGGTGGCCGGTGGCGCGGCCGGCCGACGCGGCGAGTGCGGCCAGCCGTCGGCCGTACACGCCGGAGCGCTCCAGGTCGGCCAGCAGCGCCGGGAGTGCACCGTCGACGGCGATCTCCCCGGCCCTGCGGGCGACATGGCGTTGGCGCTCCGAGTGGGAGAGCGGGTCGAGGTCGGCGAGCAACTGATCGGCTTCGTACGGCATGCGGCCATTCTGGACGGCGCGGTCGGTTCCTCCCACCGAGTTTCCTGCGCATCGGCGGCCAGGTGGGCCACGAGGTCGTCGAGGTGGGTGAGCAACTCGTCGGGGGGCAGGTCGATGTCGGCGAGGGTACGGACGGCGGTGCGCAGCCGTCCCATGGTGGCGGAGGCGTGAATGCCGTGGCCCACGACGTCGCCTACGACCAGAGCCACCCTGGCTCCGGACAAGGGGATCACGTCGAACCAGTCGCCGCCCACCCCAGCCCGGGCTCCGGCCGGAACGTAGCGGTTGGCGACCTCCACGGCAGTCTGCTCGGGCAGCCGCTGCGGCAGCAGGCTGCGCTGCAGGGTGACGGCCGTACGGCGCTCACGGGTGTAGCGCAGCGCGTTGTCGATGCAGACAGCTGCCCGGGCCGCCAGCTCCTCGGCCAGCACCAGGTCGTCCTGCTGGAACGGGTCGGGATGCCGGTGGCGCGTGAAGACGACGACGCCCAGGGTGGCGCCGCGCGCCGACAGGGGCACAACCATCATCGAGTGGAAGCCGAACTCGCGGATCCGGGAGGCCCGGAGCGGGTCGTGGGTCACCCAGTCGTTGATCGCGGGGTCGGTCACCTGGTGCAGCACGGTGCGTCCTGAGCGCAGGCCCGCCACTGGCGGGGAGTTCTCCGGGTACTCGTCCACCTCGCCCGGGGCGACGGCCGCCTCGGGGGTTCCCGGATACACGGACTGGTGGGCCATGCGCCGCAGCCTGAGAGGACCGCGCGCCGTCGGCGTTCCCCAGGCCGGCTCGTGCAGATCGTCGAGGGACGTCAGCAGATCGACGCTGACGAAGTCACTGAGATTCGGGACCGCCACATCCGCCAGTTCCTGCGCCGTCCGCGTCACGTCCAGCGTGCTGCCGATGCGGGTGCCGGCCTCGACGATCAGCTAGAGGCGATTTCGGGCCCAGTACTGCTCCATCATGTCGTGCGCGGAGCGACACACCCCTTGGAGACGGCCTTCCCGGTCCCGTATCGGCGACATGAGGACCGACCAGGCGTGCTCGCGGGTCTCCCCGGCAACCCTGTCTCGATGTGCTGCTTGCCGGTCTCCAGCACCCGCAGCATGGCCTGCTCCGCCCGGTCGCCCGCGTCGTCGTCTACGATCTCGTTCACCCGCAGCCCGCGCATGTCCGACTCGCTGAGGGCCACATACCGCTCCATGTCCTCGTTGGCGAGCCGCAGCCGAAGCCTGGTGTCGTACAGCGCCAGCGCGCGGTCCGGGGACTGGGTGAAGCTCCACGCCACCATGGGTTCGTCCGCGGGCCGGACCTGCGACCCGGCCAGCGGCGAGACGAGAAACCACGAGGCGCCTCCTCGCTCCGGCGTCCGGTGATGCGCCAACGCCCTGACCTGCAGACTGCGGCCGTCACGGTGGCGCAGAGCCAGCGTGCCATTCCACCTCGGTAACTCGGACAAGGGGAGGAGACCCTCCGTGGTGGGCGTGCGGGCGAGCAGCGAGGCTGCCGGACGGCCCAGGACGTCCGCCGCCGCATACCCCAGAAGACGCTCGGCGCCCTCGCTCCACCCAGTCACGGTGCCGTGTTCATCCACGATGGCGCGTGCGGTCAGCCCCTCGCCGACGATGTCGACGGACCGCGCTTCGTGGCCGTCATAGGTCCCCTGTTCCATGGACCCTCCACCCGCTCCACTCGCCAGGGCCCTGTGCCGCCGAGGCAACCCCGGGGCGCCGGACACTCCGGACTGTGATCCATTGTCGTGCTTGCCTGCCATCTCGGCATGTCCTGCGAACCTCGCGGGCAGCAGTACCCGCGAGGCGGGCCCGCCACCCTGGTCACAGGCGGCGGAATGTGGTGGGGCTCCCGGGGCACCCCTACGAACCCCGTGCACCGACGAAGTCGCATGTCAGGGCTTGTCGGGCGTCCATCGTGGCTGGAGGCCCGACCGAGAACACTGGCTCGACGCTTCAAGGGATGAACCGGATGATTCCGGCCGAACTCGCGAGTACACCGGTCGGAGGCCGTTCAGCCCTTGGCGCAGCGCAGGAACTCACAGCGGCTACTGTCGGGCGCATTTCAGCTTGTCCAGGTCGACTGCATTGGCCGTTTCCCGCATTCCCGCGATGCCCAGCTGGTCGAGGTAATCCTCGAAGGCTGTCGGCGGTCGCGGGTGCGCGCTTTCGCCGGGAGGCGTCCGCAGCAGGAGGTGCCGTAGCGAAGGACGGCCGGCCTCGCCGTGATGTGGCGAGGCCGGCGACCTCAGGGGCCCGCCTAGTGCTGGATTCCTCTTTGGATGGGTATATGTGCTGGTGGAGGGACGGTTCGGTCGGTCAGGGGTGGGTGGTTCGGGGTGGTGCTGCGGGCGCGGCAGAGCCGTGATTCGGGCGAGGAAGCTATGGTTCGCCGATTGGC
>NZ_JAQYWZ010000456.1:0-304 GCF_036290945.1 Streptomyces sp. BE303
GCAACAGGCGCTGCTGGCGACGTACGGCCAGGACCGGGCCGAGGGCGAGCCGCTCTGGCGGGGCTCGCGGCAGTCGCACATCGGGCACACCCCGGCGGCGGCGGGCGGCGGCGGCATCAGCAAGAGGGTCGAGGCCCTGGCCGTCCTGGCCACCTACGGTCCGGACCGGGACGGCGGCGACCCGCTCTGGCTCGGGTCGGTGAAGTCCAACATCGGGCACACGCAGGCGGCGGCCGGTGTAGCCCGCATCAGCCAGATGTTTCTGTCGATGCTGCCCGGCACCCTGCCCGCGACGCTCAACGCC
>NZ_JAQYWZ010000457.1:0-375 GCF_036290945.1 Streptomyces sp. BE303
CCCAGGGCCGGTCCCCACCGCAACGTCCACATCCGGGAACGCCCCCAGCACCCAGCACCTAGCAGACAGAACCCCTCCAGCTCGAAGGACTAGGACCGCACCTCCGCCGGTCGGAACCCCGACAACACCGGCGACCAGTCGAACGGGACACCGTTGACGTGCAGGGTCGCGAGCGCCGTCAGCGCGGTGGTGACTTCGTCACGGTCGCGGAGCAGCAGCGGCGCGGTGACGTCGTCGGGCAGCTGGACGAGCGCCGACAGGACGCCGTCCGGGCCCAATTCGACGAACCTGGTGACGCCGACGAGCGCTTCTAGTGCGTCGCCGAAGCGGACCGCCTTGCGTACCTGGTCCACACAGTACAACTGGTCCTACCAA
>NZ_JAQYWZ010000458.1:0-201 GCF_036290945.1 Streptomyces sp. BE303
CCGCCCGGCAGCGCCTCCGCCAACGGCGGCATCGCGGCCGTCTCGCGCATCCCCGGGAGCATGGAGGTCTTCTTCGTCGGCGGGAACGGTTCGGTGCAGGACCGGTTCTGGTACGAGGGCGGCACGTGGCAGGGGTTCGAGCTGGCTCCCGCCGGTAGCGCCTCCACCCACACCGGTGTCGCTGCGGTCTCGCGGATTCCC
>NZ_JAQYWZ010000459.1:0-4546 GCF_036290945.1 Streptomyces sp. BE303
CTCGGACTGGCCCGTGTGCACCCTGGCCGCCGACTACACCACCGTCGTGGACACCACACGCCGCCTGATCTCCCGACTCCACGCCCACGATCAGGCCCTGGTCCTCGGGGGCACGGCCGACCGCGTCTACCGGCTGAGGCCGCGACCGCGGTCCACCGCCCGGCTACCGGTGCGGGGGCGCCGCCGCCCATGACAACACCCGGCGTCCGACGACCGGGCCGGGCCCGCTCCACCAACGCCGCCAACACCCGCCCCGCTACTCGCGGACCGCCGACCACCCCCACGGGGACGCCCGTGACGTTCATGCGCCTCGGCCCCGTCGGCAGCGAACGCCCTGCGATCCGTCGACCTCCCCACGGCGAACCTCGCCGAGTACCGGGCGATCGTGCACCGGTGCCCCGTCGCCGACCTTCCCCGGCTCCGTTCCAACCTCCTGGAACGCGCGAAACGCGCACCGTCGTGGACGATCCCGGGCCCCCTGGGCATGACATTCCCGCGTTCCCGCCGCCCGCCTGGGCAGCGCCCTCCGGACGGACCCCGGCGCCCCCGACCGGGTCGGCAGCGTGATCACCGGATGCGAGCCCGTCGTCGCCGAAACCGGCACGGCCACATTGAACTCGACCGTGTCGAAGGGGTCCACGGATCCCGCACCCTGGATGTGATCGTCGTCGACCGGGACGGCGACCGGGCCGGCCGGCCGGCGGGATCGCGGCCACCGAGGTGATCCGGCCCGGCTACCCGCGCAGGATCCGAGTCGCGGATGCGCGGCGGCCTCCGGACAATGGAGATCTACAAGCAGTCGTCGGGAAGGTCTCATGATGGCTGACCCCGCGGAGGGATCCCCTGCTCCACCGTCCGCTCCGTTCGACCTGCCGATCGTCGCCACGGCAGAGCTGAGTGCCGAAGGCGTCGTCGTCGGTTGGACGGAAGCGGCGGAGCGACTCCTCGGGTATCCGGCGGAGGCGATACTCGGACGGTCCGGTCTGTCCCTGCTGGCCGATCCCGACGTTCCCACCGGGTTCACACCGGGGGGCCCAGCGCAGTCAGGGGTGATCACGGCTCGGCACCGAAACGGGCGCCGCGTGATTGTCGGTGTCCAGGCCGACCCGCTGGCAGCCCCTCACGGGAGCAGACGCTGGCTGCTCTCCGCCGTCGACCTCGGATCCACCCCGTGGTGGGGTGTGAGCCGGTCCCTCCTGGAACGCTTCCTGACCCGGTCACCCTTCGGTATGGCCGTCCTCGACACAGATCTCAGATACGTCTGGACGAACAACACCCTCGACCGCATGGCCGGCGTCTTCAACACGGCACGGCTGGGGAGACGGATGAGCGAGGTGCTGCCCCGGCTGGCCCCCGGAGCCTTGGAAGCCCAGATGCGGCGGGTCCTCGACACGGGTATACCTGTCCTCGATTTCGAGTACCACGGCTACACCCCGGCCGATCCCGACCGCGAACACGCCTTCTCGACCTCGGTCTTCCGCCTCGATGACGTGCAGGGACGGGTGATGGGCGTCTGCTACATGGGGGTCGACGTCACCGATCGCTGGCGGGCCAGGGAACGACTCGCCCTCCTGAGCGAGTCCGGAGGCCGCATCGGCAGCACACTGGACATAGGCCGCACGGCTCAGGAGCTGACCGAGGTCGCCGTCCCCCGGATGGCCGACCTGGTCCTGGTCGACCTGCTCGACTCCGCCCTCAAAGGCGAGGAACCGCGCCCGATCTCCCGGCGCGGCACGCCGTCACTGCGCCGAGTCGCACATCGCTCGCTGGAGGAGGGCTGTCCGGAAGCGGTCGTGGCGGTCGGCGAACAAGCAAGGTACGGGCCGTCCTCCCCCTTCGTTCGCTGCCTGGTCGACGGCCGGGCGATCATCGAGCCGACACTGTCACCGTCCGATGCGCGCTGGCTCGCCGAGGACACCCTACGAGCCGAGTCGGTACTCTCCTTCGATCTGCGCTCGCTGATGGTCGTACCGCTGCGGGCGCGCGGTACCGTCCTGGGCGTGGCCGCCTTCGTCAGGCGTGAACGCACGGAACCGTTCGACCGGGATGACCTGCGGCTCGCCGAGGAGTTCGTCGGCCGAGCTGCCCTGTGCATGGACAACGCTCTGCGCTACACCCGTGAACACACCACCACGCTGACGCTCCAGCACAGCTTGCTCCCACACGAGTTGCCCGCAACCAGCACGGCGGAGGTGGCCTCACGGTACCTGCCGGCCCACGGCCAGGAGGGGGTGAGCGGCGACTGGTTCGACGTCATCGCGCTGTCCGGCGCCCGGGTCGCCCTCGTGGTCGGCGACGTGGTCGGGCACGGTATCAACGCAGCCGCCACCATGGGAAGGCTCCGCACGGCCGTGCACACACTCGCCAACCTGGACTATCCGCCCGACGAACTGCTCGCACACCTCGACGACCTGGCCCTACGCCTCATCGACGAGGAACCCGACGGCTCGGCCACCGCTGCCGTCCTGGGAGCCACCTGCCTGTACTTGGTCTGGGACCCGGTGGCACAGACGTGCACCGTCGCCCGGGCCGGCCACCCGCCTCCCGCGGTCGTCGCGCCCGACGGCACCGTCTCCTTCGCCTCCGTGCCGGCGGGGCCACCGCTCGGCCTGGGCTGGCTGCCGTTCGAGTCGGCAGAGCTGGACGTGGCGGAGAACAGCCTTCTGGTCCTGTTCACCGACGGCCTGGTGGAGCGCCGGGACCGGGACATCGACGTAGGACTGCAGGAGCTGAGGAACGTCCTGGCCGAGTGCACGGGCACGCCGGAGGAGATCTGCGATGCGGTCCTGAGCCGCCTGCGCAACGGCCCCCTGGAGGACGACACCGCGCTGCTGGTTGCGCGGGCCCATCCGCTCGGACCGGACCAGGTGGTCTCGTGGGACCTCCCGTCCGACCCGGAGATCGTCTCGCAGGCCCGCTCCCTGACGACGAACACCCTGGCACGGTGGGAACTGGAGGAGCTGTCCTTCACCACCGAGCTGATCGTCAGTGAACTCGTCACCAACGCCATCCGTCACGGCGCAGGCCCGATCCGGCTCCGCCTCATCCGGCACACCGGACTCATCTGCGAGGTCGCCGACAGCAGCAGCACCTCGCCACACCTGCGCCACGCCCGGACCACGGACGAAGGAGGCCGCGGCATGTTCCTCGTCTCGCAGATGGCCCAGCGGTGGGGCACTCGGCACACCAACCGGGGAAAGATCATCTGGTCCGAACAGACATTGCCCCGTACGGACGTCCCGGACCCCTGACCTCTCGGAGCGGCGTCCGGGGCGGCCGGCGTTGTGGTGGGCGCGCCGGCTGTGCGGGGGCGCGAGGGGTGGCGCACGCTCCGGCCCGTTGGCTGTACCCATGGTCTTCGCAGGCCGGGCCGAGGATACTCGGGGCACCGGACCGAGCCCCTTGTCCCGGAGCCAGTCGTCAGGCGACGGCTCTGGGACCGCTCCGGGCTCGTCGGGTCCGGTCGGCCCACGGACGAACGATGCCGTTCTCCCGTGTGTCCCGCCCTTCCACCACTCACCTGTCCCTGCGCCGCCGACTCGCCGGACTACTGGCCGTCGTCGCGGTCATCTGCTCGTCGCTCGTCCTGGCCGCCCCCTCCCAGGCGGCTCCGCTGGACCTCGTGTGCACGGGCTCCCAGACCCTCAACTACAGCCCGGGGTTGACCCTGACCCCGCAGAGTGTCACCGTCAGCGGCGGCGGAACGTTCAACTGCTTCTCCCTGGCCGACCCGTCCCTGACGGCCGGTGGATTCATCGTTCCGCCGACCGTCGCACCCTGGGCTGTGGTCTGACCGGCGGGGGTGGGACCTTCACCCACCAGTGGAACAACGGCAACACCAGCACCATCAGCGCGACCAGCGTCGTCACGATCAACCTCGGTGCGATCCAGGTCGTCTCCACCGGAACGGTGACCGCCGGGCAGTTCGCCGGCGACACCGCCGTCTTCACCTGGACCGGGACCAGCTCCGAGCTCCTCGCGTGCCTCCTCGGGGGTGTCTCCCAGTACAACGGGACCACCTTCCTGACATTCGCCTGAGCGGCCGTCAGCGACGCATCCGGAGCGGCACGGCTGTTCCGGATGCGTCGAACCCGCATACCCACGCCCCCCGCCTACAGTGCTCGCCGGAATTCGCGACGTACGTGCCCGAAAGGTCGTGCAACTCCGTCACGGGAGCGCCTGGCCAGGGACTCGGCCGCAAGTCCTATGACCAGGCGGGACGGTCAATGGCGTACGGGGAACCGGTTGCCTCGGCCGTTCGGGGCACGTTGGCCGACGAGATCGTCGAGCACCTGCTGCGGGCAGGTGTGCCGCAGGTAGATCACGGTGACCAAGGTGGGGGCTGGTGCCGCTTGCGGATGTGTCGGCCGGTGGCCGTCATGCGGGCAGTTCGGCCCAGACCAGCTGGCCGGTGGCGGTCTGCATGGCGCCCCAGGTGCTGGCCAGGGCGGCGACCATCAGCAGACCCCGGCCGCTGCACCGCCCCGTATCAGCGGCTGCGGAGGTGCGGTCTTCGGGGTCGAAGCCGGGGCCGGAGTCCTCGATC
>NZ_JAQYWZ010000460.1:0-222 GCF_036290945.1 Streptomyces sp. BE303
AGCGTTCGGCGCGGTTGGCGTCGGTGTTGGTGGGTCGGGGGGCCGGTCCGGGTCGTTGGGTGGGGTTGGCGTTGCCGCGGTCGGTGGACCTGGTGGTGGCGATGGTGGCGGTGTTGCGGTCGGGGGCGGGGTATCTGCCGCTGGATCCGGGCTTCCCGGCGGAGCGGCTGGCGTTCATGGTGGAGGACGCCGGCCCGGTCTGCACGGTCGCGGTGGGGGAGA
>NZ_JAQYWZ010000461.1:0-686 GCF_036290945.1 Streptomyces sp. BE303
CGAAGCGGACCTGGTCGCGCAGGTTGGACCACCAGTAGGCCGCGTCCACCGGCTCCGTGACCCGCTCCCCCGTCACCGTCGAGAACCACGGAACACGCGGCACCGCACCCCGCACCCCGACCAGACCCGCGACCACCGCCTCCCGCACCTGCTCCACCTGCGGCGAATGCGACGCGTACCGCACCTCCACCAACCGGGCCCGCACCCCCCGCTCCTCACACCACGGCACGAACGCCGCCAACCGCGACCGCTCACCCGCCACCACCACCTGCGACGGACCGTTGTCCGCCGCCACCGACAGATCACCCCACCCACCCGACGGCTCCAACCACCGCACCACATCCGCCACCGGCGCCCCCACCGACAACATCCCACCATCACCCACGAGATCCACCAACGCACCGGAACGCGCAGCAACCACCCGCGCCCCGTCCTCCACCGTCAGCGCCCCCGCCACCACCGCGGCAACCACCTCACCCTGCGAATGACCCACCACCGCGGCAGGAACCACCCCGAACGACTCCCACCACGCCGTGAGCGCCACACCCACCGCCCACAGCACCGGCTGCACCACCTCCACCCGCGCCAACCAGTCGTCCCCGCCCCGCAGCACCGCCTCCACCGAGAACCCCGTCAACGGCAACAGCGCCGCATCACACTCCCGCAGACGATCCGCGAACGCTCGC
>NZ_JAQYWZ010000462.1:0-1441 GCF_036290945.1 Streptomyces sp. BE303
CGACCCGCCCCAGCCGATCCCCGTGCCCCCGCCCGCCGCCACCGACATCGTCGGCGTCGGCGCCCAGGTCACGGAGTCGCTCTTCAACCAGCTCTCCACCGACTACAACGCCTCCCTCACCGCCGCCGGCAACACCACCTCGCCCCGCCTCTACAGCTGGGACTCGGTCGGGGCGAACCTCATCACCCCCAAGGCGGGATCGTCCCCGCTGGTCCGCCCGATGTTCTCCAGTGCGGGCATCACGGCGGTGAACGCCACCACGAGCAGCACCGTCGACTTCGCCCGCAGCACCCGCGGCCCGAGCGTCAACGACCCGGCGTCCACCCTCTTCGTCACCCTGGCGAAGGACGCCGTGAGCTGGGCCGCGCCGACCGGCGGCCACGCCCCGAACAGTCTGACCGCCGCCCAGCTGCGCGGCATCTACGAGTGCCACACCACCAACTGGCGGCAGATCGACTCGGCGCTGCCCGACGCCCCCATCAAGCCGGCACTGCCCATCTACAACTACGAGCACATCACGGACGCCGCGTCGATGTTCCTGGCCGGGATCCAGCAGACCAGCGGGCCGAGCTACGTGAGGATCGGGGACTGCGTCACCCTCATCCGGGAGGAGAACAGCGGCACGGGCGCCTTCCTGCACGACCCGGACGTAGTCGTCCCGTACTCCGTCGGCCGCTACATCGGCCAGACCTACGGCGGTCACGCCACCCCGACCGACAACCCGGGCGCGCTCGTCCCGCGCGCGATCGGCGGCGTCCCGGTGGTGAACCCGTCCAGCCACACCCTCCACGCCACGTTCGCCGCCTCGTACTTCGCCTACCGGCTCCGGGTCGCCCTCCGGGAGGCGGAGTGGAACGCCGGTGACGCGCACGCCCGGGCGCTCCGCGAGATCTTCTCGCCGAACGGCTGGATCTGCTGGTCCGGCGCGTCGAGGATCCGCAGTCACGGCTTCCTCGCGTTTCCCCCCGGGGCCTGCGGCTCGACGGAGCACAGCTGACGGCCGGGGCCGCCCGGCCCCGCCGCGCACACCACCCGACGGCAGCCCCGGGCGGCGTACGGGGGGCGTCCGGTGGAAGAACAGGTGGCGGTCGGAGCGGGCGGGGACCGGGGGTGACCTGCGGGGACGTCCACCCCCCAGAAGCCTGGGATCTTCCGGGCCACGGACCGGCACACCGATGATCCCGGTGGCCCGACCGCCCGCCCCCGAAAGGGAGTTCACCTCGTGCACCGTCTCACCGCCCGGGTCGCCCCGGCCCTCGCACTGGCCGCCGCGCTCGCCCTCGCCTCCGCCGCCCCGGCGCTCGCCGACCCGCCCCAGCCGATCCCCGTGCCCCCGCCCGCCGCCACCGACATCGTCGGCGTCGGCGCCCAGGTCACGGAGTCGCTCTTCAACCAGCTCTCCACCGACTACAACGCCTCCCTCACCGCCGCCGGCAACACC
>NZ_JAQYWZ010000463.1:0-260 GCF_036290945.1 Streptomyces sp. BE303
GAGCTGTACGTCTCCGGCGTGGGCCTGGCCCGCGGCTACCTGAAGCGCCCCGGTCTGACGGCGGAGCGGTTCGTCGCGGACCCGTTCGGCGAGCCGGGCGGGCGGATGTACCGCACCGGTGACGTGGTGCGCTGGCGGGCCGACGGCCTGCTGGACTTCCTGGGCCGGGCGGACGACCAGGTGAAGATCCGCGGCTACCGGGTCGAGCCCGGTGAGATCGAGGACGCCCTCGCGGCCCACGAGGACGTCGCCCAGGCGGC
>NZ_JAQYWZ010000464.1:0-4808 GCF_036290945.1 Streptomyces sp. BE303
CCGTCTCCAACGACATGACCGAGGGCATCATCGCCCGCTTCCGCACGATGGCGATCCACCGCCCGTCGGTGCTCGTCGGACACGTCGTCGGCAGCGTGCTGCAGTCGGTCGCCAGCGTGGTCCTCGTCGGCGCCGTCGGCGCGGCCATCGGCTTCCGCTCCACGGACGCCACCGCCCTGGAGTGGCTGGCCGCGTTCGGACTGCTCGTGCTCTTCGCCCTGGCGTTCACCTGGATCGCCGTCGGCATGGGTCTGATCAGCCCGAACGCCGAGGCCGCCAGCAACAACGCGCTGCCGATGATCTTCCTCCCCCTCATCTCCAGCGCCTTCGTCCCGATCCACTCCATGCCCGGCTGGTTCCAGCCGATCGCCGAGTACCAGCCGTTCACACCCGCCATCGAGACCCTGCGCGGACTGCTGCTCGGCAGCGAGATCGGCCACAACGGGTGGCTCGCCGTCGCCTGGTGCCTGGGCCTCGCGGCGCTCGGCTACCGCTGGTCGAAGGCGGTGTTCGACCGGGACCCGGCGTAGCCGGGGCGACCTGCGCGGCAGGTTCCCCGTGGCTCGCCCCGGCTCCGGGGCGGCGGACCCCGACACCCCGTCGGAGCCCGCCGCCCCGTCCGCGTGCTCGGCCGGTGATCGAGCCGTCCCGCGAACGGGCGCGGCCAGGCAAGCGCTAGGGGCGTCGTGTCGCGACAACCGCCGAGCTGGAGGGTGTTGTGAGTACTTCGGTGCCGCGGAGGGCGGGATGGGTGAGGTAGACCGTCGGGCTTCTGCTCGTCCGGACCCGGCGAACCGGTCGGTCACAGCGCTAGGTTGTCCGCGTGACCGTGAAGGTGCGCTTCGGGGAACAGGAGCCGGTGATCGTCCGACCCGCCGCGTCCGCGAGCCGCGAGCCGAGGAAAGTCGACATGTCGGGCGCCCTGCCCGCCCCGTGACCCGCTGAGGAGACGTGTGGAACCGAACCGTCGTGTCCGCCCCGACTGGGACGGACTGGTCGCCGCCGCCCGCGACGTCCGCCGGCTGTACGACGAGACCAACCGGCGGACACTGGGCCGCACATGGGACCTGGCGGACTTCGCCCTCGGGTTCGTCGGCGACGTCGGGGACCTCGCCAAGCTCGTCATGGCGTACCAGGGCCACCGCGCCGACGTCCCGGCCGACCGGGAGCGGATCGCCCACGAGCTGTCCGACTGCCTGTTCTCCCTGCTGGTGATCGCCGAGGAGACCGGCATCGACCTCGGCGCCGGATTCGCCGACGACATGACCGCCCTCGCCGCCCGCATCGGCGGCGGTGGCGCCGCGGACAGCCCCGCCCCGGAGCTGAGGGAGTTCGCCGAGGCCGCCGTCGGACGCATCGCCGCGTGGACGGACGCCTCCTGGGCACGGGCGGGCAGCCGGGTGTGGCGGGTCCACGGCCGGGACGGCGGTGAGTGGTTCGTCAAGGTCCATCGTGAGAGCCCGCGCTTCCACGACCGTGAGGTGGCCGCCTACCGGACCTGGGTCCCCCTCCTGGGTGGGGCGGCGCCACGCCTGGTGGCCGTCGCCCCCGCGTTGCGGGCCGTCGTCGTCACCGCGGTGCCCGGCCGCTCCCTGCACGGGGCCGTGCACGGGCGCGAGGAGCAGCAGCGGGTCTTCCGCCGGATCGGGGAGCTCGCGGCGGCGATCCACGGGGCCGCGCCCGCCCGGCCCGGTGACGGGTCGCCGCGCGTCCTCGAACGACTGGAGCGGCACCTGGAAGGGGCCCGCGGCCACCTCGCTCCCGGCGACGAGGACCTCGCCCGCGCGGCCACCGCGAGGGCGGCCGAGCTCCCTCCCCTCGACGCGGTGCCGACCCACGGCGACCTCCAGTTCCGCAACCTCCTGTGGGAGCCGTCCGGGGACCTGTACGTGATCGACTTCGAGCGTGCCGAGCCGGGCCCGGCCGTCCGGGACTTCGTGCGGCTCGCCGACAGCTGGGCCGACCGCCCGGACCTCGCCGAGGCGCTCTTCGACGGCTACGGCCGGGACCTCACCGACACCGAGCAGGAGCACCTGGCCGTCCACTGCGTGCTGGACGCCGTCTCCGGGATCCAGTACGGCGCGGCGAACCACGATCCCGAACTCGTGGAACGCGGCCTGCGCACCCTCGCCCGACTGCGCGCCACCCACCGGCCCTGACCGGCCCCGCCCCGCCCCCGCAGGGCCCGGCACGGCACGGGCCGTGTCGGAGCCGGCCGCGCCGGGCGTCCGACCCGCCGTCCGGTACCGTCCGGGCGGCGGGTCAGACGCGCGGGGCGGCGAAGATCCCGCCGGGGCCGAAGACCAGCCGGCCGAAGTTGTCCGCGATGCGGCGGTGGCCGGCGGCGTCGGGGTGGACCTCGTCGGGCAGCGGCAACTCGTCGTAGTCGGCCCGGCCGTAGAGGGTGCGGCCGTCCAGGTGGTGGAGGTGCGGGTCGTCCTCCGCGCGCCGGGCGACGATGCGGGCCAGCTCCTCGCGGATGACGGTGAGGGTCAGGCGGCCGGCCGCGCGTTCGGCGGGGTCGCCCGTGGCCTTGAAGCGCAGGGTGCCGGTCGAGAAGTCCGGGGCCAGCGGGCCGGGGGTGTCTTCGTGGACCGGGCACAGGACGGGGGAGACGACCAGCAGCGGGGTGGTCGGGTGCCCCTCCCGGACGGTGTCGAGGAAGCCGTGGACGGCCGGGCCGAACGCGCGCAGCCGCATCGCGTCCGTGTTGACGATGTTGATGCCGATCTTGAGGCTGATCAGGTCGGCGGGGGTGTCACGGATCGCGCGGGCGGTGAACGGGTCCAGCAGGGCGCCGCCGCCGAAGCCGAGGTTGACCAGGTCGACGCCCCCCTCGGTAGCCGCCAGGGCGGTCCAGACGGAGGTGGGGCGGCCGGCGGTCGAGCCGTGGCTGATGGAGCTGCCGTGATGGACCCAGCGCCGGTGCCCGGTCGGCGGCGCGGGTTCGACCGGGGCGTCGGTGCGCAGGGCGATCAGCTCGGTGATCTCGTTGTGCGGCAACCAGATCTCGACGGTCTTGTCGCGGGCGGGAAGGCCGGTGAAGCGTGCTGTCCCGGGCGGGCCCTCGATCAGTTCGGCGGTGCCGGTGGCCAGGTCGGTCATCAGGGTGTGGCCCCCGGTGACGGTGGCCTGTGCGGTGAGCAGGCCGTCGACGACGAGGTCGTAGACGCCGTCGGGTGTGGCGGGCACGCCCGCGTAGGCGCGCTTGGTGGGCAGGGTGTCCAGCTCGACGGTGGTGGCCCTGGTACGGAAGGCCAGGCGCACGCCGGAGGGCTGGGCCTGTGCCGTCGCGAGCTGCTCGTCGGGGATCTGGAGGCGGGCCCGGGCGGGCAGCCGGTGCGGCAGCAGCCCGTGCGCCGTCCGTTCGAGGTCGAGGTGCCCGCGCAGCAGGTCGGAGGTGACGGGGGTGGTGGTCGGGGCGGCGGTCGGCGTGCTGTCGGTGCTCATGGTTCCTGGGGTTCCGGTTCGGTGCGGCGGGCCGGTGGGGTCGGGCGGGCCGGTGGGGTCGGTACGGCCGGGGTGCTCAGCGGGTCGTCAGGGTCCGGAGCAGGGTGTCGAGGGAGTCGATGATCCAGTCCCAGGACACCTGAGGATCGACGGCGGTGTGGCTGAAGCCGCCGGCGGCCTCCAGGCTGACGTAGCCGTGGAAGACGCTGCCCAGCATGCGGATCGCGTGGGTCTGGTCCGGCTCGTCCAGGTCGTAGCCGCGCAGGATCGCCCGGGTCATCCGGGCGTGCCGCACCCCGGCGCTGGCGGCGGCCGTCTGCGGGTCGAGCCTGAACCGTGCGGCGTCGTACCGCCCGGGGTGCTGCCGGGCGTAGTCGCGGTAGGCGTCGGCGAAGGCTGCCAGGGCGTCCTTGCCGGCGCGTCCGGCGACCGCGTCGGCGGCGCGGTCGGCGAGCTCCTCCAGGGCGAACAGAGCGATCCGGGTCTTGAGGTCGTGGGAGTTGCGGACGTGCGAGTACAGGCTCGCGACCTTGACGTCGAAGCGTCGGGCGAGCTCGGAGACGGTGACGTGCTCGAAGCCGACCTCGTCGGCCAGCTCCGCCCCGGCGAGGGTCAGTCGCTCGGCGGTCAGTCCCACCCGGGCCATGAGGTTCGCTCCGTTCGCCTTTGCCTCTCAGGCTGCTGCCTAAAGACTTTAGGTTTTACCCTACACCTTCGCTGTGCCGCGCGGGTCGGGTCGTCGCCCGGAAGGGCGTGCGGGGCGGGTCCGTGGGAGGGGGCGGGAGGCTGGGCGAGGCAGGTCACTCTGCGTAGCGGAGGAGGCGATGTGCGCGACCGGGGTCGACGAGCTCGCACGGCACGGCTGTCGACTGATCCGGCTGCCGTCCCGTCGCGCCCGCGGGCGTCGGGCGGAGCCGCCGGTCGGGCGCGGAAGCCTCACCCCGGCGGCCTGACGGGCGGGTGCCGGATCCACGGGCGCGCGAGCCGCGGGAGTCCGCCCGCACGCCTGCGCGCCCGCACGCCTGCGCGCCCTCGCGTCAACGCGGCCGCGTCATGCCGGGCGGGCGTTCACCGGTGGCGCTCCAGGGTGAACTTCCAGGCGTCGGCGACGATGTCGTCCAGGTTCGGGCGGCGCGGGGTCCAGCCCAGCTCGCGGTGGGCACGCTCGGCGGAGGCCACCAGGACGGCCGGGTCGCCCGCGCGGCGGCCGGAGACCTGCACCGGGATCTCGCGGCCGGTCACGCGCTTGACCGACTCGATCACCTCGCGGACCGAGAAGCCGCTGCCGTTGCCGAGGTTGCAGATCAGGTGCTCGCCCGGCTTGGCCGCGTCCAGGGCGAGCAGGTGGGCGTCGGCGA
>NZ_JAQYWZ010000465.1:0-336 GCF_036290945.1 Streptomyces sp. BE303
ACGCCCCGAAGCCGGCCGTCGCGTAGCGGGGCGTGGAACGCGCCCGGCCGGCCCGCCCGTCCCCCGTGGGGCGGCCGGGCCGCTGCCTTCGCGGCAGCGCGCCGCGCCGTCCTGCGGCCCTGGTCCCGCCGGTGCCGCGGTACTCCGGCAGGAACCGCGGCAGGGGTGGCGCGACGCCTGGTCGCGGCCCCCCTGTGCGGCACCCCTGACGGGACGGCCGGGCTCGTCCGTCCTCCGACGGAATAGGCCGTCAGCCGTCAGAAGTCGTCAGCCGTCAGCCGTCGGCTTCAGGCTTTCGCCGGCTGTCGTGCCGTCAGGCGATGGAGAAGTCGTCGC
>NZ_JAQYWZ010000466.1:0-2581 GCF_036290945.1 Streptomyces sp. BE303
GTCCACCAGGGCCTTGACCTTGGTGTCCTGGCCGATCCAGTAGGGCATCGACCAGAACGTGACGGTGGTGGGCCCGGCGGACTCCGACGACCCGCCGCCGGAGGCGCAGGCCGAGGCGGCGAGGGCGAACGCGGACGCCAGTGAGACGGCGGCGGCGAGTCTGCGGCGCAGTGGTGCCATGAGGGGGTCTCCTCGTGCGGGGCTGCGGGCGGGTTCGGCCGCGCCGGGTGGGTGCAGGGGGGAGGTCGGATCGGTGTCACGGTCCGGGCTCAGGACGGTGCGCAGAACCCGTGCCGTAACACTTGGGGCTACAGCTTTAACGTATTCGATATACGAAATGAACACCAGTGGTGTTGCCGTTTCGTGTTCTTGGCGAGACCGCATCCTCGTCGGCCGAACCGGCCTCTCGCCGTCCCCTCGCGTCGGCGCTCCGACCGGTTGCGGTCGGCCGCAAGGCGTGGACAGGGGCGCCTGCCACTCCTCTGTCATCTGATGGAATGTCAGGCCCACTGTTCGATGGCCATTGCGTCGAATGTTGTGAGCGTTGGCCCACCGGCTCCGCCGAAGGGTCCTGCGTCGGCAAGGTCGTGATGCCGGGGACAGGCTGGGCCGGTCGGGGTAGGGCCCCTTGAGGGGCATGGGCAAAACCGGCTCGACGCCCCATGCCAGGGGTGCCGGCACGGCGCACGGCGTCGCACCGGGCCGCGATGCGGCCCGGTCCGGCGCCAGACGATTGCTGGATGCGGACTCTCCCGCCGCGGAATCATCTGGGGACGACGACCTCGGCCGGGTCGAGTGATGTCGGCGACCTGGCGGATCCGCCCCCGCATAAGGCGGGTCGGCGTGCTGTACGCGATCCGGATCGTCGGGCAGCTTCATGGCCGGGCTCCCTTCCGCTGTTGCGGATGGGGACGACGACCGACCGACCGCGAGGTGGCTCACCGGAGGGGGAGCGCTCCGTCGCGCCTCGCGAGGCGCTGATCATGGAAGGGGCTTTCGGTGGCTCGGCGCCTGTCCGGGGATTCCCGGCGAGACGCCGGATGATCCCGCCATACGGCGGTGATGTGCCTCGGCAGCATCAGAATCCGGGTACATCCGGCTGTCATGAGGAACCGGACCGACAGGCGGACCCGGCATGCGTCGCCGGAGAAGACCCAGGGCCCCGGAATCAGCAGAAGTCGGTGCTTGCCGTCGAGCACGGCGCGGACGAGTGCGGCGAACTGGGGCCGGACCCGGTGGCCCCGGGAGGACGGGTGGGCTCGGTCGAGGTAGAACACCGGAGCCGGAAGGCCGAGCCGAGCGGCGAGGCGCTTGAGCATTTTGCGGCCCCCGGATGCTGCCGTCGGGTTCCGCGGATGACTGCACAGATACGCGGCCGGTCGCAGTCCGGGGGAGATGTCAGGTATGCGCATGTACTGACTCCACGGGCTTCGAGGAGGCGCCCGGCCCGGGGACGGACCTGGCAGTGCGGGCTGGGCGGCAGGCCGACATGGTCGGAGAGAAGGCGCGAAAGGGGGCCGACCTGACGCCGCCCGGATCGGGGAGGGCCATGAGGGCGAGCGCCTTGCCTGCTGTTGGAGGCCGGTTCGGTAGCGCCATGAGTGCTCGGGAGGGAGTGGCCGTGTTGCCCGAATGTCGGCAACGAGTGGCACGAGTACGCGCAACTTGTGGTCTGCGCGCCCCTGCACTCAACGCGTCTGCGGCCGTCAGCTGTGCTGTGCAGAATACCCGCCAGGCCCGGGCGTTCAAGATGCGGATGCCCAAGATGCCAAGCGCGATGAGCCGGTGGTGAGGCTGGGCCATCAGTAGGCGCTGGGGTCTCGGTGACAACCTCGGGGGAAGCCGGGCAGAGCAACCCCAGGATGTGCCCGGCCTCTAGTGACAGGCGCCTGCGGCTGCGGGCCGTCGCACCGTCTATCGCGAGGTCGAAGGGCGCCGGGGAAGACGTCCGGCGAACCCTGGCCAAATGTTCGTATATCGAATAACCTCTTCGTGGAAGTGCCTCCGCGTGATCCGCCACCTCGGGCGGTGTGCCCATCACGGCCTCAGCGGCAGTGGTGCAAGATCCCCGCTCGCGTCGACAGTGAAGGAGCCGATGCCATGCTTCGCAACGGCCTGGAACCCTGGCACCTTGTAGTCGTGATCCTCGTGATCTTGCTGCTCTTCGGTTCGAAGAAGCTTCCAGATGCGGCACGGGGGCTCGGTAAGTCTTTGCGCATCCTCAAGGCCGAAACGAGAGCCTTGCACGAGGATGATCCGGCCGACGCTACCTCCGACACCGCCACGGATGCCGTAACGCCCATCCTCCCGACGCTGGATTCCCAAGCCACGCCCAATCACGTCACACGAACCCACAGCAGCTCCTCAACGGCCTGATCGCAGACCATCTCGGCGACGGGTGAATCGAGGTTCTGGATCAATTTCCGGGCTCTGTCGCCGATTGAGTGGACGTTAAGTCCGCTTTCTCTCGGTTCATGATCGCTCGTTCGTGTGAACGTCGGCCGTACTGGCGTGCCAGTCGGGGTTCGGGTGATGTTCTGCGGCGCATGGACAGACGGGCGTATCCGAGCGACTTATCGGA
>NZ_JAQYWZ010000467.1:0-642 GCF_036290945.1 Streptomyces sp. BE303
CCGCCCGGCAGCGCCTCCGCCAACGGCGGCATCGCGGCCGTCTCGCGCATCCCCGGGAGCATGGAGGTCTTCTTCGTCGGCGGGAACGGTTCGGTGCAGGACCGGTTCTGGTACGAGGGCGGCACGTGGCAGGGGTTCGAGTTGGCCCCGCCCGGAAGTGCCTCCGTCACCGGCGGTGTCGCGGCCGTCTCGCGCATCCCCGGCAGTATGGAGGTCTTCTTCGTCGGGGCCAACGGCTCCGTGCAGGACCGGTACTGGTACGAGGGAAGTGCCTGGCAGGGGTTCGAACTCTCGGCCCCCGGAACCGCGTCGACCATCGGGGGGATCGCTGCGGTCTCGCGGATTCCCGGGAGCATGGAGGTCTTCTTCGTCGGAGGGAACGGTTCGGTGCAGGACCGGTTCTGGTACGAGGGCGGCGCGTGGCAGGGGTTCGAGCTCTCCCCTCCGGGCAGTGCCTCCGTCACCGGCGGCGTCGCTGCGGTCTCGCGGATTCCCGGCAGTATGGAGGTCTTCTTCGTCGGCGGGAACGGTTCGGTGCAGGACCGGTTCTGGTACGAGGGCGGCACGTGGCAGGGGTTCGAGCTGGCTCCCGCCGGTAGCGCCTCCACCCACACCGGTGTCGCTGCGGTCTCGCGGATTCCC
>NZ_JAQYWZ010000468.1:0-134303 GCF_036290945.1 Streptomyces sp. BE303
CAGCTCCTCGTCCGCCAGCACCTCCGCCAACGGCCGGTCCAAGTGAGCATCCACGTGCAACGCCACCTGGTCGAACGCGTCCGCGAACACCGGGAACGCCTCGTACAACCCCCGGCCCATCGACGCACGCTGCGCACCCTGACCCGTGAACAGGAACGCCACCCGACCAGAACCCGCAACACCCGTCAGACCACCCGACCCGGAAGCTACCGCGCCCAGACCACCGATCAACTCACCGGTCCCACCGGCGAGGACCACCGCCCGGTGAGCCAATGCCCCACGGGAGAGCGACGCGAGGCCGATTCCGGGCAGGTCCTCGCCCGCCACCGCCCCCAGCCGCTCGGCCTGGGCCCGCAGCGCGTCCGGGGTCCGGCCGGACAACAGCACCGGCACCAAAGGCAGTTCCGCCGCCGCCACGGCAGCGGGCTCGACCGCCGGGGGCTCCTCCACGATCACGTGCGCGTTCGTCCCGCTCACACCGAACGCCGACACACCCGCCCGACGAGGCCGGTCCCCGGCGCTCCACGGACGCGGCTCCGTCAACAGCGACACCGCGCCGGACGCCCATTCCACGTGCGGGGACGGCTCGTCGGCGTTCAGCGTCGCGGGCAGCACACCGTGCCGCATCGCGAGAATCATCTTGATGATGCCCGCGACACCGGCCGCGGCCTGCGTGTGACCGATGTTGGACTTCACCGACCCCAGCCACAACGGCTCGCCGCCGTCCCGGTCCTGGCCGTACGTCGCCAGGAGCGCCTGGGCCTCGATCGGGTCACCCAGCGCCGTACCCGTGCCGTGTGCCTCCACCGCGTCGACGTCCTGCGGGGAAAGACCCGCCTGCGCCAACGCCGCCCGGATCACCCGCTGCTGCGACGGACCGTTCGGCGCCGTCAGACCGTTCGACGCACCGTCCTGGTTCACCGCCGTACCCCGCACCACCGCCAGCACCCGACGACCCGCAGCCCGCGCCGACGACAGCCGCTCCACGAGCAGCATGCCGACACCCTCGCCCCAGGCGGTGCCGTCGGCGCCTGCGCCGAACGGCTTGCACCGGCCGTCAGGGGCGAGTCCCCGCTGGCGGGAGAAGTCGATGAACGCGTCCGGCGTGGACATCACCGTCACACCACCGGCCAGGGCCATCGAGCACTCACCCGACCGCAGCGCCTGCACCGCCAGGTGGAGGGCCACCAGCGACGAGGAGCAGGCCGTGTCCACCGTCACCGCCGGGCCTTCGAGCCCGAACGTGTAGGAGAGCCGCCCGGAGACGACGCTGCCGGCCGTTCCGGTGCCGAGGTACCCCTCCAGGTCGGTGGGGACGTCGTGCCGCTGGCTGGCGTAGTCCTGGCCGTTGGAGCCGGCGAACACGCCGATCTGGGCACCGCGCAGAGCCGTCGGGTCGAAGCCGCCGCTCTCCAGCGCTTCCCACGTGGTCTCCAGCAGCAACCGCTGCTGCGGGTCCGTCGCGAGCGCCTCGCGCGGCGAGATCCCGAACAGGTCGGCGTCGAACTCGCCCGCGCCGTAGAGGAATCCGCCCTCCCGGGCGTAGGAGGTGCCCGCGCGGTCCGGGTCGGGGTGGTACAGGCCGTCCAGGTCCCAGCCGCGGTCGGTCGGGAAGCCGCCGATCGCCTCGGCGCCGGAGGCCACGAGGTTCCAGAACGCCTCGGGGGTGTCCGCGCCGCCCGGGAACCGGCAGGCCATCCCCACCACGACGATCGGGTCGTCGTCGGCCGCGGCCGTCCGCGGGACGCCGACGGCGTCGACCGCGTCGACGGAGCCGCCGAGTTCTTCGAGGAGGTGGGTGGCCAGCCGCTCGACGCTGGGGTGGTCGAAGACCAGGGTCGCCGGCAGCGCCAGGCCGGTCGCGGCCTGCAGCCGGTTGCGCAGCTCGACGGCGGTGAGCGAGTCGAAGCCCAGCTCCTTGAACGCGCGGTCGAGCGCCACCGCCTCGTCGGACGTGTGGCCCAGGACCACGGCGACGTGCGTGCGCACCAGGTCCGCGACGAACCGCGCCCGTTCCCCTGCGGCGAGGCCCGCGAGGCGCTGGCCCAGGGTGGAGAACACGGTGCCGCCGACGGTCGGCGCCGCGACCTCGGGCAGAGCGTCGAACAGCGGGCGCGGGCGGGCCGAGGCGAACAGCGGGACGAACTCGGCCCAGCGGACGTCGGCGACGGTGACGGCGCCGTCCCCGCCGCCTACCGCGGCGGCCAGGGCGGTGATCGCCTGGGCGGGCGCCAGCGGGAGGAGGCCCTGGCGGCGCAGCAGCTCGGTCTCGCCCTGGTCGGCGGCCATGCCGATCCGCGCCCAGGGGCCCCAGGCGATCGCGGTGCCCGGCAGTCCGTGGGCGCGGCGGCGGGTGACGAGGGCGTCCAGGGCGGCGTTGGCCGCCGCGTACGCGGCCTGGCCGCGGCTGCCCCAGACTCCGGAGATGGAGGAGAAGACCACGAACGCGTCGAGTCGCGTACCGACCAGCGCGTCCAGGTGCAACGCCCCGTCGACCTTGCCGGACAGCACGCGGTCCAGGTGGGCGTCGTCGGCCTCGACCAGCGTCGCGTCCTCGCCGACGCCTGCCGCGTGCACGACGGAGTCGATCGGGCCGACCGCCGTCAGCAGGGCTTCGACCGCGGACCGGTCGGCCAGGTCGCAGGCGTGGATCTCCGCGGTCGGCAGCTCGGCCAGCAGCTCCGCCGCGCCGGGCGCCCGCGCTCCGCGCCGCGACACCAGCACCAGCCGTTCGGCGCCGTCGGCCGCCCACCGGGCGACCTCGGCCCCGAGGCCGCTCGTGCCGCCGGTGATCAGCACCGTGCCGCGCGGGCGCCAGGCGGGGGCCGCCGTGCTCGCCGGCGCGTGTTCCAGCCGGCGTACCAGCACGCCGCCGGTGCGCACCGCGATCTGGTCCTCCGTGCCCAGCGCGCCGCCGAGGACGGCGGCGATCCGGGCTGCCGCACGGGAGTCGACGGCCTCGGGCAGGTCCAGCAGGCCGCCCCAGAACTCGGGGTGCTCCAGGCCGACGACGCGGCCGAAGCCCCACAGCGCGGCCTGGTCGACGTCCACGGCGCCGTCCGAGCGGCCGGTCGAGACGGCGCCGCGCGTCACCAGCCACAGCGGGGCGCGGCAGCCGGTGTCGGCCAGCGCCCGGACGTGTCGCAGTGCTTCGCCCACGGAGGACGGGGAGGCCACCACGCCGGTGAGGTCGAGGTCCGCCGCGGCCGCCGCGTCGGTCAGCGGCACGACGGTCGCCCCGAGCTCCGCGAGCAGCGCGCCGAGGCCGTGGGCGTCGTCGCCCACGAGTGCCCAGGTGCCGGTGAGGCCGGCCCTCCCGGCCTCGGTCGCCGCCACCGCCACCGCCGTCGCGGTCGCGGTCGCCGCTGCGCCCACGGCCGGGGTGCCTGCCTCGGCCGCCGGCTGCCACGTGACGCGGTACCGCCAGCCGTCGACGAGCGAGCGTTCGCGGCTGCGGGTCCGCCAGGAGGCGAGCGCCGGCAGGACCTCGGCCACGGCCGCGGTGTCGACGCCGAGCTCCGCGGCGAGCGCGGGGAGGTCGGCGCGGTCGACCGCGGCCCAGAAGCCGGCGTCGCCCGGGTCGGTCGGGTCGGTCGGACCGGAGCGCGCCGGAGCGCTCTCCAGCCAGAAGCGCTGTCGCTGGAACGCGTAGGTCGGCAGGTCCACCACCCGGGCGTGCGGGAAGAGGGCGGGCCAGTCCACCGCCGTGCCGTTGGCGTGCAGTGCGGCCAGGGCCGCGGCCGCGGTGGCGGCTTCGTCCCGGTCGCGCCGCAGCAGCGGGACGCAGAGCGTCTCCGGGGCGGCCTGCTGTGCGAGCGCGGTGAGGACGGCGTCCGGCCCGAGCTCCACGTGCACCGTGACACCGTCCAGCGCGGCCAGCGCGTCGGCGAAGCGGACCGGCTCGCGGACCTGCTCGACCCAGTACGCGGGGTCGTTCCACTGCCCCGGCTCGACGGGCCGTCCGGTCACGGTGGAGACGACCGGCAGCTTCGGCTCGTGGAACGTCAGGAAGCGCAGGACACGGCGGAACTCGGCGAGCACCGGTTCCATCAGCCGCGAGTGGAACGCGTGGCCGGTCCGCAGCCGGGTGGTCCTCCAGCCCAGCTCGGCCGCCGCCGCCTCGGCCCGGTCGATGTCGCCCGCGGCTCCCGAGAGCACGACGGCAGTCGGTCCGTTGACCGCCGCGACGTCGATCTCCGGGAACGCCGCGCGCACGTCGGTCTCGGTCGCGCGGACGGCCAGCATCGCGCCGCCGGGCGGCAGTTCCTGCATCAGCCGGCCGCGTGCGCCGACCAGGGCGGCGGCGTCGGCGATCGACAGCACTCCGGCGGCGTGGGCGGCCGCGATCTCGCCGATCGAGTGGCCGACCAGGACGTCCGGGGTGACGCCCCAGTGCCGGAGCAGCGCGAACAGGGCCACCTCGACGGCGAAGATCGCCGGCTGGGCGTACTCGGTCCGGCCGAGCAGGTCGCCGTCGGTGAGCGCGTCGGCCAGCGGCCGGTCGAGTTGCAGGTCGAGGTACCAGGCTGCCTCGTCGAAGGCTGCGGCGAACACCGGTTCGGTGGCGTACAGTTCACGGCCCATCGCCGTCCGCTGCGAGCCCTGGCCGGTGAACAGGAAGGCGGTCCGGCCCGGGCCCGCGGCGGTCCCGGTGACCACCCGGGCGGACGGGTTCCCGGCGACGAGCGCGGCGAGGCCCTCGGCCAGCTGCTCGCGGTCCGTGCCGAGGACGACGGCGCGGTGGGCGAAGTGGGTGCGCGTGGTGGCCAGGGACAGGCCCAGGTCGGCGAGGCCGGCGTCCGGCCCGTCCAGCCGCGACAGCAGCTGTGCCGCCTGCCCGGCGAGCGCCTCCGGGGTCCGTCCCGAGACCGGCAGCGCGAACGTCCGGGCCGCCGTGGTGTCCCGGTCCGCGGTGTCCCGGTCCGGTGCGCCCTGTGCGGGGGCCGAGCCGGGCGCCGGGGCCGCTGCGGGCGCGGGGTCCTGCGCCGGCGGTGCTTCGAGGATCAGGTGGGCGTTGGTGCCGCTCATGCCGAACGAGGAGACCGCCGCCCGGCGGGGCCGGTCGGTCTCGGGCCACCCCTGGGCCTCGGTGAGCAGCCGCACGGCGCCCGTGGTCCAGTCCACGTGCGGCGTCGGCTCGTCCACGTGCAGGGTCTTCGGGAGCAGGTCGTGGCGGAAGGCCTGCACCATCTTGATGACGCCGCCCACCCCGGCCGCGGCCTGGGCGTGCCCGATGTTCGACTTCAGGGAGCCGAGCCAGAGCGGTGCGGCCCCGTCCCGGTCGCGGCCGTAGGTGGCCAGCAGCGCCTGGGCCTCGATCGGGTCGCCGAGCGTGGTACCGGTGCCGTGCGCCTCGACGGCGTCGACGTCGGTCGGCTCCAGCCGCGCGTTGGCCAGGGCCTGCCGGATCACCCGCTGCTGGGACGGGCCGTTCGGCGCGGTGAGTCCGTTGGACGCGCCGTCCTGGTTGACGGCGGAGCCCCGGATCACGGCGAGCACCCGCCTGCCGGCGGCCTGCGCGGAGGAGAGCCGCTCGACCAGCAGCATGCCGACACCCTCGGCCCAGGCGGTCCCGTCGGCCGCGGCAGCGAACGGCTTGCACCGGCCGTCGGCGGCGAGCCCGCGCTGCCGGGAGAACGCCACGAACGACGCCGGGCTCGCCATCACGGCGACGCCGCCGGCGAGCGCCATGGTGCACTCGCCCTGGCGCAGCGCCTGCGCGGCCAGGTGGAGTGCGACCAGCGAGGACGAGCAGGCCGTGTCGACGGTGAGCGCCGGGCCCTGGAGGCCGAGGGTGTAGGAGACGCGGCCGGACGCGACGCTTGCCGCGTTGCCGGTGACCAGGTAGCCCTCCAGGGCGTCGGTGGCGTCCTGGAGCCGCGGCCCGTACTCCTGCGCCTCGGCGCCGACGAAGACGCCGACGCGCTGTTCGCGCAGCGTCTCCGGCGGGATGCCGGCGCCCTCCAGCGCCTCCCACGAGGTCTCCAGGACGAGGCGCTGCTGGGCGTCCATGGCGAGCGCTTCGCGCGGGTTGATCCCGAAGAAGTCGGCGTCGAACCCGGCCGCTTCGTAGAGGAATCCGCCCTGGCGGGTGTAGCTGGTGCCCGGCTCGTCGGGGTCGGCGGAGTAGAGCGCGTCGAGGTCCCATCCGCGGTCGGTCGGGAACTCCCCGATCGCGTCGGTCCCCGACTCCACGAGGTGCCAGAGGTCGTCGGCCGAGCCGACCCCGCCGGGGAAGCGGCAGGCCATGCCGACGATCGCGATCGGCTCGTCGGCGTGTCCTTCGGCGGTGTCGCCGTCGGCCCGTTCCGGGGCGAGGCCGAGCAGTTCGGCGTAGAGGTGGCGGGCGAGCGCGGCGGGCGTCGGGTAGTCGAACGCCAGCGTCACGGGGAGCGCGAGTCCGGTCGCGGCGGTCAGCCGGCTGTGCAGCTCCACCGCGGTCAGCGAGTCGAAGCCGGTCTCGAAGAAGGTGCCGTGGGCGGCGACCGGCTCGTCGGCCGGGCGGCGCAGCGCGGCGGCGGCGAGCTCGGTCACCAGGCCGGTGAGCACCTGCTGCGCCTCGGGCGCCGGCAGGGCGGCCAGGCGCGACCGCAGCTCCGGCCCCGCCCCGGTGCCCGTTCCGGCACTGCCGCTCGGCACGGATGCTCCGAAGTCCCCGGACGAACTCATCATCAAGCGCTCACCTTCGGCGAGAAGAACCGTGGATAGCCCACACCGTTCGGCGAGGCTAACCAGCCGGTTCCCGGGGCACAGCTCCTACCGCACCCCTAGGGAGCAGGGGGTCTGTCCCGGGGGTCGGGGGGCGCGGCCGGTGCGGGCGGGCGCGCCCGCCCGCCGGGTCGGTGCCCGGTGTCCCCGCGGCGGGAGGGCCCGGTGGCGGATCCGGGTTCAGGCGGAGGGGGACCGCTCGTCCGGGCGGGCCCGGAGCGCCCCGTGCCGCGTGTCCTCGGGGGCGGCATCACCGGCGGCGGCGGGGACTGGGTCATCGGCGGCGTCGTCGGCGGCGGCGGGGGCGTCGTCGGCGGCGGGGGCCGGGATCCCGGGCCGACCGGGCGTTCCGTCAGGTGCCGCCTCAAGGAACTCGTCGAGGATTCCGGGCGTCGCCTCGCGGACCAGCGCGAGACCGTCGGCGAGGGCGACGTCGCGGATCCGGTAGCCGCCGCGGCCGGCGGCGACCACCGCGACCAGCGTGGCCAGGCCGGCCCTGCGCTGGGACGCCGACTGGTGGACGGCCCAGCCGAGGATTCCCGACCGGTCGAGCAGGACGGTGCGCCGGGCGTAGGTGCCGTAGCGGGTGACCACGTACCTGCCGTGCAGGCCGCAGCCGAGGCTGCGGTAGGCGTCGACGGCGGCGGCCAGCGCCGACGGCAGCAGCACGAGGGCCGAGATCCAGGCGATGTGGAGCAGCACGTCGGTCAGGAGCACGCCGAGGACCACCAGGGGCGTCTCGACGAGGGCGACCGCCGCCAGGGCCCAGGTGATCCGGCGGCGCAGCGCCGCCCGGGGTGCCGGGGCCAGCCGCAGGGCGGCCAGGAAGTCCGGGTCCTCGCCGAGGACGGCGGTGGCGACCCGGTCGGTCTCCTGCCGTGACGTCGGCGGGAGCAGCGCGCTCTTGGTGGACGTCGACCGGTCGTCGGCGGTGCCGAGCCCGGTGGCGATCGCGTTGAGCCGGGCGCCGCGGGCGAGCCGCAGGGGTTGGGGCTCGGCGATCTGGATGCCGCGCAGCCGGCGGCGTTCCAGCCAGAGCGAGCGGGTGCTGAACAGGCCGCGGCGCAGCCGGAGGGTGCCGTCGTCGACCTCGTCGAGCCGGTAGTCCCACCAGGTCTCGACGAAGGTCACCAGGGAGGTGAGCGCGCCGAGCAGGAGGACGGCCAGGACCGGCACGGTGACGGCGGCCCAGAGCGGCAGGGCGGTGAGTCCGGTCCAGGCTGCGCGCAGGAAGCCGACGTCGGCGGGGTTGATCCGCAGCGAGTCGAGGAGGCGGGCGAATCCGCCGGCGACGAATCCGATCCAGGCGAGGCCCCAGACGGTCAGCGGCGCGTACCGGAGCCAGCTCAGGCGCAGGACGGCGAGGGTGGTGTCCGCGGTCGCCCCGTCGGGTGCGAGTCGGCGCCGGACGTGTTCGGCGGAGGTCCGGGACACCCCGTCGAGGGCGAGTTGCCGGTCGTCGGCGGCGACGTGCGTGCCGGTGCTGATCCGGACGGTGCGCAGTCCGAGCAGCCGGTGGAGCGGGCTCGCGGTGATGTCGACGCTGCGGATCCGGTCGCGGGGCACCGCGCGGTGCCGCCGGAAGAGCAGGCCGCTGCGCAGTTCGACGCGCTCGTCGGTGATCCGGTAGCGGGTGGTCAGGAGCCGGACACCGAAGAGTGTCGCGATGATCAGGCAGGTGACGCCGATGGAGCCCAGCGTGATGGCGGCGGCGAGGTCGAGGGTGCCGCCGGTGATCAGCAGGGTCAGCAGGGTGGAGCAGAGCGGCGGGACCAGCCAGGTGAGGCAGGTCGCCGGCATGCGCGGGTCCAGCCGCTGCCAGCGCTCTGCGGTCACTGGCCGTCTCCGGGCAGGGCCTGGGCGCGGGCGGCCAGGGTCTCGGCCAGGTCGGCGGCGACCTGGCGGTCCAGGCCCTGGATGCGGACCGGGCCGGCGGCCGACGCGGTGGTCACCACGAGGCCCGCCAGTCCGAACAGTCGCTGGACGGGCCCGCTGGCGGTGTCGACGGTCTGGATCCGGGCCAGCGGGGCGATCCGGGCCCGCTGCCAGAACCAGCCGGACACCGCGTAGACCGCGTCGTCGGTGGCTTCCCAGCGGTGGACGCGGTACCGCCAGGCGGGCATCACCAGCAGGTAGGCGAGCGCGGCGGCGGAGACGATCGCGAGGGCGAGTCCGAGCCAGGTGCGGGCGGGCGGGATCAGCGCGGTCAGCAGCGCCAGCACCAGGACGGGGGGCAGTGCGACGAGGGCGGCCTGGGCGCTCCACCAGCCCAGGGCGCGGCGTTCGAGCCGGTGTCGGGGGGGTCGGAGGCGCGGTACTTCGCGGCGGGACACCTCGTCACTCTAAAGGCCGATCCAATTCACGGACAACCTCCGCCGGGGGCACTGGGGTATCCGAGGCGATTAGGGGTTGTCGGCCGGGTCGGGCCCGGATATCAGTTCTCCGTCACCTCATCACGCCCTCGAATTTCGGGACGAACGAACGATGACTTCTTCGGAAACAGCGAAGGCGACGCGCGTCGCGTGCTGGCAACCCGCTTGGATCGGCGGGGAGTCGGGCCGTGACGACTTCCTGGAGCGGCTGGCCCGGGCCGCCGCGGCGGCGGCGGACGGCGGTGCGGAGCTGCTGGTCACGCCGGAGATGTCGGCGACCGGCTACCAGTTGGGCCTGGCCCGCACGGTGGAGCTGGCGGAGCCGGCCGACGGGGCGCTCGCCGACGGCGTGCGCGAGATCGCCGTGCGCAACCGTCTGGCGATCGTGTACGGCTGGCCCGAACTGGCCGACGGGGGCGTCTACAACAGCGTCCAGCTCGTCGGCTCCGACGGCGCGGTGGCGGCCCGGTACCGCAAGACCCACCTGTACGGCGAGTTCGACCGCTCGGTGTTCGCGCCCGGTGACCGGCTGGTGGTCCAGGCGAAGCTGGGCTCGCTCACGGTCGGTCTGCTGATCTGCTACGACGTGGAGTTCCCGGAGACCGTGCGGGCGCACGCGCTGGCCGGCACCGAGTTGCTGGTCGTGCCGACGGCGCTGGTCCGCCCGTGGGAGTTCGTCCCCCGGACGCTGGTCGCGGCGCGGGCCTTCGAGAGCCAGCTCTTCGTGGCCTACGTCAACTGGTACGGCGCGGGGCCGCACGGCTACTGCGGGCTCGGCCGGGTGGTCGGCCCGGACGGGGTGCTCCGCGCCGAGGGGCCCGGGGACGCCGAGGCGCTGTTCGTCGCCGAGGTGGACCGCGCGGCGATCGACGCGAGCCGGCGGGCCACCCCGTACCTGCTGAACCGGCGGCCCGAACTGTACGGCGCTGCGCAGTGACCGCCTTCGCGGCGGACCTGTCGGCGCCGCCGGTCACCATGCTCGGCCCCGACTTCCCCTTCGCCCACGACCGGTGGGTGCGTCACGCCGACGGTCTGGGGTCGGTTCCGCCCGGGCGGCTGGGTACGCCGGTCGCGGTGGTCGGCGGCGGGATCTCCGGGTTGGTCGCCGCGTACGAACTGATGCGTCTGGGTCTGCGTCCGGTGGTGTTCGAGGCGGGGGAGCTCGGCGGCCGGATGCGGACCGCGAGTTTCCCGGGGCATCCCGGGACGGTCGCGGAGCTGGGCGCGATGCGGTTCCCGGCCTCGGCCACGACGCTGTTCCACTACATCGGCCTGGTGGGGCTGGAGACCCGGCCGTTCCCGAACCCGATGGCCGCGGCGACGCCGCACACCGTCGTCGACGTGAACGGCGACCGGCACTTCGCCCGGGTGCCGGAGGACCTGCCGTCGGCGTACCAGGAGGTCTACGACGCCTGGACCAAGGTGCTGGAGGAGGGCGCCGACTTCAGCGCGATGGACTCGGCGATCCGCCGCCGGGACACGGCCATGATCAAGGCGATCTGGAACCGGCTGGTGCCGCTCCTGGACGACCAGTCCTTCTACGGCTTCCTGGCGTCCTCGTCGGCGTTCGCGTCGTTCCGGCACCGGGAGATCTTCGGTCAGGTCGGTTTCGGTTCCGGCGGCTGGGACACCGACTTCCCCAACTCGATGCTGGAGATCCTGCGGGTCGTCTACACCGGGGCCGACGAGGGTCACCGGGAGCTGACCGGCGGCGCCCAGCAGCTCCCCCTGCGGCTGTGGCGGCACGCGCCGGCCCGGTCGGCGTACTGGCCGGCCGGCACCTCGCTGGCGGATCTGCACCCCGACGGGCCGCGGCCCGCGGTCACCAGGCTCTCCCGGAGCGACGGCGGGATCGTGGTGGAGACGGCCGAGGGGACCGCCGAGTTCGCGGCGGCCGTGCTGACTCCGCAGGTGCGGCTGCTGCTGTCCGGGATCGACACGGCCGAGGACCTGTTCCCGAACGACGTGTGGACCGCGGTCGAGCGCACCCACTACATGGGCGCCTCGAAGCTGTTCGCGCTGGTGGACCGGCCGTTCTGGCAGGACGTGGACGACCGGACGGGGCGTCCGGTGATGGGGATGACGCTCACCGACCGGGCGCCGCGGGGCGTCTACCTGTTCGACGACGGCCCGGACGCGCCGGGGGTGATGTGTCTGTCGTACACCTGGAACGACGACTCCTTGAAGACCGCCGCGCTGTCGGCCGAGGAGCGGTTGGACGTCATGCTCCGGCACCTGCGCAGGATCTATCCGGACGTGGACGTCCGCAGCCGGATCATCGCGCCGCCGGTCGCGGTGACGTGGGAGACCGAGCCGCACTTCATGGGCGCGTTCAAGAGCAACCTGCCCGGCCAGTACCGCTACCAGCGGCGCCTGTTCACGCACTTCGTGCAGGACGCGCTTCCCGCGCACCAGCGCGGGGTCTTCCTCGCCGGTGACGACGTGTCGTGGACCGGCGGGTTCGCCGAGGGGGCGGTGACCACCGCGCTCAACGCCGTCTGGGGCGTCCTGCACCACCTCGGCGGCCGGACGCCCGCCGGCAACCCGGGCCCGGGGGACGACTTCCCCGCGCTCGCGCCGATCGAGCTGCCCTCCTGAACGGGACGGCCCGCCGGTCGGGAGGGCACCGGGCGGCGGTCCGCCGTCCCGTTCAGAGGATTCCGGCCTGAACCGCCGCCATGACGGCGGCGGTGCGGTCGGACACGCCCAGCTTGGTGAAGATCCGTACGACGTAGGTCTTCACGGTGGCCTCGGTGATGTGCAGGGCGCGCCCGACGGCGGCGTTGGTCAGCCCTTCGGCGACCAGGCGCAGGACTTCGGCCTCCCGGCGGGACAGCGTCTCCGTGCGGGGCTGGCGGACCCGGCCGAGGAGCGTGGCGGCGACCGCCGGGGAGAGCACGGTCTCGCCGCGCGCGGCGGCCCGGACGGCCTGGGCGAGTTCGGCCGGCGAGGTGTCCTTCAGCAGGTAGCCGACGGCCCCCGCCTCGACCGCGCGGAGGATGTCACCGTCGGTCCGGTAGGTCGTGAGGATCACCACGCGGGTCGCGGGGAGCTCGGCGAGGATGGCCTCGGTGGCGCCGACCCCGTCGCCGTCGGGCATCCGCAGGTCCATCAGGACGACGTCGGGCGTCAGTTCGCGGGCGGCGGCCAGGGCGGCGGAGCCGGACACCGCCTCGCCGACGATGGTCAGTTCGGGCTGGTCGTGGAGCATCGCGCGGATGCCGGCCCGGATCACCGGGTGGTCGTCGACCAGCAGGACGGTGATCGTCATGCGGGCACCCGGATCCGGAGGGAGGTGCCTTCGCCGGGCGCCGAGTCGACCTCCAGCTCGCCGCCGGCCTGGCGCAGCCGCCGCCGCATCAGCGGGAGGCCGTGGCCGGCCGTGGCGGTGTCGGCGGCGAACCCGCCGCCGTCGTCGTGCACCTCCAGCCGGACGCCGCCGGCGTCGGTGGCGAGGACGACCTCGACGCGGCCGGCCGCGGCGTGCTTGCGGACGTTGCTCAGTGCCTCCTGCGCGTGCCGGAGCAGGTCGACGTTGAGCGCGGTGTCCGCCGGATCGGGGGCGCCGTCCACCTGGAGGGTGGCGTCGATGCCGTGCACGTCCCGGAGGCGGTCGACCTCGCGGCGGAGCCCGTCGACGAGGGAGGCGGAGGTGGCCTCGGGCAGGGGGCGGGCGGTGATCAGCGCCCGGGCGTCGGCCAGGTTGTCGCGGCTGGTGGCCTCGGCGACCTCCAGGTAGTGGCGGGCCCGTGCGGGGTCGGCCTCCAGCGCCGAGCCGGCGGCCTGCAGCAGCATGATCGTGCTGGACAGGCCCTGGGCGAGGGTGTCGTGGACGACGTCGGCGACCTGCTCGCGTTCGGCGGCCCGTCCGGCTTCGTAGGACACCCGGCCGAGCTCGGCCCGGGCGGCCTCCAGTTCCCTGATCAGCACGGCCCGTTCGGTGCTCTGCCGGATGATCTGGCTCACCCAGACGCCGAGGACGACCGAGAGCGCCGCGACCGTCGTCCCGAGGACGGCCGGCAGCCCGCCGGAGCCGGGGAAGGTGTCCCCGGCCAGCGCGACCCCGAGCCAGACCAGGTTCATCGCCAGCACGGCGAGCGTGCCGGCGACCGGGCCGGTGGTCATGAACGCCGGCGCGCACAGCGCGAACAGGACGAGCGCGCTGCTGGTCGTCAGTCCGACCGCGGCGGCGAACACCAGGACCACGCCCAGCTGGTAGAGCAGGGCCTGCCGGGTGCCCCGGCCGGTGCGGATCAGCCGCCGGCCGAGCACCAGGTGCGCGGCGACCAGCAGGACCAGCAGCGCGGCGGCCCCGGCCCGCCGGGCGGGGCCGGGGCCGCCGGTGAGCAGGACGCCGCCCAGGCCGGCCGCGCTGACCAGGACGAAGTACGCGTCCCAGACCGGCTGCCAGCGCAGCCACTCGTCGGGGGCGCGACTCAACCGTCCTTCCTTCCCTGCCAGCGGAACGTGGTCAGGCACAGGATCAGACCTCCGAGGCACCAGGCCGCCAGCACCAGGGCGATGCGTCCGTGCTCCCAGGCGCCGGCCGGTTCCGCACCGGCCGCCGAGTCGGGGAGGAACACCGAGCGGAAGCCCTGTGCCATCCACTTGAGCGGGAACACGGCGCCGATGTGCTGCAACGCCGTCGGCAGCGTGGTCAGCGGCACGATGAAGATACCCGAGACGAACTGCAGGACGAGGAACGGCAGGTTGACGATGGGTGCCGCGCCGCGCACCGAGCGCGGAACGCTGCTCATCGCGGTGCCGAGCAGCGCGCAGCCGGTCACGCCCAGCAGGAAGACCCAGGCGAACGTCGCCCAGCGCGTGACGTCGGTGGGCAACGGCAGGTCGTAGAAGAGCACGCCGACGGCCAGGACGATCACCATCTCGGCCACGGCGGTCACCAGGACCAGCACGATCTTCCCGACGAAGTAGGCGATCGGCGGCATCGGTACGCCCCGCAGCCGCTTGAGCGTGCCGTCCTCGCGGTCGCTGGTGATGCTGACGGCGAGGTTGACGAAGCAGGTCGAGCCGATCCCGCCGGCGATCATGCCGGCGGCGAGCAGCTGGCTGGAGGGGATGCCGGAGGCACCGAGCTGCCGGTCGAAGATCGAGCCGAGCAGGGTCAGCAGCACGACCGGAAGTGCGAACGTGAAGATCACGGCGGTGCGTTCGCGGAAGAACTGGCGGAGCTCGACCCCGCCGCGGGCCAGGCAGAGGCCGAGGACCGACGGTTCCCGGGCGGTGCCCGGGGCCGGGCGCCCGGTGGGCGCGGTGGTTTCGGTGGGCGCGGTGGACGCGGTGGACGCGGTGGTCATCGGGAGCCTCCGATCAGGTCGAGGTAGACGTCCTCCAGCGAAGGCCGGGTGACGACCAGTCCGGGGACCTCGCCGTCGAACCGGGCGGAGAGCTCCGCCACGGCGGCGGTGGGGCCGGCGGTGCGCAGCTGACGCGGCTCGCCGTTCTCGGACCAGCTCACGGTGGCCTCGGCCGACGCGCGCCCGCCGAGGTCGGCCGGGGTGTCGACGGCGAGGATCCGGCCGGCGGCGATGACGCCCACCCGGTGCGCGAGTGCCTCGGCCTCGTCCAGGTAGTGGGTGGTCAGCAGGATCGTGGTGCCGTCCTCCTCGGAGAGCCGGCGGATCAGCGACCAGAACTGGCGGCGCGCCTCCGGGTCGAATCCGGTCGTGGGCTCGTCGAGGAACAGCAGCCGGGGCCGGCCGACGACGCCGATCGCGACGTCGACCCGCCGCCGTTGCCCGCCGGAGAGCGTCCGCACCTTGCTCCCGGCCTTGCCGGTCAGGCCGACGAGTTCGATCACCTCGTCGACCGGGCGGGGGGCGGGGTAGTACCCGGCGAAGTGGCGCACGGTCTCCGTGACGGTCATGTCGGCCATGTCGGAGGCGTTCTGCAGCACCAGTCCGATGCCGTACCGCCAGCGCCGGGGCGCGCGTTCCGGGTCCTCGCCGAGCACCCGGACGCTGCCGGCGTCGCGCTTGCGGAACCCTTCGAGGATCTCGACGGTCGTCGTCTTGCCCGCTCCGTTGGGGCCCAGCAGCGCGAAGATCTCGCCGTCCCCGATGTCCAGGTCCACGCCGTCGACGGCGGGAGCCCCTTGATAGGCCTTGCGTAGGCCGCGTACCTGCACCGCTTCTGTCACCGTGCCAGCTTCGGCCGCCGGGCCGGTGGGCCGCGACGGCCGGTGGACCGACAGTTGTCCGTCGATCGGACGACACCGGTCGGCGGACGTCGTGCGCGGACCGTCCGGGCACCGACCGACCGGGGTCCGCTAGGGGTTCGGCCCGGTGGGCGCCGGGTCTAGCCTCCGAGCGTGGACACCCGTCGGCCGGTCGACCCCTCGTGGGTGCCCGGCGGAGCACCCCGACGCGGGTGCTCCGCCGGGCACCTCGCCGAGCCCGGGAGCCGGCCGGCGGGCGGGCCGCCCACCGGGCCGCCCGCCCGCCGGCGGAGCTCACGCGACGTTGCTGACCCTCGGCCCGAGTTTCGCCAGGAGGTCGGCCCGCCGGGTCACGCTGAGCTTGCGGTAGACCTTGGTCAGGTGCTGCTCGACGGTGCTCAGGGTGACCAGCAGCCGGTTGGCGATCTGCCGGTTGGTGTTGCCCTGGGCCGCCAGGACGGCGACCCTCCGCTCCGCGTCGCTGAGCGAGTTGAGGGCCTCCGTGTAGGACTCCTCGGCCTCCTCCGGCGCCGCGTCGTCGACGTCGGGGAGCAGCCGCTGGCGCAGGCCGTCGGCCTGGCAGTCGCCGGCCAGGCCGTAGGCCCGCCGGACGGTCATCCGGGCGCGGTGGAAGTCGCCGAGCGAGCGCTGGGCCTGGCTGAGGTCGGCCAGCGTGTGGGCCAGCTCCAGCAGGTCGCCGCAGCCGCGGAGCATCTCGGCGGCCTCGCGCAGCAGCGTGGGGCGCTGGGCGAGCGGGGAGACCGCGGCCAGCACGCGCAGGGCCGCCGCCTTGGTCCGGCTCGGTTCCTGGCCCAGCTGGGTCAGCTGGCTCTCGGCCAGCATACGGGCCTGCTGCGGCCGGCCGAGGGCCAGGTGCGCGCGGGCCGCGTGGATGCGCCAGGGCGCGAGCGCCGGCAGGTCGAGGTTCCAGCGGGCCATCAGGTCCCCGCAGGTGGTGAAGTCGTCCAGGGCGGCCTCCGGCTGACCGGCCGCCAGGTAGTAGGTGCCGCGTGCCCGCAGGTAGTGCAGGCCCCAGACGGTCTCGAACATCGCGTCCGGGACCGGCTCGTCGAGGTAGCGGGCGGCTTCGGCGAGCCGGCCGCGTGCGGTGAGCGCCAGCAGCAGGGTGCCCAGCGGGCCGCCGACCGCGGTCGACCAGCTCTCGCGGCACATGGTGGCGAGCGCGGCCTCGGCGTGGCGCTGCGCGTCGGCGAGCCGGCCGGAGCGGTACGCGATGTCGGCGCGGATCGCCGTCAGGATGCCCTCCATGGACGACACGCCGCGTTCGCGGGCCTGGGTCAGCAGGCGGTCGGTCCACTGGGTCGCGGTTTCGAGCTGGTCGGCGTAGATGAGGATGGTGAGCGCCGCGACGTGCATGGTCAGGGCGTCGCCGCGGGCCGACGAGCGGGGCAGTGCCTGTTCGGCCGTGATCACCGCCGCGCTGTTCGGGCCCTTGACCAGGACGGTCTCCAGGGCCTGGGCCAGCGCCTCCTTGGTGTTGACCACGGTCTCGGCGGCGCGCTGCGGTGCCCAGGGTTCGGCCGGGTCGTCGCGGAGCAGGCCGGGGTGGGTGAACCGGGTCCATGCGGTGAGGAGCCGGATCCTGGCGCGCTCCTCCGTGTCGGCCTCCAGCGTGGCGAGGCCGTCGAGCACCTCGACCGTCTCGGCCGTGCGCCCCAGCCAGAGCAGGCAGTACGCGGTGGTGACGCGTGCGGCGACGTCGACCCGGCCGGTCCGGACGGCGTCGGTGAGCTGTCCCAGTCGGTGCCCGGCGGAGGCCGGGTCGGTACACCACTCCGCCCGGAGCAGCGCGACCTTGAACGCGACGCGCTCCGCCTCGTCGGTCGCGCCGTCGTGCGCGAGCCGCAGCAGGGCGGTGGCGAGGTCCGCGTCGCCGCTGCCGAGCAGTTCCTCCGCGGCGGCGCCGAGGACGGGGCCGGCCCAGGCCGGTGTCCGGCCGGCCGCCAGCAGGTGGCGGGCGACCGGGAGCGGCGCCGCCCCTCCCTCGTACTGGATCCGGGCCGCCCTCAGGTGGAGGTCGGTCAGGGCTTCGGGCGGCAGCTGGTCGAGCACCGCCTGGCGGGCCTGCGGGTGCGGGAGCCGGCCGTCGCTGATCAGGCCCGCGTTCTCCAGGCCGGACAGTTCCCGCCGGGCCGCCGCGGTGTCGACCTCGGCCAGCCGGGCGAGGGTGAGCAGGCCGGCCGGCGGGCGGCCGTCCAGCAGGGCGGCGGCGGCGAGGACGCGCCGCGTCGCCGGTTCGCAGCGTTCGACGTACCTGCGGGCCGCGGCGGTGTAGGCGCGGCCGGGGACGACCTGCCCGTCCCGGTCCAGGCCGGGCCCGCCGGCGCTGCGGAGGTCCGCGATCAGCGTCCGGGCCAGCAGCGGGTTCCCCCCGGACGCCCGGGTACAGGCGTCGACGAGCGGGTCGGCCGGGTGGGTCCCGAAGGCCTCGGCGAGCAGTTCGCCGACGCCGTGCCGGGAGAGCGGCGGGATCTCGATGTGGTTGTCGGCCGCCAGCACCATCAGCTCGGCGTACAGCTGCGGATCGGTCGGCTCCGTCAGGTCGCGGCCGCTGACCACCACGAGGACCCGCGCGTTGCGGATGCGCCGGACCAGGTAGAGCAGGCAGTGCAGGGAGAGGGGGTCGACGTGGTGCAGGTCGTCGACGGCGACGACCAGCGGCGCCCGCTCGCTGTTGGCCAGCAGCGCCGCGGACGCGTTGTGCACCTCGCGGATCAGTCCGGCCCGGTCGGTGTGGTCGGTCGGGGACGGGAAGCCGTGGCAGAACTGGTTGACCAGGCTCAGCGGCAGCTCCCGCTCGGTCCGGGAGCCGGTGGCCCACAGGACGTGGAACCCCGCCGCTTCGGCGTGCTCCGTGAACGCGCGCAGCAGCGTGGTCTTCCCGCTGGCCATGGGGCCGACGACTGACAGCAGCCGGCCGTTTCCGGCTCGGCAATCCTCCAGCGCGGCCGTGAAACCGGCGAGCTGCTCCTGACGTTCGACAAACACCTGCGTGGTCCTCCCCGAGGGCACATCCATTGGTCCGGCGATCCGCCGATGCCCGCGGCTCTCCGCCGCACCCGAGAAAGACGGCGCGACATTCGGCCGAATGAACGTGGCATCGATATGTTTCGCCGCTATCACCGTAAAAAATGCATTTGATCTCTTCGTGCGACGGCCTCAGTATGCCCCTCGGAAGGTGATCCCCCATTGAATCGATGGAGTACGCGATGTGAACAAAAAATCATGTGCCCGAAAGGGCATCAGATGTTTGGGCCTGCCCCGCACGGGAGTTGCGGTGCTCACGGGGTCGGTCGCGCCGCCTCCGCAGGCGCGCCACCACCTCCGACGCTCCCTGGACGAACCGCGGACCACCGCTCCGCGGGGCCCCTGATCCCCGCGGCCGCGCCTCCGGTGCAAATCGGGGCATACCCTGTCCCTTCGGGCCTTGCGGGCGAATCGACCCCCTGCCACCCTCCGCCCGATAGGGGATCCGCTGGGGTTGGCCCGCTAAACACCGCTCAATAGCCTTCCGTCGGCGTTGGGAAGCCGCCGCGAGCGTGTTGACGATATCGCCGTAAAGCCAATTGACGGTCAGGCCACGGTAAGGAATCAGCGTGACGGAAAACGATGCCGAAGACTCCTGGCGCATTCCGATCGACCGGTCGCAGGCTCCCTCCCGCGCACCCGGCCCGATCGACCTCCGGCGCAACTTCCTCCAGCCGGCCTACACCGGCATCCCCACCTTCATGGGGGTCCCGGTCTGCCTCGACCAGGAGGACCTGCGCGCCGGCGGCGTCGACGTCGCCGTGTTCGGCGTCCCGCTGGACTCCTCGTCCGGCCACCGCGGCGCCGCCTACGGCCCGCGCGCACTGCGCTCCGACGAGCGCTACCTCTTCAACACCCCCGAGCTCCTGGTCAACGCCAGCACCCGGGTGAGCCCGTTCAACCTCCTCAAGGTGGTCGACTACGGGGACGCGGCGATCGACATCTTCAGTGTCGAGAAGTCGCTGCCGTCGATCGCCGCGACGGTCCGCGAGGTCGCGGACGTCGGGGCCGTGCCGGTCATCCTGGGCGGCGACCACTCGCTCATGATCGCCAGCGTCGGCGCGCTCGCCGACCTGTACGGACCGGACAAGATCGGCGTGGTGCACTTCGACGCCCACCCCGACTGCCACGAGCACATCTTCGGCCACCGCGTCACCCACGGCACCCCGCTCCGGCGCCTGATCGACGAGAAGCGGATCCCCGGCAAGAACTTCGTGCAGATCGGCCTGCGCACGCCGACCGGCCCGGACGACGCGCTGTTCAACTGGATGCGCCGCAACGGCATGCGAACCCACTTCATGGTCGAGATCGAGCGGCTGGGCTTCAACGCGGTGCTCGACAAGGTCATCGAAGAGGTGCACGACGGCCCGGAGTTCATCTACCTGTCGCTCGACATCGACGTCCTCGACCCCGCCTACGCGCCCGGCACCGGCACGCCGGAGCCCGGTGGACTGACCCCGCGTGAGCTGTTCCCGGCCTTCCGGCGGCTGTGCGCGGAGACCAACGTCATCGGGATGGACGTCGTCGAGATCGCGCCGCACCTCGACCCCGGCTACTCCACCACCATGAACGCCCGCCGGGCCATCTTCGAGGGCCTGACCGGCCTGGCGATGAAGAAGGCCGGGATGACCAGCGCCGACTACGTCAATCCGATCGCGTCGGGCCAGCTGAAGTTCCCGCTGATCTGACCCCGCCTGCATCCGACACCCGCGGAAGGACGGCATCCGCCGATGACCGCCACTGTGTTCGCACCCGACTCCGCCCAGTCCCTGACCGACGTGGAGCGATCGGCCGTCGGCGTCGCCGCGGTCCTGGCCGACCTCGGCGTCCGGCCGGGAACCCGCGTGCTGTTCAAGGCGGACAACTCGGCCGCCTGGATCACCGTGCTGCTCGGCCTCGCCCACGCCGGCGCCTCGATCGTGCTCCTCGACCACCAGGACACCGCCGAGGAGACCACCCGCATCCACCGGCTGACCCGGGCCTCGCTGACCGTCGTGGACGGCAGCGCGCTGCCGCCCGCCGGGGACCGGACCGTCCTCGTCCAGGACCTGCTGGCCGCCGCCGGGTCCCGGCCGCCCGCCGAGCTGGACGGCCCGCTCGACCTCGGCCTCTGGCGCGGGCTGCCGGACGGGCTGATCATGTGGTCCTCCGGGTCGACCGGCGTCCCGAAGGGCGTGGTGAAGACCGGCGCGCGGTTCCTGCGGAACCTGGAGCGCAACGCCGCCCAGATCGGCCACCGCCCGGACGACGTCCTGCTGCCGCTGCTGCCGTTCTCCCACCAGTACGGGCTCTCCATGGTGTTCATCGCCTGGCTGGTCCGCTGCTCCCTGGTGGTCGCCCCGTACCGCCGGGTCGACCAGGCGGTCGCCATGGCCGGCCGGACCGGCGCCACCGTGCTCGACGCGACGCCGGCCACCTACCGCAGCATCTGGAACATCGTCAGCCGGCGCCCCGACCCGACGGCCGACCTGCGCGGCGTGCGGCTGTTCTGCAGCGGCGCGGCCCCGCTGGACCCCACCCTGGTCGACCGGTACGTCGACCTGTGCGGCAAGCCCCTGCTGGACAGCTACGGCAGCACCGAGCTGGGCAACGTCGCCTTCGCGACCGCGGACAACCCCGTGGCCACCGGCCGGCCCGTCGTCGGCATGGGCGTGCGGATCGTCGACGACGCGGGCGCGGTGCTCGGCCCGTTCGAGGCGGGCGAGATCGAGGTCGACTCGCCGGAGCTCATGGAGGGCTACCTCGGCCCGGACGGCGACCTCGCCCCGGTCGCCCGCGGCTGGCGGCGCACCGGCGACTTCGGGCGCCTGGACGAGCACGGCAACCTCTCCGTCCTCGGTCGCAAGCTGGCCGTGCACCGGATGGGCTACACGCTCTACCCCGAGCGGATCGAGGCGCGGATCGCCGAGGCGGGCTGCTCGGCCAAGGTGATCGCGGTCCCGGACGAACGGCGCGGCAGCTCCCTGGTGTTCTTCGTCGAGGACGAGACCGGCGCGGACGCCGCGCACTGGCGGGAGCGGATCTGCGCGGTCCTGCCGGCCTACGAGCAGCCCAACCGGGTCGTCGTCCTGGACCGGCTGCCGCTCAACCGCAACGGGAAGCCCGACCGGAAGGCGCTGGAGAGGCTGGCCGCCCCGCCCGCCGCCCAGAAGCCGGTCCACTCGTGAGCCGCGGCCCGCACGCCGCCCCGGAGGGCGCGGCACCGACCGGCGGCGCGCCGCTCGGCGGTGCTCCCTCCGGCGGCGCCGCGCGGGCGTCGGACCGGCTCCCCCTCCCCCGCACCGCAGTCGACCGCTCCCGCTCCGCCCCGCGGGGCGGAGCACCCACGGAGGCCTCCCGATGACCGCCGCGATCGTCTTCCCGGCCCTCTCCCCGGTCCGCCGCGAGGAGCTCGGCACATTCCTGATGATCCATCCGCTCGCGCGCCGGCGGCTCGCCGAGGCCGACGAGGCGCTCGGCTACCGCCTCGCCGACGCGCTGGCCGACGCACCGGCCGACGACGACTACGCCGAACCGGTCCAGGTGGCGGTGCTCGTCGCGTGCCTGGCCCTGGCGGAGTGGGCGGAGCAGCGGCTCGGCGCCGCACCCGAGTACTGCGCCGGCCCGAGCTTCGGGGAGCGGACCGCCCTGGCCTACACGGGCGCGCTGCCGTTCGCCGACACCGTCCGGCTGGTCGACGAGATCGCCCGGGTCGAGCGCGAGTACTTCGCCACCGAGCACCGCGACATCGTCACCCACTCGTTCGTCCGGGTGCCCGAGGAGCGGCTCGACCCGCTGCTGGGCGGCCTGGAGTGGCACGACGTCTCCGGCCGGATGGACACCGACTTCCACATGGTGTCGCTGCGCGAGGCGGAACTGGCCGCCTTCAAGTCGGCGATCAGCGAAGCCGGCGGCTACTCGCTCTACACGATGCGCCCGCCCGCCCACACGTCCCTGTTCACCGGGGTCCGGGCCCGGATGGAGGAGGTGTACGCGCGGTACACCCTGGCGGCGCCCAGGATCCCGATCGTCTCCTACTACGACGGGGCCGTCCTGACCGGGCCCGCGGAGCTGCGGACCGCGCTGCTCGACGGGTTCGTCAGCCCGATCCGCTGGGTGGACACCGCGCGGTCGCTGCGCGAACTGGGCGTCGACCGGCTCTGGATCACCGGCCCGGACGCGATGCTCTCCCGGCTGCGCACCACCGCGAAGAACTTCGACGTCGAACTCTGCGACCTGCGACGGGTCATGGTCCGCCCCCGCCGGCGCGCCACGGCGTCCCGCTGACCCGGCCGCGCCTCGTGTGAGCCCCGGGCGCGGGCCCGGCGTGAGCGTACGTCACGCGCGCCGGCCCGGACGGGACTTCCCCGCGCCCGCGCTCACCCCTCCGGCTCGGCCGCCACGATGCCCAGCAGCCCGGGGAAGCGCTGCTCGATGTCGGCCCGGCGCAGGCAGGCCATCCGGCTGTTGCCCCGGTCGACCTGCCGGATCAGCCCGGCCTCGCGCAGGGCGCGGAAGTGGTACGTGACGGTCGCCTTCGAGACCGGCAGCGCGAACGAGCTGCACGTCCGCGCGGCGCCGTCGGGTCCGGTGGCCAGCTCGCGCACCACGCGGCGGCGCAGCGGATCCGCCAGTGCGGAGAGCACGGGGCCGAGCTCGATCTCCTCGACGCTCGGGTGGCCTTCGTCGTCGGGCATCCGGGACACCTCCCTCCAGGTATGGATTGCATCGTACCTGCGGGTCGGCTAGCGTCGCCCAGGTACGAGATTTCCTGTACCTATGCCTGTCCCAGGACCTCCCGGAGGGGGAACCCCGCATGTCCCAGCCGTTCACGCTCGTCGGCACCGCCCGCCCCAGGCCCGAACGCGCCGAGGAGCTGAAGGAGCTCCTGCTCTCGTTCGTCGAACCCACCCGGCAGGAGTCCGGCTGCCTGGAGTACCACTTCCACGAGGACCGCCAGGAGCCCGGCGTCTTCGTCTTCTACGAGGCCTGGCGCTCCGAGGCCGACCTCGACGCCCACCTCGCCCTGCCCCACATGCGGGCCTTCTGGGAGCGGCGGATGGACTACCTGGAGACCGACCTCGACATCCGCTTCCTCACCATGCACAGCCCCTACCGGCCGAGCGGGGATCAGTAGACGTCCCGGACGTAGCGCTTGTCGCCCGCCAGCTGCCGGACGTACCCGGCGGCCGACTCCTCGTCCATCCCGCCGTGGGCGGCGACGATCTCCCGCAACGCCCGGTCGACGTCCTTGGCCATCCGGCCGGCGTCGCCGCAGACGTAGACGTGGGCACCGTCCTGGAGCCACCGCCACAGGCGCGGCCCGTGCTCGCGCATCCGGTCCTGGACGTAGACCTTGTTGCGCTGGTCGCGCGAGAAGGCGACGTCGAGGCGGTCCAGGTGACCGGAGGCGCGGAACGCCTCCAGCTCCTCCCGGTAGTAGAAGTCGGTGGCTTCGCGCTGCTCGCCGAAGAACAGCCAGTTCGCGCCGGTGTGGCCCCGGGCCCGCCGATCCTCCAGGAAGCCGACGAACGGCGCGACGCCGGTGCCGGGACCCACCATGATCATCGGCGTCGTGGAGGAGACCGGCGGGCGGAAGTGCGGGGAGCGCTGGACGAACACCTGCACCGGGCCGTCGTCGGCGCAGTCGGCGAGGTAGGTCGAGCAGACGCCGTTGCGGTCGCGGCCGAGGTCGTTGGTGTAGCGGACCACGGACACCGTGAGGCGCACCTCGCCGGGGTGCGCCAGCGGGCTGGAGGAGACGGAGTACAGCCGGGGCTGGAGCCGCCGGAGCACGCCGGCCCACTCGGCGGCGCTCGCCCGGACCGGGAAGGCCGCGACCACGTCGGCGGCCTGCCGGCCCCAGCTCCACCGCGCCAGCTCGCCCTTGTTGTCCGGCCGCAGCAGCCGCTTGAGGTCGCGGTCGCCGGTGCGCTCGGCGACGAAGCCGAGCAGGTCCGGGGTGATGCGGGTGATGTCGAGCCGGGTCCGCAGGGCCTCGCCGAGGGGGAGGTCGCCGACCCCGGGCAGGGTCACGCCCCGCTCCGCGTCGAGGCCCGTCAGCGCGAGCCACTCCGCGACCAGCCCGGACCCGTTGGCCGGCCACACCCCGAGGGCGTCACCGGCCTCGTAGGCGAGCCTGCCGCCGTGGGTGTCGAACGCGAACTGCCGCACCTCCTTCTGCGCCCCGGGCAGGCTCAGCACCCGGTTGCCGATCAGGAGGGTGGTGAAGGGGGACGCCTTCGAGGGGCCGGCCGGCGCGGCGGCCCGGTCCGTGGAGAGCAGGGCGGCGGACGCGGCTGCGGGCGGTACGGCGGGGGCCGTCGCGGCGGCGGGCGCGGGAGGCTCCGGTGCGCCGCCCGCCGTGACGGACGGCCCGGCGGCGGACGGCCCGGCGGGGGCCGGCCGGCCGCCCGCGTCGGCGACGGAGCCGGGAAGGGGGCCGACGGGGGGAGCGGCGGGGGGAGCGGCGAGCACGCCGGTGACCTGCTCCAGCCACGTCCCGGCGGCCTCGTCGTCGTCCGCCTCGCAGTCGGTCCGCGGGTGCAGGCGGGTGGCGCCGAGCTCCGCGAGCCGTTCGTCGAGGCGCCGCCCGTGGCCGCAGAAGTCGTCGTAGCTGGAGTCGCCGAAGGCGAGGACGGAGTACCGCACGCCGTCCAGCCGGGCCGCGCCGCCGTCGGCCAGCGCCTGCCAGAAGTCGGCGCCGTTGTCGGGTGCGTCACCGTCGCCGAAGGTGCTGGTGACGATGAGCAGGTCGGTGCCCGCGGTGAGCCGTCCGGGCGTGGTGTCGGCCATGGCGAGCAGGGCCGGGGGGCGGCCCGCCTCGGCCAGCCGGGCGGCGGCCCCGGCGGCGAACTCCTCGGCGGTGCCGGTCTGCGAGGCCCACAGGACGAGCAGTTCCCGGGCCCGGACGGGTTCGGGGGCGGCGCCGGCCGGCCCGCGGAGCGGGGCGGCGGGGGCGGGCGCGGCGGGAGTCGCCGTCCGGGAGAACGCCCCGGCCAGCAGGCCGTCCACCCACCGCGCCGTCTCCGGGGCGAACGGCGCGTCGGCCGGCAGCACCGGCACGCCGCCGGGCGGCGCCAGCGCGACCCCGGCGAGGAAGCCGGACAGGTAGCGGCGCTCCGGTTCGGTGAGCACCGGCGGCGCGAGGTGCTCGATGCCGAGCAGCGCGGCCAGGGCGGGCAGGGCACCGGCCCTGTCCCCCTCCACCGCCGCCCCCGGCCCCGCGTCGACGCCCGGGACGGCGCCGACACCCGGCGGCGGGGCGGCCGGGGCCTGCGGCGGGACGGCGGGCCCCGACACCGCCGTCCCCGGAACGGAGTCCGCGGGCACCGGGGCCGGTACCACCCGCAGCGCCACGGCGCAGGCCTTGAACCCGGGCTGGAAGGAGACCGGGTCGACGGCGTCGTTGGTGACGGCGTTGATGCCGAGGTACTCGCCGAAGAGGTCGTTCCAGTGGAACGGCGCGAAGCAGTTGCCGGGGCGGACCCGGTCGGTGACGACGGCGGGCAGGACGGCGCGGCCCCGCCGGGAGGCGACCTCGACGTGGTCCCCCTCCTCCGCGCCCATCGCGGCGGCGTCCTCCGGGTGGAGCTCGACGAAGGGACCGGGGTTCAGCCGGTTGAGCTTGCCGACCCTTCCGGTCTTGGTGAGGGTGTGCCACTGGTGCTGGAGGCGGCCGGTGTTGAGGACGAACGGGTAGTCGTCGTCGGGGAGTTCGGCGGCGGGCAGGTGCGGGCGGCCGAAGAACCGGGCCCGGCCGTCGGCGGTGGGGAACGCCAACCGGGGGCGGGTGCCGTCCGCCCGCTCCAGCAGGGTCTGGCTGACGCCGTCGTTGAGGTAGCGGATCGGGTTGCGGTCGCTGCCGTCCGGGGACGGCGCCGGCCACTGCACCGGGGTCTCGCGCAGCCGCCGGTAGTCGACGCCGCGCAGGTCCCAGCCGGTCGCCGGGTTCCAGGCCCGCTTGAGCTCCTCGAAGACCTCCTCGGCGCTCGCGTAGGTGAAGGCGTCGGCGAAGCCCATCTCGCAGGCCACCCGGGCGATCAGCTGCCAGTCGGGCAGGGCCTGCCCGGGCGGGTCGACGACGCCCTGGACGAGGGTGAGGTTCCGCTCCGAGTTGATCATGACGCCGTCGGACTCGGCCCACAGCGTGGCGGGCAGCACCACGTCCGCGTACGCGTTGGTCTCGGTCTCCGTGAACACGTCCTGGGTGATGACCAGTTCCGCGGCCTCCAGGGCGGCGATGACGGTCCTGCGGTTGGCGACGGAGGCCACCGGATTGGTGCAGATGATCCAGCACGCCTTGACGTCACCGGCGGCCATCTGCTCGAACATCTCGACCGTGCCGCGCCCGACGTCGGTGCGCAGGGTGCCCGCCCCGATCCCCCACAGGTCCTCGACGAAGGCCCGCTCGGCGTCCACGAGAACCGATCGCTGGCCGGGCAGGCCCGGGCCCATGTACCCCATCTCCCGGCCGCCCATCGCGTTGGGCTGGCCGGTCAGCGAGAACGGGCCGCTGCCGGGGCGGCAGATCGCACCGGTCGCCAGGTGCAGGTTGACCAGGGCGTTGGTGTTCCAGGTGCCGTGGGTGGACTGGTTGAGGCCCATCGTCCAGCAGCTCGTCCACTCCCCCGCCGCACCGATCCACTGCGCGGCCTGCCGGATGTCGGTCTCCGGTATCCCGGTGATCTCGGCGACCCTCGCCGGCGGGTAGTCCGCCAGGAAGGCGGGCATCGCCTCCCAGCCGTCGGTGAACTCCGCGATGAACGCCTCGTCGGTGTGGCCGTTCGCCACCAGCAGGTGCAGCAGTCCGTTCAGCAGGGCGAGGTCGGTCCCCGGCCGGATCTGCAGGAACAGGTCGGCCTTGTCGGCGGTGGCGTTGCGCCGCGGGTCGACGACGACGAGCTTCGCCCCGGCCGACCTGATCCGGTCCATCATCCGCAGGAACAGGATCGGGTGGCAGTCGGCCATGTTCGAGCCGATGACGAGGAACACGTCCGCGTGGTCGAAGTCCTGGTACGAGCCGGGCGGGCCGTCCGCGCCGAGCGACAGCTTGTAACCGGTGCCGGCCGAGGCCATGCAGAGCCGGGAGTTCGACTCGATCCGGTGGGTCCGCACGAACCCCTTGGCGAGCTTGTTCGCCAGGTACTGCGCCTCCAGGGACATCTGCCCGGAGACGTAGAAGGCGAGCGCGTCGGGGCCGTGCCGGTCCAGGATCGCCCGCAGGCGTCCGGCCACCGCCGTGATCGCCTCGTCGACGTCCGCCTCGGCCGGCTCGGCGCCGCGCTCGGCACGGACCAGGGCCCTGGTGGCCCGCCCGGAGGCGGCCATCAGCTCGGCGCCGGTCGCGCCCTTCGTGCAGAGCCGCCCGCGGTTCGCCGGGTGCTTCCGGTCCCCGACCGCCTTCACGACGGTGCGCCGGCCGCTGACGGCGTCCCGGCCGATGTCGAGCACGATGCCGCAGCCGACGCCGCAGTACGAGCAGACCGTCCGCACGCTGTCCGCCTTCGAACCTGGCGTCGTCACCGAGACTCCCTCCCGAAGGACCAAGCGGTGGGAAACTCCCACGATCGTGACCCTAGGAAGGCCGCGTTACCGCCTTGTCACGGCCCGTGGATCGGGGAGTTAACCGGATCGCACACGTGCTCCGGGCCGCCGTGAGCGCAGCGGCGGCCGGTCCGCGCCCCGTCCGGGGCGACATCCTCGGCGTGCGGTCCCCGCTCAGGGGGCCGTGAGGTCCCGGGGGCCGGCGTCGAGGTAGGCCCAGGCCCTGGTGCCGGACCGCAGGACGACCTCGGTCCTGGCGTAGTCGTCGACCTCGTAGTCGTCCGCCGCGGCGAGCTCGGCGTCGGTGAGGGCGAAGACGCTGCCCTCCACCGCGTCGCCGCCCTCGGCGGAGGCCACCACCAGGGGGTGGCGGTCGGTGCCGCTGGCCGCGATCACCTCCGGGTCCGTGATCGCGATGGAGGTCAGGCGGAAGCCCGGCAGCGCGTCCGGCCGCCCGTCGAGGCGCCGGCCGAACCGGGCGAGCTGGACCCCGGGGAGCTGGAGCGTCCCGTAGGAGAACAGGTGGTGGACCGTCTGATCGGTCATCGAGAGAACCCCTCCGCGGACTCGGTTGCGCACGCCGGCCCCAACCTATCGAACGCGATTCGCACGGTGCAGCACCGTGACGCGAATCCTGCCCTTCGGGGCGCTCCGCCGACCAGGCCGCCGGGCCCGGCAGTGTACGGGGTCCGCGCTCCACGGACTAGGGTGACGGCCGTGGAGCGGGTACTGGTCGCGGGCATCCCGGGTGCGGGCAAGACGACGGCGGCGGGGCGGCTGGCCGCGCGGCTCGGCCTGCCGCAGTACGAACTGGACGCCCTGCACCACGGGCCGAACTGGACCCCGCGGCCCGCGTTCCGCTCCGACGTCGAGGCGTTCGCGCACACCGCCCGCTGGGTCACCGAGGACCAGTACACCGGGCTGCTCGGGGATCTGCTGACCACCCGGGCCGACACCTACGTCTGGCTCGACCTGCCCCGGTACACCGTCATGCACCGCGTCCTGCGCCGCTCGCTCGCCCGTGCGCTCACCCGCCGCGAGCTGTGGAACGGCAACCGGGAGCACTTCCGGGAGTGGCGCGACCCGGAGCACCCGATCCGCCGGGCCTGGAGCCAGCACTCCGCGTACCGCCGACGGACCCTGGACCGCCTCGCCGCCAACCCCGGGCTGACGCTGGTCCACCTCACCTCGGCCCGGGCCGCCCGCGCCTGGCTGCGCACGGTCCCCCGGCCGCTCCCCGCCCGCCCCGGCACCACGACGGAGCGGTAGGTCCGGTCGGTGCCGGCTGGGGGCGGCCGGTCAGCCGTGGCCGGCGGTGGACGCCCGGACGCGCAGTGCCCAGTCGTGCCGGCGCACCACGCCGGGGACCGCCGCTCCCGCCAGCAGATCGCTCAGCAGCTCCGCGCACGCGCGTCCGTACTGCGCCGCGCGCAGGTCCACCGCCGTCACCTGCGGGCTCGCCCCCCGCGCCGCGGGGCCGTCGACGCACGCGGCCACCAGCAGGTCCGCGCCGACCCGCAGGCCCGCCCGGGCCGCGGCCGTCAGCACGCCGGGCACCGCGCCGTCGGGGGCGCACACCACCGCGTCCAGGCCCGGGGTGCCGGCGAGCAGCTCCGCGGTGGCGGCCTCCGCCTCGGCGGGCGTGGCCGCGAACGGGACCGTCCGCACCGTGACCTCGACGCCCTGCTGCCGGGTCCAGTCGGCGGCGGCGGCCCGCAGCGCCGCGGCCCAGTCGGACCCCGGGCCGGGGGCCAGCAGCGCCGGGCGGCGTGCTCCGCGCGCCGCGAGGTGATCGAGCAGCGAGGCGAGCGAGGCGGCGTTGTCGCACACCACCGCGCCGCTGGGGGCGACGCCGCCGCCCAGGTAGCGCTCCCCCGTCACCACCGGCACGCCGGAGCCCAGCAGGTACGGGACCTCCGGGTCGTCGACCTCGGGGTCGATCACCAGCAGGCCGTCCACCCGCGCGGCGAGTCCGCCGCCGGACGCCGTCCCCGGGGCCAGCAGGACGAGGTCCAGTCCGTCCTCCCTGGCCCGCTCGACCGCGCCGAACGCCAGGTTCATGTAGTACTCCAGGCGCGTCGCCGTCCGCGGCAGGTGCAGGCCGATCGCCCCGGTGCTGGAGCGGCGGAGGCTGCGAGCGGCCGAGTTGGGGCGGTAGCCGAGCTCGCGGGCCGCCGCCCGGACGCGTTCACGGGTGGCCTCCGCGACCCTGCCGGAGCCCTGCAGCGCGTCGGAGGCCGTGCTCTTGGACACCCCGGCCGCCCGGGCCACGTCGAACAGGGTCACAGGTTGGCTGGTCACAGCCCGGAAGTCTAGACACCGCCTCGGGGCGCGCTCCCCACCTCGGGCCCGCCCTCGATCCCGTTCGCCGGCCGGGGCACGGCGGGCGGTCTCCGGCGCGTATTGCCGGAACGTTCCGGCATGGCTACTCTTCCCCGTGCCGGAACGTTCCGGCACGGCGGCGACGAGGCCGCCGGCCTCCCCGGCCCGCACCCGCGCCCCGCAGCGCGCCGCCCTGCGGGTGGCCGTCGTCCAGCAGCGCTGGCACCAGGACCCGGAACAGCACCGCGCCGGTCTGCTGGAGGGCATCCGCCTGGCCGCCGAGCAGGGCGCGAGCCTGGTCGCGCTCCAGGAGCTGACGCTCTCCCCGTACTTCGCCGTCCTGCGCCAGGCGGACCACCCGCAGGCCGTCGAGCCCGAGGACCTGCTGACCGGTCCGACCTTCGCCTTCGCCGCGGCCGCGGCCCGCGAGCACGGCCTGCACGTCCACGCCTCGCTGTTCGAGAAGGCCGACGGCCCGGAGGGCCCCGACGGCCTCGGCTACAACACCGCGATCCTGGTGGCACCCGACGGCACCCTGGTGCAGCGCACCCGCAAGCTCCACATCCCCGTGACCGAGGGCTACTACGAGGACACCTGGTTCCGCCAGGGCCCCGCCGGCGACGACGCGTTCCCGCTGGCCGAGGTCGGCGGCGCCGCCGTGGGCATGCCCACCTGCTGGGACCAGTGGTTCCCCGAGCTCGCCCGCGCCTACTCCCTCGCCGGCGCCGACGCCCTCATCTACCCCACCGCCATCGGCTCCGAGCCCGGCCACCCCGGCTTCGACACCCAGCCGCTGTGGCAGAAGGTCATCACCGGCAACGCCATCGCCAACGCCACGTTCATGATCGTCCCCAACCGCACCGGCGTCGAGGGCGAGCTCACCTTCTACGGCAGCTCCTTCATCGTGGACCCCTACGGCCGCGTTCTCGCGCAGGCCCCGCGCGACGAGGCCGCCGTCCTGGTCGCCGACCTCGACCTCGACCAGCGCCACGACTGGCTCGAACTCTTCCCGTTCAACTCCACCCGCCGCCCGGACGCCTACGCGCCGCTGACCGCCCGGGGCTGACGCGCGGGAACGCCGGATGCCGGTGCCCCCGACTGCGGGGGCACCGGCACCGACGGCACCGACGTCCGGCGACGTCGGCTGTCCGGAGGGGTCGGCGGAGCGGGCGTCAGAGGCGTTCCTCCATGCGGATCGCCTTCCGGAGCTGCCGGTGGGCCTCCCCCTCGTGGCCCTCGTGCTGTTCGAGGAGGGCGGCGGCGATCGCGTCGAGCTTGCGCTGGACGGCGTGCTCGGCGCGCCGCTCGGCGTTCTTGAGCAGCGCCAGCAACAGCAGCGTGACCGCGGCCATCGTGTCGCCGACGAGGATCTGCCACTCCGTCGACAGACCCGCCGCGTGGACCGCGAAGAAGGCGGCCACCAGCACGACGCAGAACACGGAGAACGCCGGCGAGCCGGTCAGGTTGGAGGCGTTCTCGGCGAGCCGCTCGAACCGGCCGCGCTCGCCGTCCTCACCTCGGGTGGCGGGGTGGGAGAGCGTCATGTCCCTCGCCCTCCCGTCCACCGCGAGCGGACCCGGCGGGCGCCGCGCGGCGCCCGCCGGGTCCCTGCCGCAGTCCCTGCCGTGCTCCGGGCCGGGGCGCACTCCTCACCGGAGCGGGCGGCGCCGAACTCGGTCATCCTCCACCGGTCCTTCCGGGACGGGCGGCCACCGATCGGTGGCCGCCCGTCCATCCTTGGAAACGTGGTCGTGCGGGCGCGGGTGTCCTGACGCCGCCGGCGTCAGCCCCGGCGGGGGTCGTCCCGGCCGTCGGGCGCGGGGGCGGGCGGTGCGCCCTCGCCGGTCATCCGGGCCTGAGGCGTCTCCCGCACGGGCGCGTCGCCGATCCCGCCGACCGGGCCGCCACCGGCGGCCGGGGTGTCCGCGCCGCCGACCGGGCCGCCGCTGCCGTCCGGCGCCAGCCGGCCGCGCCAGCCGCCGGTCTCCCGGCCCCGCTCCTCGATGAAGCCCTTGAAGCGCTTCAGGTCGCCCTTGACCTGCCGGTCCAGGACGCCGAGCATCGCGCCGGCCTTCTCGGCCATGCCGTGCGGCTCGAACTCCATGGCCAGACTCACCGTGGTGTGCGAGTCGTCGATGCGGTGGAACGTCACGACGCCCATCTGCTGGACGTCACCGCCCACCGTGCGCCATGCGATCCGCTCGTCGGGGAGCTGGTCGACGATCTCGGTGTCGAACTCGCGGCGGGCGCCTGCGACCTTCGTCGTCCAGTGGCAGTGCCGGTCGTCCGTCTGGCGGACCTCCTCGACTCCGTCCATGAAGCGCGGGAACTCCTCGAACTGCGTCCACTGGTTGTAGGCGTTGTGCAGCGGGACGTCCACGTCGATGGACTCCTTCACGGTGCTCACAACAGTCTCCTTCCGAATCGAGCGGCACAGCAGTTCCGTACCGTCGGAGCGCCTGCCCGCTGATCGGGCTGGTAATCAGACGAATCCGATGTCGCCCGACCGGACCGGCCCGGGCGGCGACGGCAGCGGGCCGCTCCCGCCCGGGAGACGGGGGGTCCCGGGACGGCGGCGGAGGCACGCGGCCCGCAGGTCAGCGGCCGACCTCACGGGCCCGGAAGTCCTCGACCGTCTCCCGGCGGATCAGCAGGCGGGCCCGGCCGTCACGGACCGCGGCGACGGCCGGGCGGCCGACCAGGTTGTAGCCGGAGGCCATCGAGAGCTGGTACGCGCCGGCCGCCGGGACGGCCAGCAGGTCACCGGCGCGCAGGTCGGCGGGCAGCCGGGCGTCCCGGACCAGGACGTCGCCCGCCTCGCAGTGCCGACCGACCACGTCGGCCCGGGCCGGCGGGGCGTCGGAGGACCGGCCCACCAGACGGACGGTGTAGCGCGAGCCGTAGAGCGAGGGCCGCGGGTTGTCGCTCATGCCGCCGTCGACGGCGGCGAAGACCCGGCCGTCGGCGGTGTGCTTCACCGACAGCACGCGGTAGACCGCCACCCCGGCCGGCCCGACGATCGCGCGGCCCGGCTCGACCACCAGACGCGGCACGGCGAGGCCGGACTCGGCGCAGCGGGCGGCCAGCCGGGCGGTCACCCGGTCGGCGAAGTCCGCGGGGTCGAGCTCGTCGTCCCCCGGCAGGTACCGGATGCCGTGGCCGCCGCCGAGGTCCAGCTCGGGCAGTTCGACGCCGTGGCGGGCCCGTACCCCGGCCAGGAACCGCACGACGGTGTCCACGGCGGCGAGGTAGGGCTCGACCTCGGTGATCTGGGAACCCAGGTGGCAGTGGAGGCCGGCGAGGTCGAGGCCGGGCTGGGCCAGCACCCGGGCGACGGCGTCCGCCGCGTCGCCGCCGTCGATCGGGAAGCCGAACTTCTGGCCGCCGACGCCCGTGCGCACGGCCTCGTGGTGACCGGCGGCGATCCCGGGGACCACGCGGACCAGCACCCGCTGCGGGGTGTCCGCCGCCACCAGGGCCGCCAGCCGGGAGATCTCCGAGGGCCCGTCGATGACGATCCGGCCGACCCGGAGGCGGCGGGCGAGCCTCAGCTCCTCCGGGGTCTTGGCGTTGCCGTGCAGCACGATCCGCCGGGCCGGGAAGCCCGCCGCGACCGCCAGCCGGAGCTCACCGGCCGAGCAGACGTCCAGCCCGAGCCCCTCCTCGGAGACCCAGTCGGCCATCGCGCTGCACAGGAAGGCCTTGGCCGCGTAGAGCACGTCGGCCTGCGGCAGGGCCTGCCGGAAGGCGCGGGCACGGGCACGCACCTCGGCCTCGTCCAGGACGTAGAGGGGGGTGCCGAAGCGGTCGGCGGCCTCGGCCAGGGACACGCCCCCGACCGTCAGGTCCCCGCCGCGTCCCGGGCGCGCCGAGGCCGGCCAGGGTCCGGTGCCGACCGCTTCGGCCGCTCCCGTCCGGCCGACCGCCGAGGGGCCGGAGGGTCGGACGGAAGCGGCGGCCGGAGCGGCGCCGGGCGCGGGGAGGGCCGCGAGCGGGACCGCGAACGGGGCGGTGGCAGGGGCGGTGAACGGGGCGGTGACCTGCTTCGTCATGGCGTGCGGCTCCTGCTGTCAGGGTCTCGGGGTGCGGCGGGGCGGGCCTCGCGGGGGGCTGCGGACGGCGTCAGTCGACGTACCACATGGCGATCCGGCAGTGCGCCGCACGCCCGCGCGGCCGCCGGTCGGCGTCCACGGCCTCGTCCGCGCCCGGACCCGACGTCGGCCCCGCGCCCGTGTCCGCGCCCTCGCCCTCGCCCCGGACCGGGCGGATCTCACGGACCGGAGCCCGGTCGGCACGGCGCGCCGGGACGTTCCGGCCGGTCCCGTACGGCGGCCTCGCGACGGTGACGGCGGTGGCGACGGCCTGGATCTCACTCATGGGGGGCGTCCTTCCGGTGGGGTCGCGGGCACCGGTCGGGCGCCCGCAGTTCCAGTGGAGACCCGCCGCGGGCCGGGCGCCGCCCCCTTGACGCACGGTCTACGCCCACCGGCCCGTCCTTGACGCCTTCCTGACGCCCGGCGGCGCGGACGGGTGCGCCGCCGCCGGTCAGGGGCGCGGGGTGCGGAGCGCGGCGACCCGTTCGTCGCCCGGTGCCGCCCAGGTGAAGCGGTCGTGCTCGTCGCTGAGGGCGACCGGCTGCCCGGCGGGGACCCGGGCGGTGAAGACGTGCCGGCGCGCACGGAGGCCGTGGACGGTCGTGAAGTCGACGGCCCCGGCGTATCCCGTGAACTCGGCACCGGCGATGCCCGTCTCCTCGGCGAGTTCGCGCCGGGCGCCGTCCTCGACGTCCTCGCCCTCGTCGACGCTGCCGCCGGGGATCTCCCAGATCCCGGCCGGGATCTCGTCCGGGGAGCGGCGGACGAGCAGGATCCGTCCGTCCGGGTCGGTGACGATCACACCGACGACGGGGTACAGGATCCCCGCGTCGGGGGCGTCGGCCCCGTCCGCGGCGCGCCGCTCGGTGCCGGTGTGTCGCTGGGTGTCGGTCCCGGCCCGCTCCTCCGGCGTCACCGATTCCGCGCCGGTCTCCACCGGTCGGGCCCAGGGCCTGGGGCCGTCGAGGTCCACTGCGCCGGGACGCCCGCCCGTGTGCCGTCGCCGTGCCATGTGCGCCGCCGCCCCCCGTCGGTTCGCCTTCGCCGATCATCCCGGATCCGCGCGCGGGGCGGTAGTGGCTGCCCGCGGGGCCGTGGGCAGGAGCGGGGACGCACCGGAGGCACCGCACGGGGGTGCGCCGGGGTGCGCGGTGGGGTCGGACGCGGACCAGGGCCAGGCGCCGAGGCCGCCGCCCGGGCCCGGCGTGAGGCGACCGGCGTCCGGCGTCCGGCGTCCGGCGTCCGGCGTCCTCGCGCGACGTACCGGACGCCCGATGCCCGATGCCCGAAGGTGCAGCCGCGCCCGTGCGGGGAATTCAGACCTGCCTACCCCTTCACGCACACGCCTTCCGTTCCCGGACCGCGTCTGAAAAGATCGTCCGCTATCCGGTGACCGCTGTGCCGTGCGCCCCTGCCGGACGGGGCCGCCGCCGTCGCAACGTGGCCGCCCGGCGGCGCCCCGTGGAGGAGATGTGACCACCAAGGCCGGCGCCACCGCGCCCGTCCCGACCGACGCCCACCGGCCCGCGCCCTGGGTCCGCACCCGGCTGCGCTCGGCCCCCGTCGCCTCCCTGCTCACGGGCGTGCTCACGCTCCTCACCGTCTTCCTCGCGGTGGCCCTCCCGCGCGCCGCCGACCGGGGCGCGGACGGCGCGCTGCGGCAGTTCGTCCTGGACCGCGGCGTCAACGGGACCACCCTGCAGGCCGGCGTCGCTCCGCGGCCCGGCGAGGACGGCGCCCGACTCGACGCCCTGCGCGACCGGTTGGTCGAACAGATCACCCCGAACCTCCCGCTCACCCGGGACGGCGAGAACTACGGCACCCGCGCCCGGATCGACCGGCCGATGCTGAACGAGGGGTACGACCGCCCGCACGGCGACGCCCCCGTGCTCTCCGTGCTCTACCTGCACGGCCTGGCCGAGCACGCGACCCTGACCGAGGGCGTCTGGCCCGGCCCCTCGGCACCGGGCGAGCCCCTGCCCGTCGTCCTCAGCCGGGCCGCCGCCGAGACCGTCCACGCCGGGATCGGCGACCTCGTCGACAACGGCGGCCCGGCCCGCGCCCGGATCGTCGGGCTCTACCGCGCCGACGACCCCGACGACCGTTTCTGGGAGGTCCTCACCTGCCCGGAACGCGCCTGCCTGAAGATCCGGGAGGACGGCAGCATCCGGTGGGTGACCAGCGGGTTCACCGGTGGCGAGAACCTGTCCGCGCTGGCCGCCTGGGGCGAGGGCGGGGAGAACTTCTGGCGCCTGCCCATCGACCCCCACGCCCTGCGCGCGGACCGGCTCGCCGAGACGCGCTCCGCGCTCGCCTCGTACCTGTCCGGGCCCGGCTCCCTCAAGGTCGCCGAGGTGACCGACCGGCCCGAGCTCCAGTTCAGCACCTTCCTGACCGAGGTCCTCGCCGGCGCCACCACCCGGTACGAGGCCGCCGCCCCGCTCGCGGCGATCGGCCCGGCCGGCGTCGCGGGCGTCGCCACCGTGGTGCTCTGCCTGGCCGCCGCCCTCGCCGCCGACCGGCGCGCCGCCGAGATCCGGCTGCTCCGGGCCCGCGGCGCTTCACGCCCGGGCATCCTGCTCCGGCTGCTGGGCGAGGGCGCGGTGACCGTCCTGCCCGCCGCCGCCGTCGCCACCGCACTCGCGCTGACGCTGCTGCCCACCCCCCGGTGGGGCGCGGCCGTACTCGCGGCCGTGACCGCCACCCTGCTCGCGGTCCTGGCCTTCCCGGTCCGGGCCGTCCTCCCCCCGGGCCGGGCCCGCACCGCCGCCGGCGGGAACGGTCGGCGGCGGATCGTCGGCGAACTCGCCGTCCTGGCCGTCACCGTCGCGGCCGTGGTCGAGGTCCGCCGGCGCGGCCTCGCCCCCGGAACCGGCACCGACCCGCTGCTGGTGACCGCGCCCCTGCTGCTCGCGCTCACCGGCGGCCTGCTGCTGGCCCGCGTCCAACCGCTCGTGGCCGGCCGGCTGGCCCTGCTCGCCCGGCACGGCCGCGGCCTGACCGGCTTCCTCGGCCTCGCCCGGGCCACCCGCGACGCCTCGGGCCGCCACCGGCCGGCGGTGCTGGCACCCCTCGCCCTGCTGCTGGCCGTCAGCACCGCCGGTTTCGGAACCACCGTGCTCGCCACCCTCGACGGCGTCCGGCTGCAGGCGGCCCGGACGGCCGTGGGCGGCGATGCCGCGGTGTCCGTCCCGCTCGACGCCACCCTCCCGGCGGCGTTCACCTCGGCCGCCTCGGCCATGCCGGGCGTGCGGGCCTCGACCGCGGTCCGGGTCGAGGGGCAGACCTACGTCCTGCGCACCGGCCGGACCGCCCTCCAGGTCACCCTGGTGGTGGCCGAGCCAACCGCGTACGCCGAGATCGCCCGGACGACCGGCACCGGCACCTTCGACCCCGCCGTGCTGGCCGGCCCGCACGGCGGCCCCGACACCCCGGTGCCCGCGCTGATCAGCACGGGCCTCGCCGGGGAACTGTCCGACGGCCCGCAGCGGTTGCGCGTCCCCGGCGGCGAACTGCTCACCGGCGTCGCGGGTCGCGTCGACGCCACTCCCGCGATCCCGGACGCCGTCCGCGCGTTCGTCGTCGTGCCCGCGGGACCCTCCGTCGCACGGGTTCCCGCGCTCGCGGGGGCCACCAGCTGGCTCGCCGCCGGCGACATCGACCCGGGCCGGCTCAGGTCCCTGGTCATGGAGCGCGGCCTCACCGAGGTGACCGGCGTGGCCGGACTCCTGCGCGAGGAGGCCCGGGCCGTCAGCGAGGACCCGGACAAGGTGCCCGCCGGGTACACGGTGCGCACCAGCGGCGAGGTGGACGCCGAACTCGCCGCCGACCCGCTCCAGCGCTCCGCCGCGCGGCTGTTCCGGTCCGCGGTCGCCGCCGGGGCCGGATTCGCGCTGCTCGCCGTCCTGCTGACGCTGCTGCGGGCGTCCCCCGACCGCGCCGGGCTGCTCGCCCGGCTGCGCACCATGGGCCTGCGCCCCCGCCAGGGGCTGGCACTGATCATCACCGAGACGATCCCGCAGACCCTGGCGGCGGCGGTCTGCGGCGGGGTGGTCGCGGCGGCGGCGGTCGGACTCCTCGGCCCGGCGTTCGACCTGTCGCTGCTGGTCGGCTCCGAGGCCCGCGGCTCGCTCACCCCGCTCCTGATGCCGGTGCTGCTGCCCACCGCGGGCCTGGCCCTGCTGATCTGTGCGGGGGTGGTCCTGGAGGCGTTCGTGTCCGGCCGGCGTCAGATCGCCACCGAGCTGAGGGCGGGAGACCGGCCGACGGAGTAGCGGGCCCCTGCACGGCTAAAATGGGACAGCACACCCACGAGCTGGTCCGGCTGTGCTGCCGGTCGGTCCTGATCTCGGTCACCCGGCTTCGAAGGGCACCCCATGACGTCGGAGACCGCCTCGGTCGCGCCATCCGGGCAGGACTCGGTGGTCGTCGCCAGCTTCGACACCCACCAGCACGCCGAACGCATGCTGGCCTCGCTCGGGCGGGGCTTCCGCAAGAAGGCCGCAGGGGTGGGCACGACGGCGGTGGTCATCCGGGGGAACGCCGACGGCTCGCTGAGGCTGAACCAGTCCCGCGTGCTGACGGCCGGCGGCCTCACGGACGCGCTGTTCCGCGTCGCCCTCGCCTGGACGGTCGGGTTCATGGGTCTGGTCTCCACCCTGAAAGGGGCGAAGGTCGGGGCCCACGCGGCCGGAGTGCGCCAGAGGCACGTCGGATCCGACGCGCAGAGGATCCACAGCATCCTCGTGGAGGCCGGTCCCCGCGCCGCCATCGCGCTGGTGCGCTGCAAGGACGCGGAGACGCGGGGCCTGATCGCCGCGGCGGCCGCCGAACGCGCGAAGGACTGCTGGGCCGGATCTCTCACGGAGTTTCTCGCCACCCTCGACCCCGGCCGTGCTCACGACTGGGTGCGCACCGCGGTCGGTGAGCCCTCCGAGGCCCACCGCGACCGGTGACCGTCAGCGCCGGCCCGGGCCGGACACCCGCGCCGCCGAACAGCGCGATGCCGGCGTTGCCGTGTCCCCGGAGTCGGCCGACGGCCTCGACCTCGGTGGGGGCCCCTCGGAGCAGGCGACGTTCTCCCGGCTCCCCCTGCTGGGTCCCGCTGCGTGCTGGGTCCCGCTGCGCCCACCGGAGGACGGACGACAAAAAGGCCGCCTTCGCATCTCTGCGAAAACGGCCCACACCCTGCCTTTACGCTGAACAACAGGATTTGTCACCTGCGCCCCCCGACATCTCGGTAATCCCGTCATCTCCCGGCCGAACGGCTGGGCTGGGATTTCGCGATCACGAGTCGCAGAATCAGGGCTCCTGCTCCACTAGTCTGCACATGATCCTCCTCGCGATTGCGTCCTTCCGGTAAGTTCTCCGGCACCTTCCAGGTTACTCCGACAAGGGCGCATCCGGGTCCGCCCGGTGCACGAATTCCGTCGCACGGGCTCACGGCCGCGACGGATCGTCCGGTCGGGCCTCCCGGAACAGGCGCAGGCCGTGCGGCCGACAGCCCCCGGATCCGGCCCGGTCCGGGTGTCGTGAGGCGGGAACCGGTGCGGCGCCGGGACACGGACGACGTCGATGACGCGCTCATGGATCCGCGGGGAGCACGGCGGGGAAACCGGGCGAGGAAGGGGCCGCCGCGAGGCACCGGGACATTTGCACCGGCCGGCCGAAATTCCACGGTGGACCATGCGGAGGGCTTCGGCGGGCGCGCCCCGAAAAGATCCGCATCCGGCACGAGAGTTCGTAGACGACGGATTGATTCGGCCCGACGGACCAGGCCACCCCGACGCCCGCCCGCGAGGCGGCCGGACCGTTCGCCGGAGGCGTCCCACCATGAGGGTCGTCCGCAGGCGAGGGTGGGCCCGGAGGCGGTGCACGAGCGGCAGCGGCAGGAACGAGGGGCGGCATCGCGGCCCCGACCTCGCGGGGTTCGGGCGGCCGGCCGCACCAGCCGTCGACCCAGGGCCCCGACGGGCCCGCCGGGCATCCCCGGCGGGGACGGACCGCACGGGGCCCGTCGAAGGATCCGGCCACCGCGACCCCTCGCGGTTTCCGGCGGCGCACGAACAACACCCTGTTGATTCCGGCACCGTCCCCCGCGGGCCGCCACTGACCTGGGGCCCCTCCCGACGGGCGACCTTTCTGTCGCCCGTCGCACGACCGGTACCGCGTCCGCGCCCCCTTGACCGGCGGTCAAGTGGTTCAAGTAATGTCGCCAGCCGGGGCCAGGCGCTCCGGATTTCTTTCGTGCTCAACCACGCGTCCCCGCTCATGATCCGCATCTACGGCTGGAGTACACGGCGATGACCGCGGCAACCGAGATCGGCGCTCGCTTCGCGTACCGCGTCTACCACTCACTTCTCCGCACCGAGAACGGCGGCATATGCCACGAAGAAATTGCCGATAACCTCGGCCTCGAACTCGACCAGGTCCACGAAGCCGTGGAGTGGCTGACCGGGAACGGCCTCCTCGACCGGGACTCGACCACCCCGGTCGCCACCCCGCAGAGCGTCCTGAGACGCCTGTTCGCCGATCAGCAGGAACGCATCACCGAGCTCACCCGCACCAACGACCTGATCGCCGACCTGACGAACGGGTTCCTGACCATGCCGGCGTCCGAGCGGGAGGGCCTGGCGGTCGAGGTCATCGCGTCCAGGGACCAACTGCGCCGAAGACTGGGGGACCTGCACGCGTCCAGCAGGTACGAGGTGTCGCTGATGCTGCCGACGCTGACCGAACAGGAGTCCCTGGAACTCTGCCTCCGCGAAGACGTCGAACTGCTCAGACGGGGAGTCCGCTACCGGCTCATCGCGCCGTCCTCGGCCCTCGACAGCCCGGCCGCCACCGCGTACGTGAGTGCACTCCAGGAGTCCGGCGCCGAGATCAGGACCGCCGAGTCGCTGCCGCTGCGCCTGGTCATCCTCGACCGGGAGAAGGTCGCCACCCAGTCGCACCTCGAAGGGCTGCGCCGGAACGTGGTGATCAACGGCGGCCTGCTGGCCCAGATCTTCACCCGGGTCTTCGAGCACAGCTGGTCCACCGCCGCACCGTACACCCGCCGGCGCAGGACCACCGGTTCGGCGCCGGTCCTCACCGACACCCACAGACTGGTGCTGCGCATGATGGCCGCCGGGGCCACCGACAAGTCCATCGCCCGTCATCTCGGGTACTCCGACCGGACGGTGCGGCGTTTCGTCGCCGACATCCTCCGCGTTCTGGAGACCGACAACAGACTCACGGGCATGGTGCGGGCCACCCGACTCGGACTCCTCGAACAGGAAGCAATGGCGCCGTGAAATCCGGGTGCCTCCCCGCTTCCGGCCGCGGCAGTCGCCATTCGGCGGAAACTCCCGTTCCGGAAAGTTCCCTTCCGGAAATCCCCCTTCCGGAAAAAGCCGTTCCGGAAAAGTCCGGCCCCGGGAGGGGCGTTCCGGAGACGGACGTTCCGGAGACGAACGCCCTCAGAGAAGTCCCCGTTCGAAGGCGATCCGCGCGGCGTCGAACCGATTCCTCCCGTCGAGCTTCCTCATCGCGCACGAGGTGAGGTTGCGAACCGTTCCCGTCGCCAGATAGAGCTCGCGGGCCACCTCCTTCACCGAGGCGCCCGTCGCGGTGAGCCGGAGTATCTCGCGCTCGCGGTTGCTCAGGACCTGATCGGCGACCGGCGCCCGGGGGGACGGCTGCGCGGACGCGGTCGCCCGGCCGCCCGCGGCGGCGGCCCGGATGGCGTCGACCAGGCGGGGGATCCTCGTCTGCTTCGGGATGACCCCGAGGACCCCCGCCGACACGGCACGGTCCACCAGAGCCCTGGTGGGCCGTGCCGTCATGATGACGACCCGGCAATCGGGCAGCCGCTTGCCCAGCTCCCGCACCAGACGGAAGCCGCCCTGCGCGGTGCCCATCCCCAGCACGGCCACGTCGGGCCGCCGGCGCACCGCCATCGGGACGATCAGCGAGCTCCTGCTCACCGCGCCGACGACCTCGAAGTCGGACACGGCCGCGAGCACCTCGGCGATCGCCTCCAGGGGAAGCAGGTGCTCGTCGGCTATCAACACACGGATGGTCATCACTAGGTCCCCCCTGGGATCCCGTGAACGGAACTCATGGTGATCGATCCGGTCCGCGCCCAGTGTGTGGCCGGCCCTCCGGCCCCGTCGACGGATCCGGACGTCCGCGAGCGGACATGTCCTCAGCAGGACTGGCGGATCCGGGGCCTGCCTGCTGGACCTTTGCGGGTCTACGCGTGTCACTGGTGACCCTTCAACGTATCCCGGCTCCCCCGCCGACCCGACCTTCCCGGCGCATGGACGTGACAAGTGTCAGTAAAAGCAGGTCAAAGCCTTGTCCGCCGCAACCGGCCCGGACCACCATGCGCACTGGTGATCGACGGCCGTCGCGGTGTGCGTCCGCGCCGACGCCGGTCCGTCGTCCGCCCCGTGACCCCTCACCGCCGTCCGCATCGCCCCGCACGGGTACGCCGGCCCCCCGGCGTCCGCCCCCCAGGCACCGCACGACCGGCCCGACCGGGCCGCCTCTCCCCGCACGCGACGACCCTCACCCGCCGCACGCGCTCCGGGCCTCACCCGCCCGGGCCGGGCGACCTCACCGTCCCCGGCCCGTCCCCGGCCCATCGCCCCCGGAGCGAGCCGACACGTGCCCGCCCGGACACCCGTCCGACGGACGCCTCCGTGCCCACGCACCCCGCTCGCCCACGCACCTGCCCGCCCGCGCACCTGCCGCCCGGGGAGCCGGCTCCCGACCGAGCCGGCTCACCACGGATGCCGAGGAAGAGGACATGCACGCAGATCACGTGGTCCAGGACCCGACCCAGGCCCTGGCCGTCATCGGCATGGCAGGACGGTTCCCCGGAGCCCCGGACGTCGAGAGCTTCTGGCGCCTGCTGCTGGAAGAGGGCGACGCCATCCGCCCCGTCCCCGCCACCCGCTGGGACGCCACCGCGCAACTCGACCCGCAGCGGGAGATCCAGGCCGTCGGCGGATTCCTCGACGACGTCGACCGGTTCGACGCCACCTTCTTCGGCATCTCCCCCCGGGAGGCCGAGATGCTCGACCCCCAGCAGCGGCTGATGCTGGAGGCCGCGTGGCGGGCCCTGGAGGACGCCGGGACACCCGCCCGCACGCTGGCCGGCACCCGGACCGGCGTCTACGTGGGCGCGGGGTGGCACGACTACGAGCACGTCGGCCGGAAGAGCGGCAGCGGCGTCACCCAGCACACCGCCCCCGGCTACGCGCTCGACATGATCGCCGCCCGGGTCTCCTACTTCCTCGGGCTCACCGGGCCCAGCCTGGTCGTCGAGACCGGATGCTCCTCCGCGCTCGTGGCGGCGCACCTCGCCGCCCAGGCGCTCCGCGCCGGCGAGGTCGACGCCGCGATCGTGGGCGGCGTCGCCCTGATGCTCGATCCGACCGCGTCGATCGGCCTCACCCACTTCGGCGGGCTGTCGCCGGACGGCCGCTGCAAGGCCTTCGGCGCCGGGGCGAACGGCTTCGTGCGCGGCGAGGGCGTCGGCGCCCTGTACGTGAAGACCGTCGCCCGCGCGCTGGCGGACGGCGACCGGATCCACGGTGTCATCGCGGGCACCGCCGTCAACAACGACGGGGGCGGGCAGAGCGTCGTCTCGCCGAGCCCGGGGGGTCAGGAGCAGCTGCTCCGCGACGCCTACCGGCACTGGGGCATCCCGGCCGACCGGGTGGCGTACCTGGAGGCGCACGGCACCGGCACCGCACTCGGCGACCCCATCGAGGCCGGTGCGGCCGGCCGGGTCCTGGGGCAGGCCCGCAGCGCGGACGCGGGCCCGCTGCCCATCGGGTCGGTGAAGACCAACATCGGCCACCTGGAGGCCGCCGCCGGCATCCCGGGGCTGTTCAAGGCCCTGCTCTCGCTCCGGCACGGGGTCGTGCCGCCGAGCCTGCACTCCGCCGAGCTCAACCCCGAGATCGCGTTCGACGAACTCAACCTGCGGGTCGTCCGGGAGCCCCTGCCGCTGCCGGCCCGGGACCAGGCCTTCATCGGGGTGAGCAGCTTCGGGTGGGGCGGCACCAACGCCCACGTGGTGCTGACCCGGGCGCCCGCCCCCGCACCCGCCCCCGAGCACCCCGCGCCCTCGTCAGCCTCCTCCGCTTCCTCCCCCGGGCCGGGCGCACCGGTCCTGCTGCCGCTGTCGGCACACTCGGAACCGGCGCTGGCGCAGCGGGCCCGGGAGCTCCGGGACGCGCTGGCCTCCGGCGCCCACCCGCTCCCGGCGCTCGCCGGCACGCTGGCCTGGCAGCGCGACCAGCTCCCGGTCCGGGCGGCCTTCACCGCCGCGGACGCCGCCGAGGCCGTCGCGCAGCTGGACCGGCTCGCCGCCGACCCCGGCTCCCCCGGGCCCGAGGTGTTCACCGGGCGCGCCGCGGACCGGGGCCGCACCGCCTTCGTCTTCCCCGGGCAGGGCTCGCAGTGGCACGGCATGGGCCGTGAACTCCTGGCGTCCGACCCGGTGTTCGCCGCGGTGATCCACCGCTGCGCCGAGGCCCTGGAGCCGTACGTCGACTGGGACCTGGTGCGGGTCGTGTCGGGCGAGGCCGGCGAGGAGTGGCTGTCGCGGATCGACATGCTGCAGCCGACCCTGTGGGCGGTCTCGCTGGGTCTGTGCGAGGTGTGGCGGGCGGCGGGCGTCGTCCCGGACGTGGTGATCGGCCACAGCCAGGGGGAGGTGACCGCGGCCACGGCGGCGGGCATCCTGTCGTACGAGGACGGCGCGATGGTGGTGGCCCGCCGCAGCGCCATCGCCCGGCGCACCTCGGGCCGGGGCCGGATGCTGGCGGTGGACCTCGACCTCGACGCCGCCAAGGCCGCGCTGTCCGGGTTCGAGGAGGGCGTGTCCCTCGCCGTGAACAACGGGCCCAACAGCTGCGTGCTCTCCGGGGACACCGAACTGGTCCTGGCGCTCCAGGAGTTGCTGGAGGCGGAGGGGACGTTCTGCCGCCTGGTCAACGTGGACTACGCCTCGCACAGCCCGCAGATGGACGAGCTGGAGGACGACCTGCTGGCGGCCCTGCGGACGGTGCGTCCGGGCCGGGGCGACGTCGAGCTGATGTCGACGGTGCGGGTGGCCTCGGTGGAGGGCCCCGAGCTGGACGCCCGGTACTGGATGGACAACCTGCGCCGGCCGGTGATGTTCGCCGACGCGATGGAGCGCCTCTTCGACACCGGTGTCACCCACGTCGTGGAGATCAGCCCGCACCCGGTGCTCGCCCCGTCCCTGGAACAGCTGGCGGCGCAGCGTCCGGTCCCGCCGCAGGTGCTGTCGACCCTGCGGCGCGACCGGAGCTCGTCGGAGCTGGTCCGGGAGGCGCTGGCCCGGGCCTACGTCAGCGGTCTCGAACCGTTCCACGGGCTGCCGCGGGACGCCTGGGCGCCGGTGCCGCCGTATCCGTGGCAGCGCACCTCCCACTGGGTGGAGACGGTCCGGCGGCGCACGGCTCACGGCGCCGGGGACGACCTGGTGCTGATCCCCTCGATGGCCGAGCAGGGCGCCTGGAACGGGACGCTGGAGCTGGCCCCGGCGGACATCCCCTGGGTGCGCGACCACCGGGTGTACGACGCGGTGGTGCTGCCCGGCACGGGGATGCTGGAGCTGGCGCTGCGGACGGCGCTGGCGCGGACCGGCGGCCCGCACCGCACGCTCGCGGACGTCTCCTTCCACAGTGATCTGACGCTCACCGAGGAACCGGTGACGGTCGGTCTGGGCTGGCGGGACGACCTCACCGGCGGCGGCAGCTTCACCCTCTCCTCGCTGGAGGCGGGCGCGCACGGCTGGGTGCGGCACGCCTCGGCGCGGGTGCTGGCGGACGACACGGCCACGGGCGAGCCGGCCTTCCCCGGGCAGCTGCTGGGTCTGACCGCCGTGCCGGCCGCGGAGTTCTACGCGGACTGCGCGGCGCGGGGGCTGAACTACGGTCCGGCGTTCCAGGGCGTGGTGGAGCTGCGCGGTGGTGCGGAGGAGAGCCTGGCGGAGGTCCGGCTGCCGGACGGCTGCCTGGCCGGCGGCCACCCGCACCGGCTCCATCCGGCGCTGTGGGACGGCGCGCTCCAGGCCTCCGTCCCGCTCTACCCGGGCGAGGAGGCGGCCGTCCCGGTCGGGGTGCACCGCGTCCACCTGCACCAGGACCTGGCCGGGCCGGTCACCGCGCTGTGGTCGCACGCGGTGCGGCGCGACCGGAGCAGGGTCGACCTGTTCCTGTTCGACGCGGACCGCCGGCCGCTGATGACGCTGGAGGGGCTCCGGATGCAGACCCTCGCGGCGACGGCCGACCCGTCCGTCGCGGACGCCGACCGGGTGCACCGGCTGGAGTACCGGCCGGAGGCCCGCGCGGGCGCGGAGAGCGGCGGGGCCGCCGGGTTCACCGGCCGCTGGGCGGTCTGCACGGTCGGCGCACCCGGCGCACCCGGTGACCCGGCGGCCGGGGAGCTGGTCGGGGCCCTGGGTGCGCGGGGCGGCGGCGCCGTGGTCCGCACGGTCACCGGCGAGGAGGCCGCGCGGACCGAGGCGTGGGCGCAGGAGCTGGGCTCGGTCGAGGAGTTGGGCGGGGTGGTCTTCCTGGCCCCGCGCGCCGACGCCGGACCGCGGGCCCGGCGCGAGGGCCTGGCGGCGCTGGCCGCGCTGGTCCGGGCCTGCACGTCCCGCCCGCTGGTCCCCCGGCTGGCCGTGGTCACGGCCGACGCGCAGCCCGTGCCGGCGGTGGCCGGTGACTGCGACCCCGGGGCGGCCCTCTACTGGGGCTTCGGCCGGGTGCTCCGCCGTGAGCACCCCGAGCTGCGGTCCGTGCTCGTCGACGTCGGGTCCGCGGACGGCGGCTGGTCGGCGGACTGCGCCGCGGAGCTGCTCGCGGCCGAGGGCGCGGACCAGGTGGTGCTGCGCGGTGGGGAGCGGCTGGTCGGCCGGCTGGTGCGGGGAGCGGGTACGCCGGAGGACGCCGGGCAGGACCCGGCGCGGCCGGCCTGGCGCTCCGTGGAGCAGCAGCCCTTCCGGCTCGCGCCCTCTCACCAGGGCACCTGGGACGGGCTGGCGTTCCGTCCGCTGGAGCGGCGCGCGCCCGGCCCCGGGGAGGTCGAGATCGCGGTCAGCGCGGCCGCGCTGAACTTCATCGACGTGATGAAGGTGATGGGCACCTACCCCGACCCGACGGCCGACGCCCGGCTGCTCGGCCTGGACGGTGTGGGCGTGGTCACCCGGACGGGCGAGGGGGTGTCGCGCTTCGCCCCCGGCGACCGGGTCGTCGCGTGCACCGCCGGCGGGTCGCTCGCCTCGCACCAGACGGTGCGGGCCGATCACGCCCACCCGGTGCCGGAGTCGATGGACGACGCCACCGCGGCGGCGATCCCGGCGGTGACCATCACCGCCTGGTACGGGCTGCGGCACCTCGCCGGGCTGGCCCCCGGCGAGACGGTGCTGATCCACTCGGCGGCCGGGGGGCTGGGTCTGGCGGCGATCGAGGTGGCCCGGCTGCTCGGGGCCGAGGTCGTCGCGACGGCGGGCAGCGAGGAGAAGCGCCGCCGGCTCCGGGAGCTCGGCATCCGGCACGTCTTCGACTCCCGGGACCTCTCCTGGGCGGAGGAGGTGCGCGCGGCCACCGACGGACGCGGCGTGGACGTCGTCCTCAACTCGCTGACCGGCGCGGCGATTCCGCTGGGCCTGGAGGTCCTGGCGGAGGGCGGGCGCTTCGTCGAGGTGGGCAAGCAGGACATCTACGGCGGGCGCACGCTGAGCCTCGGCGCGTTCCGCAAGGGCATCGGTCTGGCCTCGCTGGACCTCGCCGGTGTGATCGCCCGCCGTCCCGCGCTGTTCACCCGGCTGTTCGCCGAGGTGTGGGAGCGGGTCGGCGCGGGCGAGCTGGGGGCGGTCCCGCTGCTGCGGTACACCTTCGCGCAGGCCCCCGAGGCGCTGCGCGAGATGTCACGCGGCAACCACATCGGCAAGTTCGTGCTGTCGGACCCCGCCACGGTCACCTCGGTGGCCCCGGAACCGCTGCGGGACGGCCGTTTCCGGGGCGACGGCACCTATCTGCTCACCGGTGGCCTCGGCGCCCTCGGCCTGTCGCTGGCGGAGTTCCTGGCGGAGCGCGGAGCGGGCCGGCTGGCGCTGGTCGGGCGCTCGGCCCCGTCGGCCGAGGCGGTGGCGCGGATCGAGGCCGTCCGGGCGCGCGGCGTGGAGGTGGAGACCTTCCGGGCCGACGTCGCCGACCCGGAGGCGGTGCGCCGGGTCCGGGCGCAGCTGCCGCCGCTCCGCGGGGTGGTGCACGCGGCCGGTCTGCTGGACGACGCCACCGTCCAGAACCTGACGCCGGAGCAGCTGCGGCGGGTGCTGGCGCCCAAGGTGGACGGCGCGCTCAACCTGGACGCGGCCACCGAGGGCGACCCGCTGGACTTCTTCCTGCTGTTCTCGTCGGCGGCGGCGCTGTTCGGCAACGCCGGGCAGGCGGCCTACGCGGCGGGCAACGCCTTCATGGACGCGCTCGCGGTGGCCCGGCGCCGGCGCGGACTCCCCGCGCTGAGCGTGCAGTGGGGCCCGTTCACCGATGTCGGTCTGGCCGCCCGGGAGGACAACCGGGGTGCCCGGCTGGCGGAACGCGGGATGGCCGGCTTCACCACCGGGGAGGCGTGGCGGGCCCTGGAGGGGTTCCTCGGCGGGGACGAGCAGGTCGTCGCGTACGTGCCGATCGACCTGCGGCAGTACCTGGAGGCGTACCCGGACACCGCGACCCTGGAGAGCTGGGGCGCACTGCGGGAGCTGGCCCGGCACGGGAGCACCACGACGGCCGGTGCGGCGTTCCTCGCCGAGCTGCGGTCCGTCCCGCAGGACCGGTGGCAGGAACTCCTGGAGGCCAAGGTGCAGGAACTGGCCGGCCGGGTGCTGCGGCTGGACGCCGGGGCGATCGACCGGGACACGCCGTTCAAGTCGCTCGGGCTGGATTCGCTGATGGGGCTCGAACTGCGCAACCGGCTGGAGGCGGCGTTCGGGCTGCGGCTGTCGCCGACCCTGCTGTGGACGTACGGCACCGCCCGGACGCTCTCCACGGTGCTGGTCGAGCGGCTGCTCGGTGACCCGGCGGCCGGCGAGGACGCCGCCACGGACGGCGAGGGCTGAGGGCCGTGGAGGCACAGCGCGAGATCACCGCGGCCGCGCCCACGCCGCTGACGAGGGCGCTCGACACCGTCCGGAAGCTGCGGGCGCAGCTCGACGCCGCGAACGGCACCGGCCCGCTGGCCGTCGTCGGGATCGGCCTGCGGCTCCCGGGCGGCATCGCCGACCTGGACGGGTACTGGAGCGCGCTGGCGGAGGGCCGCGACCTGGTGCGTCCGCTGCCCGAAGGGCGGCGCGGGCCGTTCGCCGCCGAGTGGGAGCGGCTGCCCCACGTGGGCGGTTTCCTGGACGAGGTCATGGACTTCGACGCGGAGTTCTTCGGGATGAGCGCCGAGGAGGCCCGCGGGGTCGACCCGCAGCAGCGGCTGCTGCTGGAGGTCGCCTGGGAGGCCCTGGAGAACGCCGCGCTCCCCCCGGACCGGCTGGACGCCGCCCGGACCGGGCTGTTCGTCGGCATCACCGGTCAGGAGTACTGGGACTGGAACCGGGGCGAGCCGGACACCCACTGGGCCGCCGGCAACGGCCACTGCTTCACGGTGGGCCGGCTGGCGTACGCACTGGGGCTGGCCGGTCCGGCGGTCACGGTGGACACCGCCTGCTCCTCGTCCCTGGTCTCGGTCCACCTGGCGCGGCAGGCGCTGGCCCGCCGGGAGTGTGACGTGGCGCTGGCCGGCGGGGTGAACCTGGTGCTCTCGCCGCGCGCGACCCGGCTGCACCGGCTGGCGGGCACGCTGTCCCCGGACGGGCGGTGCAGCCCCTTCGACGCCCGGGCGAACGGCTTCACCCGGGGCGAGGGCTGCGGCGTGCTGGTCCTGAAGCGGCTGGAGGACGCGCGGCGCGACGGTGACCGGGTGCACGCCGTGATCCACGGTTCGGCGGTGAACCAGACCGGCCGTTCGACGGGCTTCACCGCTCCCAACGTGCTGTCGGAGGCCGCGCTGATCGGGACGGCGCTGGCGGACGCCGGGCTCGCCCCCGCCGACATCGGCCTGGTGGAGGCGCACGGCACCGGCACCCCGCTCGGGGACACCATCGAGATGGAGGCGATCGCCGCCGCGCTGGGCCGCCGCAACGGCGGGGCCGAGCTGGTGGTCGGTTCGGTCAAGGCGAACCTGGGCCACCCGGAGTCCGCCGCCGGGGTCGTCGCGCTGGTCAAGGCGGTGCTGTGCCTGCAACGGCGCGCGGTGCCGCCGCTGGTGCACTTCGCCACGCTGAACCCGCTGATCGACCTCGACGGCACCGGCATCACCCTGCCGACCGCGCTGCGGCCGTGGCCGGAGCGCGGTGGCCGCCACGCCGCGGTCAGTGCCTTCGGGATGGGCGGGACCAACGCCCATGTCGTCCTCGGCGCGGCCGAGGACACGGCCGGGAACACCGCCGGGGGCAAGGCCGGGAACGCGGGCGGCGGCCCGGCCGGTGCTGCGGTCGCGGCGGTGCCGGTCCGGGGCTTCGTGGTCTCGGCGCGGACGCCGGAGGCGGTGCGCGCCCTGGCGGCCGGGTTCCACCGGAGCCTCGCGGCGCTGCCGGACGACGGCCACTACCCGGCGTTCGCGTACACGGTGGGTGCCGGTCGTGCACGGCACCGCTGGCAGGCGCGGGTCACCGCACCCGACCGGGCGTCCGCGCTGCGGGCGCTCCACGGGCTCGCCGAGGGCGGGTCGCCGCCCGGCGTGGTCCTCGCCGAGCGGGACCCGGGCCGGGACGACGCGGACGGCGCGGACGACGGCTCCCGGGCCCTGCCCCGGGCCGTCGTCGACCTCCCGAACTACCCCTGGCAGCGGCGGCGTCACGCACCCGAGCCGGCGGACGGGCCCCTCCCGGTCACCGGGGCGGTCGCCGGGTCCGCCGTCGGCGGGGCCGCCGCAGGGGCGACGGCCACCGACCCGGCGACCGCCCCGGCGGCCGGGCGGGAGCGGCCGGCCGACCCTCCCCTCGTCACCCTGGAGTGGGCACGGCGGGACGACGACGCCGGCGCGCCGCCCGCCGGCCCGCCCGGCCGGTGGCTGCTGTTCGCCGACGGCACGGGGGTCGGCGAGGCGCTGCGCGCCGAGATCACCGCCCGCGGCGGCAGCTGCGTGACCGTCACCCCCGGGCCGCACCACGACCTGGTGGACCCGCTCCACCACGAGATCGACCCGCTGCGCCCGGAGGATCTCACCGCGCTGCTGAAGGAGGTGCGCGCCGCCGGGGACGAGCCCTTGACCGGGCTGGTGTACGCCTGGGGCCTGGACACCGCCGGCGGCCCGCCCCCGGGCGGCCCCGGACCGTTCCCGCCGTCGGAGGAACAGGAGGGCGTCGCCCTCCCGGCCCTGCGGCTGATCGAGGAGTTCGCCCGTGACGGCCTGCCGGGCGGCCCGCGCGTCGCGCTGCTGACCCGGGGCGCCCAGCGGGTGGTCGAGGGTGACCCGGCTCCCGCGCCCGCCCGGGCGCTGCTGACGGGACCGGCCGTGGCGTCCGCCGCCGCGCTCGGCGGCCTCCGCCCCGTCGTCGTCGACCTCGACCCGGAGCCGACCCGGGACGACGCCGCCCGGCTGCTCGACCTGCTGCTCGACCTGCTGATCCGCCCCGGTGACGAGCCGTGGACCGCCCTGCGCGGCCCGGCCCGCCACTCCCCCGTCCCGGTCCCGCACGTCACCCCGGACGGAACCGAAGCGGCGTGGCCGCGGCGGCCGTTCGACCCTCGGCGCGATCCCAACCACCGGATCCTGGCCGTGCGGCCCGGCATCCTGGAGAGCCTGACGCCGACCCGGTGGGAACGGGCCGCGCCGGGGCCGGGCCAGGTCGAGATCGAGGTCACGGCGGCCGGGCTCAACTTCAGCGACGTCCTCAAGGCGATGGGCGCCTACCCGGGCGCCACCGGGACGGTCCCGCTGGGTGTCGAGTGCGCCGGCCGGATCAGCGCGGTGGGCGAGGGCGTCGACCGCTTGCGGGTCGGCGACCCGGTGATGGCGGTGGTCCCGTCCGCGCTCGCGGCGTACACCACCACCGAGGCGCACCTGGTGGCGCCGCGACCGGCGGCGCTCGACGACGAGCAGGCGGCGGCCACCCCGGTCGCCTTCCTCACCGCCGTGTACGGGCTCTGCCACCTGGCCCGGCTGCGGGCGGGCGAGAAGGTGCTGATCCACTCGGCGTCCGGGGGCGTGGGCCTGGCCGCGCTGGCGGTGGCCCGCCGGTGCGGCGCGGAGGTCCTCGCCACGGCCGGGACCGAGGAGAAGCGGCGGTTCCTGCGCGACCTGGGCGTGGCCCGGGTGATGGACTCCCGGTCACTGGCCTTCGCCGACGAGATCACCGGGTTCACCGACGGCCGCGGCGTCGACGTTGTGCTCAACTCGCTGACCGGCGAGGCACTGCGGCGCAGCCTGGCCCTGCTGGCGCCGGGCGGGAGGTTCGTGGAGCTCGGCAAGCGCGACATCCACGACGACAGTCCGGTCGGCCTCGGCTTCCTCAAGCGGAACCGCTCGCTGTTCGCCGTCGACCTGGAGCACACCTTCCACGAGCAGCCGGCGCTGCTCGCCGAGCTGTTCGACGAGGTGGTGCGGGGCTTCGACAGCGGGCAGTTCGAGCCGCTCCCGGTCACGGTCCACCCGTTCTCCGAGGCCCGGGAGGTCTTCGCCCGGATGGCCCGGGCCCGGCACACCGGGAAGCTGGTGCTCCGGCCGGACGAGGCACCGGAGATCGCGGTGCCCCCGGCCCGGACCGTCCGGGCGGAGGCGTCGTACCTGGTCACCGGTGGGGCATCGGCCGCGGCCCTGGAGGCCGCCCGGCAGCTCGCCGACCGTGGTGCCCGCCGCATCGTGCTGGTCGGGGCACCCTCCCCCGGCGGGGACGGCGAGCCGGACGCCCGGGCCTCGGCCGGTGCCGCGGGAGCGGCCGGGGTACTGGCCGAACTGCGGTCCCGGGGCGTCGAGATCGCACGGCCGGTCGTGGACCTGTCCCGCGCCGAGGAGGTGGCCGACCTCCTGGCCGGGCTGGACGCCTCGGGGCCGCCCCTGGCCGGTGTCGTCCACACCGGGGACGCCCCGGACGACGGCACGGACGACGGCGGTGCGGACGGCACGGCGGACGGCACGGCGGACGGCCCGCACGACGGCGCGGTGCCGGCGGCCGAGGCGCTCCTGCGCTCCACCGCGGCCCGGGCCGCCGGCGCGTGGCAGCTCCATCTGGCCACCGCCACCAGGGAACTGGACTTCTTCGTGCTGTGCTCCCCCACCGCCCCGCCCGGCCGGGAGGCCGCGGTCGGCGCCTTCCTGGACGCCCTGGCCGCACACCGCCGGGCCCTCGGACTGCCCGCCCTGAGCGTCGACCGCGAGGGCGTCGCCGCCCTCGGCCGGCTGCTGGGCAGCCGGGCCGTGGTGGCCCGGGTCCGGCCCGACGGCGACGCACCGGCCCCGGACGACGCCGACGCGATCCGCCGGCAGCTGCTGGCGGTCGAGCCGGGCCGGCGCCGCCGGGCCCTGCTGGCCGGGCACTGCCGGGACGTCGCCGCCCGGGTGCTCGGGGAACAGGGGGCCGCCCCGGACGCCGCCGCGATCGACGGCACGGCGCCGCTGGCCGGCCTCGGCTTCGACTCGCTGCGCACCCTGGAGCTGCGCTCGCGGCTGGAGCTCTCGCTCGGGGTCGCGCTGCCGTCGACGCTCGGCTGGCAGTACCCCACGCTCGACGCGCTGGTGCCCTTCCTCGCCGAGCGGATGGGCATCGCGCTGGAGGCCGCCGCGGCGGCACCGCCACCGGTCCGGGAGCCCGGGAACACCCCGGCCGCCACGACGGGGCCCCGTCCGGGTCCGGACCCGGCGCTCGATCTCGACGAGCTCTCGGAGCGCGAGCTCGAAGCGCTCCTCCTCGCCAGGACCGAGCAGTTCGACGCCAGTGCCGATCCGATCGAGCGGGGGCAGGGACGATGACCACACGGGACGAGACCGGCCGGGACGGGACCACGCGGGACGGCGGGTCCGCGTCGATGACGGCGATGAAACGCGCCTATCTGACGATGGAGCGGATGCAGCACCGGATCGACGCCTACGAGCAGGCCCGGTCCGAGCCGATCGCCGTCGTGGGCGTGGGCTGCCGGTTCCCCGGCGGGGTGACCGACACCGATGCGTACTGGGAGCTGCTGAGCGGCGGCACCGACGCGATCGGCGAGGTGCCGGCCGACCGCTGGGACGTGGACGCGTTCTACGACCCGGAGCCGCGCCGCCCGGGGCGGACCAGTACCCGCTGGGGCGGCTTCCTGGACCGCATCGACCGCTTCGACCACGAGTTCTTCGGCATCTCCCGGCGCGAGGCGGTGTCCATGGACCCGCAGCAGCGGCTGGTGCTGGAGGTCGCCTGGGAGGCCCTGGAGGACGCCGGGCAGGCCCCGCACGCGCTGGCCGGCAGCCGGACCGGGGTCTTCCTGGGGATCTGCAGCAACGACTACGCCGGCCTGCTCTTCCGGGAGCCGGAGGACATCACGGCCCACGCCAGCACGGGCATCGCGCACAGCATCGCCAGCGGCCGCCTGTCCTACCTGCTGGACCTTCGCGGGCCGAGCGTCTCGGTGGACACCGCCTGCTCGTCGTCGCTGGTCGCCGTGCACCAGGCGTGCCAGAACCTGCGGCTCGGCGAGTGCGACCTGGCGATCAGCGGCGGGGTGAACGCGGTGCTGTCGCCCGAGGCGGCCATCTCCTTCTCGCAGTTCCCCGAGATGCTGGCCGACGACGGCCGCTGCAAGACCTTCGACGCGGCCGCGAACGGCTTCGTCCGCAGCGAGGGCTGCGGCGTGGTGGTGCTCAAGCGGCTGTCGGACGCGCTGCGGGACGAGGACCGGGTGCTCGCGGTGATCCGCGGCTCCGCGGTCAACCAGGACGGACGCAGCTCGGGCCTGACCGCGCCCAACGGAGCCGCGCAGCGCGACCTGTTCCGCCGCGCGCTGGCGGCCGGCGGGGTCGATCCGCAGCGGCTCGGCTACATCGAGACGCACGGCGCCGGCACCAAGCTGGGCGACCCGATCGAGGTGGCGGCGCTGGCCGAGGTCTACGGCCGCACGGAGGGCGCGCCGCTCTACCTGGGCGCGGTGAAGACCAACCTCGGCCACCTGGAGGCGGCGGCCGGGATCGCCGGGCTGATCAAGGCCGCGCTCTGCCTCGACCGCGGTCTGATCCCGCCCAACCTGCACTTCGGCGAGCTCAACCCGCACATCTCCTTCGACGGGACCACCTTCGCCGTGCCGACCGGCCTCACCTCGTGGCCGACCGGGGAGGGGACGCCGCGGCTGGCGGGCGTGAGCAGCTTCGGGTTCAGCGGCACCAACGCGCACCTGATCCTGGAACAGGCCCCGGAGCGCCCGGCGTCCGGACCTGACCGGCGGCGCCCCCTCTCGGTGCTGGCCCTGTCCGCGAAGAGCGGGAGCTCCCTGCTCAAGCTGGCCCGGCGCTACCAGGACCGGCTGGCGACGGCGGAGCCGGAGGCTGCGGCCGACCTGTGCTTCTCCGCCAACACCGGGCGCTCGCACTTCCCGCACCGGCTCGCCGCCGTCGGGGCCTCGCCCCGGGAGATCGCGGACCGGCTCGCGGACTTCGTGCGGGACGACCCCGCGGAGGGTCTGGTGTCGGGCCCGGCCGGGGGCGCCGGCGCCGCGACCGGTGACACGGTCTTCCTCTTCACCGGCCAGGGCCCACAGCGGGCCGGCATGGCACGGCAGTTGTACGAGACCCAGCCGTCCTTCCGGCGGACCCTCGACCGCTGTGACGAGATCCTGCGGGACGTCCTGCCGGTGCCGTTGCTCTCCGTCCTCCACCCCGAGCGGCCCGGGCCGCCCGCCGAGTCCGACCTGATCAACACCATGGAGTACGCCCAGCCCGGCCTCTTCGCCGTGGAGTACGCCCTGGCGGAGCTCTGGCGCTCGTGGGGGGTGGAGCCGGCCGCCGTCATCGGCCACAGCCTCGGCGAGTACACCGCCGCCTGCTTCGCGGGCGCGATGTCCCTGGAGGACGGCCTGCGGCTGGTCGCCGAGCGCGGCCGGCTGCTCCAGCGGCTCGCCGGGTCGGGCGCCATGGCGGCCGTCTCCGCCCCGGTCGAGGAGGTCGCCGAGGAGCTCGCCCGGTACGACGCCGCCCTGATCTCGGTCGCCGCCGTCAACGGCCCGGCCAACACCACGGTCTCCGGCGTGCGGGAGGTGGTCGACGCGGTCTGCGGGACGTTCACCGCCCGCGGCGCGGAGGTCAAGCGGCTGCGCATCTCCACCTCGTCGCACTCCCCGCTGGTCGAACCGGTCCTGGAACCGCTGCGCAAGGCCCTGGACGAGGTCTCCTTCGGCGCGCCCCGGATCCCGCTGCTGTCCAACCTGACCGGCCGGCTGTGGCCGTGGGACGAAGCCCTGGACACCGGCTACTGGCTCCGTCACGCCCGGCAGCCGGTGCTCTTCGCCGACGGGGTCCGGGCCCTGTACGACCTGGGGTACCGCACCTTCCTGGAGATCGGTCCGGCGCCGACCCTGCTGGGCCTGGTGCGCGAGGTCCTGACCGGCGACGACGTGCGGACGCTGCCCAGCCTGCGGCCCTCGTACGACGACTGGGAGGTCCTCCTCGGCAGCCTCGGCCGGCTGTACGCCGACGGCGCCGAGGTCGACTGGGCCGGCTTCGACCGTGACTACGCCCGCTCCCGGGCGCCGTTGCCGCACTATCCCTTCGCCGCCACCCGCTGCTGGCACGAACCGGACGGCGGCGGGGCGCCGATGACCGACCGCGGTGCTCCGGCCGGGGCCGGCCGGGCCCGCCCCGGCGGAGCCCACGGCAGCGGTGGGGATCGCCCCGGCGGTCAGCGGCCAGGCCCCGGCCGGGGCGCCGAGACACGGACCGGCGAGGAACGGCGCGTCGAGGAACGGCCGGCCCGGCAGCCCGCGCCGCGCCGGGTCCCCGGCGCGCCGGGCCGGTCCGCGGCGAGCGGGCTCCCCACGGCCGAGGAGCTGCTGCGGGTGCCCGCCGGGGAACGCGTCGGCACGCTGGTCGAGCGGCTGTCGTCGAGCGTGCGGACGGCCCTGGGTTCGAGGGCGGCCACCGTCGATCCCGACGCGCCGCTGTCCGGTCTCGGGCTGGACTCGCTGATGGCGGTGGAGCTCAGGAACGAGGTCCAGAGCCGACTCGGGATCAAGGTGACCGTGGCCGACTTCCTCAAGGGCGCGACCGTCCGCGGCCTGGCCGAGCAGGTGGCCGGCGAGCTGGCGGGCCGCCCGGCGGGGCAGGGGACGGCGGGCGGCGGCGAGGTGCCGGCGATCCGGCGGGTGGCGCGGGCCGGGGACCGGACGGCGGAGCTGCTGGCCCTCCTGGACCAGGTGTCCGGGGACGAGGCGCCCGGAGCCCGGGCGTCCGGGGGCGGGGCGGGCGCTCCGGAGCGGGCGGAGCGGGCCGATGACTGACCTCGAACGGCGGCTGGCCGAACTCTCCCCGGCCCAGCGGGCGCGGCTCGCGGAACTGCTCGCGGACCGCCGGCTCGCGGAGGACGGAACGACCGAGGACGCCTTCCCGCTCTCGGTGTTCCAGCAGGGCATGTGGTTCCTGGAACAGGTCCGGCCGGGCAACCCGGCGTACGTCGTGCCGGGCGCGGTCCGCGTCCGCGGGGCGGTGGACGCCGAGGTCCTGCGGGACGCGCTGAACGAGGTGGTCCGGCGCCACGAGGCGCTGCGCACGGCCTTCCGGCTGCTCGACGGCCGGCCGGCCCAACTGGTCCGGCCCCGGCTCACGGTGGAGCTGCCCGAGATCGACCTGCGGCAGGACCGGCTCACCGGGACGGCGCTGGACGAGCGGATCGCCGCCGCGGCGATCGGCGAGCCGTTCGACCTGGAGACCGGGCCGCTGGTGCGGATGACGCTGCTGCGGACCGCGGACGACGAGTCGGTGCTGGTGCTGGCCCTGCACCACCTGGTCTCGGACCGCTGGTCGGTGTGGGTGCTGCTGTCCGAACTCGCCGCCCTGTACGAGGCGTTCGCCGCGGGCCGGCCCTCGCCCCTGCCGGACCTCCCGGTCCAGTACGGGGACTTCGCCGTCTGGCAGCGGGAACAGCGGGACCAGGGACGGTGGACGGAGCAGCTGGCCTACTGGCGGGAGCGCCTGGCGGGGGCCCCGGCGGCCCTGGAGCTGCCGACGGACCGGCCCCGCCCCGCGGTCCAGGGCTTCAACGGCGGCACGCTGCCCTTCGAGCTCCCCGAACCGCTGATGCGGGAGCTGGGCCGGCTCGCCCACCGCAGCGGCGCGACCACCTACATGGCGCTGCTGGCCGTCTTCACCGTCCTGCTGTCCCGGTACGGCCGGCAGCAGGACGTGGTGGTGGGCGTGCCCATGGCCGTCCGGGACCGGCCCGAACTGGAGCCGCTGATCGGCTACTTCGTCAACACCCTGGCGATCAGGACCGACCTGGGCGGGGAACCGTCCTTCGGCGAGGTGCTCGACCGGGTCCGGACGGCCTGCCTCGGCGCCTACGAGCACCAGGAGGTGCCGTTCGAGCTGGTGGTCGGGGAGCTGAACACCGCGCGCGACCTCGGCCGGCCGCCGGTCTACCAGGTGAGCTTCGCCTACGGCCGGGAGGCGGTGCCGCGGCTCACCCTGAACGGCGCGGAGCTGGACCGCTTACCGGTCCGCAGCGAGGGCGCGCGCTTCGACCTCGAACTCCAGGCGTTCGACCGCGACGGCGGGCTCAGCGGCTGGTTCGAGTACGACCGGGACCTCTTCGACGAGGCCACCGTGGCCCGGATCGCCGCCCACTTCCGCCGTCTGGCGGAACAGGTGGTGGCGGACCCGGACCGCCCTGTCGACCGGCTGGAGCTGCTGGAGGGGGACGACCGCCGCAGGGTCCTGGAGGAGTTCAACGCCACCGCGCGGGAGTGGCCCGCCGGGAGGGGCTGGATCCACGAGGACTTCGAGGAGCAGGCGCGACGGCACCCCGAGGCGGAGGCGGTGCGCTTCGAGGGCCGCGGGCTGACCTACGGGGAACTGAACCGGCGGGCCAACCGGCTCGCCCACCGGCTGCTGCGGCTCGGGGTCGGCCGGGACGTCGTGGTGGGCGTCGGCCTGGAACGGTCGCCGGAGCTGGTGGTGGCGCTGCTGGCGGTGCTCAAGGCGGGCGGCGCCTACCTGCCGCTGGACCCCGGCCTCCCGCCCGCCCGGCTGGAGCACATGGTCCGGGACGCCCGGGTCCCGGTGCTGCTCACCCGGCGCGAGGAGCTCGGGCGACTGCCCGCCGCCGAGGCCGAGGTGCTGTGCGTGGAGGAGTTCGAGGCCGCACCGGGCGGCGAGCCGGACGACGACCCGCAGGTCGCGGTGGACGGCGAGGACCTGGCCTACGTGATCTACACCTCCGGCTCCACCGGCACCCCCAAGGGCGTCATGAACGTGCACGCCGGGATCCGCAACCGGCTGCTGTGGATGCAGGACGCCTACGGGCTGGACGCCACCGACCGGGTGCTGCAGAAGACCCCGTTCTCCTTCGACGTGTCGGTGTGGGAGTTCTTCTGGCCCCTGACGACGGGCGCCACGCTCGTGGTCGCCCGCCCGGAGGGCCACCGCGACGGCGGCTACCTGGCCCGCACGATCCGGGAGGAGCGGGTGACGACGGTGCACTTCGTGCCGTCGATGCTCCAGGTCTTCCTCCAGGAGCCGGTGGAGGAGTGCACCACCCTGCGCCGGGTGGTCTGCAGCGGCGAGGCGCTGCCGCGCGACCTCCAGGACCGCTTCCTGGCCCGCTCCCGGGCCCGGTTGTACAACCTGTACGGCCCGACCGAGGCGGCCGTCGACGTGACCCACTGGACCTGCACGCCCGAGGACGGCCGCCGGCCGGTGCCGATCGGCAGGCCGATCGCCAACACCCGGGTGTACGTGCTGGACGGGTCGCTGCGGCCGGTGCCGGTCGGGGTGCCCGGGGAGCTCCACCTCGGCGGGCGGGGTCTGGCCCGCGGCTACCTGAACCGGCCCGGACTGACCGCCGAACGGTTCGTCCGGGACCCGTTCGACGCGGACCCGGGAGCCCGGCTGTACCGGACCGGGGACCTCGCCCGCTTCCGCGAGGACGGCGCGCTGGAGTTCCTGGGCCGGCTGGACCACCAGGTCAAACTGCGCGGCTTCCGGATCGAGCCGGGCGAGATCGAGGCCGTGCTGACCGCGCACCCCACCGTGCGCGAGGCGGTGGTGACCGCCCGCCCGCACCGGGGCGGTGACCTCCGGCTGGTGGCCCACCTCACCGCGCGGGGCCCCGGGGCGCCCGACCCCGCGGAGCTGGCCGGCCACCTGCGGCGCCACCTGCCCGCGTACATGGTGCCCGCCGTCTTCGAGGTGCTGGACGCCCTCCCGCTCACGCCCAGCGGCAAGGTGGACCGCGCAGCCCTGCCCGAGCCGAGCGGCGGCCGGCCGGAGCCGGGGGCCCGCTTCACGGCGCCCGCGGCCGGCCTGGAGCACACCCTGGCCGGACTGTGGTGCGCGGTCCTGGGGGTCGAGCGGGTCGGCGCCCACGACAACTTCTTCGACCTCGGCGGGCACTCGCTGCTGATGGCCGAGCTGCGGTCGCTGCTCGCCTCGGACGCCGGACACCGGGTCTCGATGGTCGAGCTGTTCCAGCACCCCACGGTCGCGTCGCTGGCCGCGTACCTGAGCCGACCGGAGGGTCCGGCCGCGACCCCCGGGCCCGATGCGCGCCAGCGCGCGGAGAACCGCCGGCGGGCCGACGCCCGGCGGCGACAGGCGGCCGGACGCCGCGCCCGTTCCCGAGAGCGATAGGTGACCCGATGTCGGAGATGTCCGAAGAGCTCGACCAGATAGCCATCGTCGGTATGGCCGGCCGCTTCCCCGGGGCCCCCGACGTCGACACGTTCTGGAGGAACCTGGAACAGGGCCGGGAGTCCGTGACCGTCTTCTCGGAGGAGGAGCTCCTGGCCGAGGGGGTGAGCCCCGCCCTGCTGAGCCAGGACGGCTACGTCAGGGCCAAGGGCGCGCTGGACGGCGCCGACCGCTTCGACGCCGCCTTCTTCGGCTACAGCCCGCGCGAGGCCGAGATCATGGACCCGCAGCACCGGGTGTTCCTGGAGTGCGCGTGGGAGGCCCTGGAGTCCGCCGGCTGCGTCCCGGAGGACTTCGAGGGGCGGATCGGGGTCTTCGCCGGGGCCGGCATGAACAGCTACCTGCTGTACAACGTGACGGCCAACCGCCGGGTCTTCGAGGCCGCAGGGCCGTACCAGACGCTGCTGGCCGGGGACAAGGACTTCCTCACCACCCGGGTCGCGTACAAGCTCGGCCTGACGGGCCCGGCGCTGACCGTGCAGACCGCCTGTTCCACCTCCCTCACGGCGGTCCACCTGGCCTGCCAGAGCCTGCTGGGCGGCGAGTGCGACCTCGCACTCGCCGGGGGCGTCTCGGTCGGCTCGCCGCTGCGCCAGGGCCACCTGTACGAGCCCGGCGGCATCCTCTCGGCGGACGGGCACTGCCGCCCCTTCGACGCCGCGGCGGGCGGCACCGTGCCCGGCAACGGCACCGGCGTCGTGGTCCTGCGCCGGCTGGCCGACGCCCGCCGCGACGGCGACACCGTGGACGCCGTCATCCTGGGCTCCGCGGTCAACAACGACGGTTCACTGAAGGCGGGTTACACCGCGCCCGGGGTCGACGGACAGGCGTCGGTGATCACCGAGGCGCTCGCGATGGCCGGGGTGGGCGCCGACACCGTCGACTACGTGGAGGCCCACGGCACGGGCACCCCGCTCGGCGACCCGATCGAGATCGCCGCGCTGACCCGCGCCTTCCGGGAGGACACCGCGGCCACCGGCTACTGCGCGGTCGGGTCGGTGAAGGGCAACATCGGTCACCTGGACGCCGCCGCCGGAGTCGCCGCGCTCATCAAGACCGTGCTGGCGCTCCGGCAGGAGGCCATTCCGCCGTCGCTGCACTTCACCAAGCCCAACCCCGAACTCGACCTGGAGTCCGGCCCGTTCTTCGTCAACGACCGGCTGCGGCCGTGGCCCCGCGGATCCCGGCCGCGCCGGGCCGGGGTCAGCTCGTTCGGCATCGGCGGCACCAACGTGCACCTGGTCCTGGAGGAGGCCCCCGCCGAGCGGCCCAGCCCGGACGCCGACGCGGAGGCCGGCCCGGAGGACCGCCGCACGCCCTCCCGCGAGTCCGGCGCCCCCGCCGGTCCGGTCCTGCTGCCGCTGTCGGGGAGGACCCCGGAGGCGGTCGAGCAGGCCGCGCACCGGCTCGCCGACCACCTGGAGGAGCACCCCGGCACACCCCTGGACGACGTCGCCCACACGCTGGCCCGCCGGCGGCGCGCGTTCGGTCGGCGCCGGGCCGTGGTGGGCCGGGACCGGGCGGAGGCCGTCGCCGCACTGCGCGCCGTCACCGCCGGGACCGCCGGGGCCGCCGACGAAGCTCCCGTCGCCTTCCTGTTCCCCGGCCAGGGCACCCAGTACGTCGACATGGCCCGCGACCTGTACCGGCACGAGCCGGTGTTCACCGCCGAACTCGACCGCTGCGCCGAGCTGTTCGCCGCGGAGCTGGGCGCGGACCTGCGCGACTCGCTCTTCCCCCGGCCCGGAGGAGCGGCCGAGGCCGAAGCCCGGCTGAACCGGACCGAGTTCGCCCAACCGGCGCTGTTCCTGGTCGAGTACGCCCTCGCCCGCCAGTGGTCCGCCTGGGGCGTCCACCCGCAGGCCATGGTCGGCCACAGCGTCGGCGAGTACGTCGCGGCCTGCCTCGCGGGCGTCTTCTCCGTGGAGGACGCCGTCCACCTGGTGGCGGCACGGGGCCGCCTGGTCCAGGCGATGCCCGCCGGGTCGATGCTCACCGTGTTCCTCTCCGAGGACAAGCTGGCGCCCTGGCTGGGCGACGACGGCGACGGTCCCGCCCTCGCCCTGGCCGCGGTCAACTCCACCGCCCTGAGCGTGGTCTCCGGCCCGACCGGCGCGGTGGACGGGCTGGAGCGCCGCCTCAGGGCCGCGGGCATCCCCTGCCGGCGGCTGCACACCTCGCACGCCTTCCACTCCGCCACCATGGACGGCGCCGTCGGACCGCTGGTCGAGGAGGTCCGCAAGGTCCGGCTGAACCCCCCGCGCATCCCCTTCTGCTCCAACGTGACCGGCACCTGGATCACCGACGAGCAGGCCACCAGCCCGGAGTACTGGGGCCGTCACCTGCGGCAGCCCGTGCGCTTCGCCGAGGCCGCCGGACTGCTGCTGGCCGACCCGTCCCGGGTCCTGGTCGAGGTGGGCCCGGGCCACACCCTCGGCAACTTCGTGCGCGAGCACCGCGCCTGGCGCGACGACCGGACCGTGACCGGCTCGCTGCGCCACCCGCACGAACGGACGGACGACCGGGTACGGCTGCTGGAGGCCCTGGGCTCGCTGTGGAGCGCCGGCGTCCCGGTCGACTGGGCGGCCGTCCGGCCGTCCGAGGGCCGCCGGGTACTGCGCCTGCCCGGCTACGCCTTCCAGCGGCAGCGGTACTGGGTGGACCCCGACCCCGTCGCCACCACCGCCACCACGACCCCTGCGGACGGCACGGCGGACGGCGCCGCCGTGCCGCTCGGCGACTGGTTCCGCACCCCCGGCTGGCGGCGCCTCGCACCGCGCAGCGCCGGCCGGCGGCCCGGGGACGGCCCGGAGCCGCTCTGGGTGGTGCTGGGCGACGACCTCGGCCTCGGCCGCACCCTGGCCCGGCGGTTGGAGGACGGGGGCGCCTCCGTCGTCCGGGTCGGCGCCGACGACGGGCTCCGCTCCCGCGGCGAACGGTCCTGGTCACTGGACCCGGCCGACCGTGACCACTTCGCCGAGCTCCTCCGCTCACCGGACCTGCGGGGCGCGGCAGCGCTCCGGATCGTGCACCTGTTCAGCCTGGGCGGCGGCCCGGCCGACGCGCTCGACGGGGCCCGGCTCGACGAGGCACGGCTCGACGAGGCACGACGGGTCGGCTTCGACAGCCTGATCGCGCTGGCCCAGGGCATCGAGGACGCCCGCCCGTCGGTGCCGATCACCATCGACGTCCTCTGCCGCGGCGTCCACAGCGTGACCGGGGACGAGCCGCTGCAGCCGGAGAACGCCACCCTGGCCGGCCCCTGCACGGTCGTCCCGCAGGAGCTGCCGGACGTCGAGTGCCGCCTGCTGGACATCACCGGCACCGACCCGGCCGCCCCGCCGGACGGATCGGTCCGCGCCGTCCACGACCTGCTCGTCCGTGGCACCGGGGAACGCGAACTGGCCCTGCGCGGACGGCACTGGTGGGTCCGCGACTTCGATGCGTTCCGGCTCGGGGCGGACGGCTCCGACGACCCCGACGACCCCGACGACACCAACGACTCCGAGGCTCTCGACGGCTCCGACGACACCGCCGGCCGGCCGGCCGTGGCCCCGCTGCGCGACGGCGGCGTCTACCTGATCACCGGCGGACTCGGCGGAGTGGGCCTGGCCCTCGCCGAGCAGCTCGCGCGCAGCGTCGAGGCTCCCGTGCTGGGGCTGCTCGGCCGGTCGGACTTCCCCGCCGAGGAGGACTGGGCCGCGTGGCTGGAGACGCACGGGGAGCAGGACCCGACCGGCGTCCGGATCCGGCGGCTGTCCCGGCTGCGGGAGCTCGGCGCCCGGGTCGCCGTGCTGCGGGCCGACGTGACCGACCCGGAGCAGAGCGCCGCCCGGATCGACGAACTGCGGTCCGCGTTCGGCGCGTTGAACGGCGTCGTGCACGCGGCCGGAACCCCGTCCAGCGGGATGATCGCGCGGAAGACGCGCGAGGACGCGGACCGGGTGCTGGCGGCGAAGACCCGCGGCACCCTGTTGCTGGACCGGCTCTGCGAGGACGACCCGCTGGACTTCTTCCTGCTCTGCTCCTCCGTCACCGCCGTCCTGGGCGGGCCGGGCCAGAGCGACTACGCCGCAGCCAACGCCTTCCTCGACGCCTTCGCCCTGAGCAGGCGGCAGCAGGGCAGGCCGGTGACCTCCGTCGCCTGGGGCACCTGGGAGGGCGTCGGCATGGCGGCCGGGCTCCTCTCCCGGCCGGGCACGGTCGACCCGGCCGGGCAGGACACCGGACACCCGCTGCTCCGCCGGGTCGGGTCCGAGGGGACCACCCGGACCTACGCCACGGACCTGAACACCGCGGACCACTGGATCGTCGCCGACCACCGGCTGATGGGCCACGGCCTGGTCCCGGGCACGGCCTACCTCGAACTGGTCCGCGCCGCACTGGCCGAACAGGCCGCCGACCGGGAGATCGAACTCCACGACGTGCTGTTCATGACGCCGGTGATCGTGCCCGACGGGCGGACCAGGACGATCTACACCACGATCGAGGAGCGGGACGGCCGGCCGCACTTCACGGTCCGGAGCCGCACCGGCGACGGCGCGCGGTGGCGGGAGCACGCCGTCGGCTGGGCGACGTTCCACGACCGCGGCCCGGACACCGTGCGCGACCTGGCCGAGGTGCTGGCCCGCTGCGAGGTCACCGAGGTCCTGTCCACCGAGGAGGAGATCCGGGGCCGGCTGGGGGTGGAGCGCTTCGAGGAGGGCGGCGGACCGCTCCGGTTCTGGTTCGGGCCGCGCTGGCAGGTGCTGAAGACCATCCGGACAGGCGGCCGGCGGATGCTCGCCACCCTCCGGCTGGACGACGCCTTCCTGGCCGACCTGGACGGCTACCCGCTGCACCCGGCCCTGCTCGACATGGCGGGCGGGGTCTTCCGGCTGCACGCGCAGGACCCGTACTACCTCCCGCTCACCTACCGCAGCCTGCGGGTCCTGCACCCGCTGACCGGTACCGTGCTGGTCGGCGTGGAGATCCGGCAACCCGACGGGTCGTCCGGCGAGACCCTCACCTGCGACCTCGAACTCCTCGACCCCGACGGCCGGTTGCTGGTCCAGGTGACCGACTTCACGGTCAAGCGGATCAACGACGTCGAGGCCCTGCTGGAGCAGCTCCGGCAGACCGTCGCGGAGGCCGAGGCCGAGGCCGAGGCGGAGACGGAGACGGAGACCGGCGCCGACACCGGCACCGGACCGACGGCCGGGCCGGCCGACGCCTCGACGGCGGGCCCCTCGGCGGCCGGCCCCGGGGAGGCACCCGCCGGAGCGGGGACCCTGCGGGCGCTCGGCGAGGGCCTCGCCGAGGAGGACGGCCGGGCGGCCTTCGCCCGGATCCTCGCGGAACCCGTACTCCCGGCCCACCTGGTGGTCACGCCGAAGGACTTCGGCGCGCTCCGCCGGCTGGCCCGGTCGATCACCCCCGCCCTCCTCGCGCGGGAGATCGACCTGCTGGCGCCACTGGGCGGCACCCATCCGCGGCCCGACCTCCCCACCCCGTTCCTGGCCCCGGCCACCGAGCAGGAGGAGGCGGTCGCGGCGGTCTGGCGGGAGGTCCTGGGCGTCGAGGAGGTCGGCGTCGACGACGACTTCTTCGCCCTGGGCGGCCACTCGCTGGCGGCCGTGCAGATCAACAGCAGGATCCAGAGCCGGTTCGGCACCGAACTCGACCTGCGGGACTTCTTCCAGACCCCCACCGTCGCGCACACCGTCGGGCTGCTGGCCGCGACCGGCGGCGAGGGCGCGGGGAACGGCCGCGACGGGGACGCGATCGAGATCCTGAGCCGCGACGAGGCGGACCTCACCGGGCCCGGCGACCTCGACGCACTCGACGAACCGGACGCACTCGACGAGCTGGACGGGCTCGACGAGCTCGACGAGCTGGACGGGCTGGACGGGCTGGACGACCTGTCCGACGACGAGGTCGAGGCGCAGCTCCGGGCACTGCTCGCCGAGGAGCCGGACGACCTCGGGGCCCGGGAGGACCGGGCATGAGCGAGCGAGAGCAGGCCGGCCACCGGACACACGAGGACGGACGCGCGATGACCACCCCCGACCCCGCCACCCTCTCGGCCGCCGAGAAGAGGGCCCTGCTGGCCGAGCACCTGCGCCGGAGGAAGGCCGGGCAGCGGCCCGCCCCCCAGCAGGCCGCACCGCCGCAGCAGACCACTCCCCAGCAGACCGCCCGGCCGCCGGCGGCGAGGCGGCGGCAGCACCGCTTCCCCGCGTCGTTCCCGCAGCAACGCATGTGGTTCCTCGACCAGTTGACGCCCGGGGACACCGCCTACAACGTCTCCGGCGCGACCCGGGTACGCGGCCCGCTGGACCTCGACCTCTGGCAGCGCGCCGTCCGGGAGATCGCCCGGCGCCACGAGGCGCTGCGCACCACCTTCCGCGAGGTGGACGGCGAGCCCGTGCAGGTGGTCACCGAGGGCTCCGCGCCCGAGCTCACCGTCGTGCCCTGCGAGCACCTGCACGGGCCGGACGGGGAGGCCGGGATCCGCGCCCTGGCCCAGGAGGAGTTCTCCCGCCCGTTCGACCTGGAGGCCGGCCCGCTGCTGCGGATGCGGTTCCTGCGCCTCTCCCCGGACGAGCACGTCCTGCTGCTCACCATCCACCACATCGCCGGGGACCTCTGGTCCACCTCGGTCTTCCTCGACGAGCTGGTCACCCTCTACGGGTCGTACGCCACCGGCACCGAGGCCGCGCTGCCCGAACTGCCGGTCCAGTACGCCGACTACGCGGTGTGGCAGCGCAGGCGGCTCGACGGCGAGGGGGCGGCGGCCGAGCTGGAGTACTGGAAGCAGGCCCTCGCCGGGGCGCCCGCGGCCCTGGAGCTGCCCACCGACCGCCCCCGGCCCGCCGTCCGCAGCACCCGGGGCGGTTCGCGGCCGTTCGCCCTCCCCGCGCACCTGATGGACCGGGTGCGGTCGTTCAGCCGGAGCGAGGGGGTCACGCCCTTCATGACGCTCCTCGCGGCCTTCCAGGTCCTGCTGCACCGCTACACCCGCGAGGAGGACGTCGTCGTCGGGGTGCCGGTCGCCAACCGGGGCCGTCCCGAGGTCGAGCGGCTGATCGGGTACTTCGCCAACACGCTGGCGCTGCGGACGGACCTGTCGGGCGCCCCGACGTTCCGGGAACTCCTGCGCCGGGTACGGCCGGTGTGCCTGGGCGCCTTCGCGCACCAGGAGCTGCCGTTCGAGCGGCTGGTGGAGGAGCTGCACCCGCAGCGGGACCTGTCCCGCTCCCCGGTCTTCCAGGTCTCCTTCGTCTTCCAGAACATCGCCATGCCCTCCTTCGACGCCGCGGGGCTGCGCCTGGAACCGCTGGAGGTGGACAGCACCGCCGCCCGGTTCGACCTAGAGCTCCAGGTCTTCGACCGCCCGGAGGGTCTGAGCGGGCGGTTCGACTACAACAGCGACCTGTTCGACGCGGCCACCGTCGACCAGCTGTCCGGCCACCTCCGGCTGCTGGTCGAGAACCTGCTCGCCGATCCGGACCTCCCGGTGGGGCAGGTGCCGATGCTCGCGGCGGAGGAGGAGCGGCGGCTGCGCGACCGGTGGAACGACACCCGCCGGGAGTGGCCCGACCCGGGGTTCGCCCACCGTCGCTTCGAAGACCGGGCCGCCCGCACCCCGGCCGCCGAGGCCGTCCGCTGCGGCCGGGAGGCGCTGAGCTACGCCGAACTGGACCGGCGCTCCAACCGGCTGGCCCACCGGCTGAAGCGGCACGGTGTCGGCCGGGACGTGCCGGTCGGCATCTGCACGGAGCGCTCGGTCGAGCTGGTGGTGGCGATGCTGGCCGTGCTGAAGGCCGGCGGTGCCTTCGTCCCGCTGGACCCGGAGTTCCCGCCGGACCGGATCGCCTTCGTGCTGGCCGACTCCGGGCTGCCGGTGCTGCTCACCCGGCGGGCGGTCGCGGAGCGGCTGCCCGGGACCGGCGCCGAGGTGCTGTGCCTGGACGAGCTCCACGACGGGCTCCTCGTCGAGCCCGAGCACGGCCTCGACGAGCCGGTGGCCGAGCAGGACCTCGCCTACGTGATCTACACCTCCGGCTCGACCGGGCAGCCGAAGGGGGTCCGGATCCCGCACCGGGCGCTCGGCAACTTCCTGTACTCGATGGCGGAACGGCCGGGCATCGGGCCGGACGAGACGCTGCTCGCGGTCACCACGCACTCCTTCGACATCTCGCTGCTGGAGCTGCTGCTGCCGCTGGCCGAGGGCGCGCGGGTGGTGGTCGCCGAACGCGAGGCGGTCGCCGACGGCGAGCGGCTGTCCCGGTTGCTGACCGCCTCCGGGGCCACCGTGATGCAGGCGACGCCGTCCACCTGGCGGATGCTGCTGGACTCGGGCTGGCCGGGCGCACCGGGTCTGCGGGTGCTGGCCGGGGGCGAGGCGCTGCCGGCCGAGCTGGCCCGGCGGCTGCTGGCCACCGGCGTGACGCTGTGGAACATGTACGGCCCCACCGAGACGACGATCTGGTCGGCGGTGGCCGAGGTGGGCGAGGGCCCGATCTCGATCGGCGAGCCGATCGCCAACACCGAACTGCACGTGCTCGACGACCGGGGCCGTCCGGTGCCGGCCGGTGTCCCCGGTGAGCTGTACATCGGCGGCGCGGGGCTGGCCCGGGACTACCTGGGTCTGCCCGGGCTGACCGCCGAACGGTTCGTCCCGCACCCGTTCGGGGCCGGGCCGCAGGAGCGGCTGTACCGCACCGGGGACTTGGTGCGCCGGCGGCGTGACGGCGGCATCGAGTTCCTGGGCCGGCTGGACCACCAGGTGAAGCTGCGCGGGTTCCGGATCGAACTCGGTGAGGTCGAGAGCGAGTTGGCCCGGCGGCCGGAGGTCGGGGTCGCGGTGGTGACGGTCCGCGAGGACGTCCCCGGTGACCAGCGGTTGGTGGCGTACGTGGTGCCCGCCGTCGACGACGGCTCCGGCCCGGCGGAGGAGTGGCCGGACCAGGTCGACGAGTGGCGCCGGATCTGGGACACCGCCTACGACGAGGAGGACGGCAGCCGGCCGCCCACCGGCACCGACGGCCCCGGGCGCTCCCCCGCCGGCCTCGCGGGCGCCGGCTCCCCCGCGCCGGCACCGATCCCCGTCGAGGACCTGCGCGGGTGGAACAGCAGCTACACCGGCGAACCGATCCCGGCCGGGGAGATGCGCGAGTGGGCCGACCGCACCGCGGAGCGCGTGCTCGGCCTGCGTCCCCGCTCGGTGCTGGAGATCGGGTGCGGCACCGGGCTGATCCTGCAACGGGTCGCGCCGCACTGCGAACGGTACTGGGGCACCGACATCTCCGAGGTCGCGCTCGCGGGCCTGAGGACGGCCGTCGACGCCCCCGGTCACCCCTTCGGCCGGGTCGAACTCCACCGCTGCGCGGCCGACCGGCTGGACCGGCTGCCCGACGGGCTCTTCGACGTGGTCGTGCTCAACTCGGTGGTGCAGTACTTCCCCGACGAGCGGTACCTGCTGCGGGTGGTCGAAGCCGCGCTGGCCCGCCTCGCACCGGGCGGGTCGGTGTTCCTCGGCGACGTCCGCAGCCTGCCGCTGCTGGAGTCGTTCCACCTCTCGGTCCAGCTGTCCCGTGCCGAACCCGGGCTCCCCGCGGACCGGTTGCTCGCGCGGGTGCGGCGCCACGTGGACGAGGACGAGGAACTCGTGATCGACCCGCGGCTGTTCACCTCCCTGCCGGGGCGGTTCCCCGCCGTCGAGGAGGTCCGCGTGCTGCCCAAGCGGGCCGACTGCGACAACGAGCTGACCCGCTTCCGCTACGACGTGGTCCTCACCACCGCACGGACGGACCCGCCGGCGGAGGCCCGGGCCCGGGCGGAGGCCCAGGCGCAGGCAGAGGCGGCCCCGCGGGCGGACTTCGCGTGGCTGGACTGGGAGGCCGAGCGGCTCACCGTGGCGTCGCTGCAGGACCGGCTGGCGTCGGAGCGGCCGTCCCTGCTCGCCGTCCGCGGGGTGCCCAACGCCCGCGTGCGCGCGCTCGCCGACGCCCTCGGGCGGCTCGGCGCCGCGCCCGCCGGCGACCCGGCGGACCCTCCGGCCTCCCCCGTCCCCCCGGCCCAGGGGGCCGTGGACCCGGAGGAGCTGTGGTCCCTCGCCGACCGGACCGGGTACCGGATCGACCTCGACTGGTCCGGGCACGGCCCGGACGGCGCCCTGGACCTCGTCGCCCGCCGCGTCGGCGCCGACGGCGAGCCCGCCGTCGGGCTGCCGCCCGCGGCCGGGCCGCCGCCCGGCGACCAGGACCCGGCGCGCCACGTCAACGGCGCCCGGCGCCGCCTGGCCCGCCGGCTCACCCCCGTCCTGCGGTCCGCCCTGGCCGCGCGGCTGCCCGCCTACATGGTCCCGTCCGTCTTCGTCCTCCTCGACGCCCTGCCGCTGACGCCCAACGGCAAGACCGACCGCAGGGCCCTGCCCGCGCCGGACGGCGACCGCCGCGACCTGGGCCCGGCCTTCGTCGCGCCGCGCGACGCGCGGGAGGAGGCGCTGTGCGAGCTCTTCGCCAAGGTGCTCGGGGTGCCCGCGGTCGGCGTCCACGACAGCTTCTTCGACCTGGGCGGCCACTCCCTGCTCGCCACCCGGCTGGTCTCGCAGATCCGGGCCGCCCTGGGCGTGGAGGTCCAGGTCCGCGCGCTGTTCGAGACGCCGTCGGTGGCCGGCCTGGCCCACCGCCTCGCCGCCGACACCGACGGCACTGACCCCGAGGTCGTCGGCCACGACGGCGCGGCCCCGGCGCCGCGCCCCGAACCCCGCCCCGCGCTGCGGCCCGGGCCGCGGCCCGCCGAGCTGCCGCTCTCCTTCGCCCAGCAGCGGCTCTGGATCCTGGACCGCGTCCAGGGCCCCTCCGCCACCTACAACATCCCGATGGCGGTACGTCTGACCGGCGCCCTGGACGTGGACGCGCTGCGGGCGGCGCTGGCGGACCTGACCGACCGACACGAGCCGCTGCGCACCACGTTCCCCGACACGGGCGGCGTGCCACGCCAGCACGTCCTCGACCCCGCGGCCGGACGCCCCGGGCTGACCGTGACCGAGGTCCCCGGCCCCGGCGCGGACGAGGCGGTGGCCGCCGCCGCCCGGTACCGCTTCGACCTGGCCCGCCAGGCGCCGCTCCACGCCGAACTGCTGGTCCACGGCCCGGAGCGGCACACGCTGGTCCTGGTGGTGCACCACATCGCCGCGGACGGCTGGTCGGTCGCCCTGCTCGGGCGCGACCTGGCCACCGCCTACACCGCCCGCCTGGCCGGCCGGCCGCCGCACTGGACACCGCTGCCCGTCCAGTACGCCGACTACACGCTGTGGCAGCGGCGGCTCCTCGGCGGCCCGGAGGATCCGGACAGCGTCCGGGCCCGGCAGCTCGACCACTGGCGGCGGGCGCTCGACGGCCTGCCGGAGCGGATCGCGCTGCCCGTCGACCGGCCGCACCCGGCCGAGGCGAGCCACCGCGGCGGCACGGTCGCGTTCCGCTGGGACGCCGGACTGCACGACGCCGTCGCCGTCCTGGCGCGCCGCCACGACACCAGCGAGTTCATGGTCGTGCACGCCGCCCTGGCCGCCCTGCTGCACCGCCTGGGCGGCGGGGACGACCTCCCGATCGGTGCGACCGTCGCCGGCCGCACCGACGCCGCCACCGAGGACCTGGTCGGCTTCTTCGTCAACACCCTCGTCCTGCGGGTGGACGCGTCCGGCCGCCCCACCTTCCGGGAGCTGCTCGCCCGGGTGAGGGAACGCAGCCTGGACGGGTTCGCCCACCAGGAGGTCCCGTTCGAGTTCCTGGTGGACGCGCTGCGGCCCGCCCGGTCCACCGCGCACCACCCGCTCTTCCAGGTCATGCTCGCCTGGCAGAACCTCCCCGACGCCGAACTCGGCCTGCCGGGCCTGGCCGAGGAGGTCGTGCCGGTGAGCACCGGCACCGCCCGGATGGACCTGGTGTTCGCGCTGACCGGGCGACGCGGCCCCGGCCCCGGCGCCGGCGCACCGGCCGGGATCGACGGCGTGGTCGAGTACAACGCCGACGTCTTCGACCCGGACACCGTCGAGGTCCTGGCCGACCGGCTTCGCCGTCTGCTGCTGGCGGTCTGCGCCGCCCCGGACGTGCCGATCGGCGCCGTGGACCTGCTCACCCCCGGCGAACGGCACCGGCTGCTGACCGAGTGGAACGACACCGACCGCGACCTGCCGTCGGCCACCCTGCCGCAGCTGTTCGAGGCCCAGGTGGCCCGCACCCCGGACAGCACCGCGGTGGTCGACGCCGAGCGGGAGCTGACGTACGCCCGGCTGGAGGCGGAGGCCAACCGCCTGGCCCGGCTGCTGATCGACCGCGGCGCGGGTCCGGACCGGCCGGTGGCGGTGGCCCTGCCCCGCTCGGCCCGGTCGGTGGTCGCGATGCTGGCCGTGGTCAAGGCGGGCTCCGCCTATCTGCCCGTCGACCCGGACTACCCGCCGGAGCGGATCGCCCTCCTGCTCCGGGACGCCGGCCCGGTCCTGCTGCTCACCACCGGGGAGCTGAGCGGCGTGCTCCCGGACACCGGCGTCCCGCTCCTGCTCCTGGACCGGCCGGAGGTGCTCCGGGAGCTCGACGCCCGCCCCGCCACCGCGCCCGGGGACGCCGACCGCGCGGAACCCCTGACCCCGGCGCACGCCGCGTACGTCATCTACACCTCCGGCTCGACGGGGACGCCCAAGGGCGTGGTGGTCACCCACACCGGGATCCCCGCGCTGGTCGCGGCCCAGACCGAGGGCTTCGGGCTGGACGGGCGCAGCCGGCTGCTGCAGTTCGCCTCGCCGAGCTTCGACGCCTCGGTGGCGGAGCGGTGCGACGCGCTGCTGTCCGGCGCCGCGCTGATCGTGCTCCCGAAGGAGGAGCTGCTCCCGGGCGAGCCGCTGGCCCGGACCTGCGCCGCGTACGGCGTCACGGACGTGACCCTGCCGCCCAGCGTGCTGGCGGCCGTACCGGAGGGGGGACTGCCCGCCGGGCTGTCCCTGGTGGTCGCCGGCGAGGCCTGCCCGGCCGGGCTGGCCGCCCGCTGGTCGGCCGGGCGCCGGATGGTCAACGCGTACGGCCCGACCGAGGTCACCGTGTGCGCCACCATGACCGGGCCGCTGTCGGGCGGCGGCGTCCCGCCCGTGGGCCGGCCGATCGCCAACACCCGGGTGCGCGTCCTGGACGAGGGGCTGCGCCCGGTGCCGGTCGGTGTCCCGGGCGAGCTGTACGTCGCCGGCTCCGGGCTGGCCCGGGGCTACCTGGGCCGGCCCGGCCTGACCGCACGCCGCTTCCTCCCGGACCCGTACGGGCCGCCCGGGGCGCGGATGTACCGCACCGGGGACCTGGTGCGGTGGCGGGCGGACGGGCAGCTGGACTTCCTCGGCCGGACCGACCACCAGGTGAAGGTGCGCGGCTTCCGGATCGAGCCGGGCGAGATCGAGACCGCCCTGGCCGCCCTGCCGGGGATCGCCCGGGCCGTGGTGACGGTCCGTGAGGACCGGCCCGGCACCCGGATCCTGGTCGGCTACGTGGTCCCGCGCCCGGCGGCGCGGCCGGATCCCGCGGCCGTACGGGCCGCGCTCGCCCGCCGGCTGCCGCCGTACCTGGTCCCGGCCGCGGTGGTGGTCCTCGACGACCTGCCGCTCACTGCCAACGGCAAGGTGGACCGGGAGCGGCTGCCGGCTCCCGACTTCCCGGCGGCGCCCGGTTCCGGGCGGCCCCGCACGCCGGTCGAGGAGACCCTGTGCGGGATCTACGCGCAGGTGCTGGGGCTTCCCGAGGTCGGGACCGGGGACAGGTTCTTCGACCTGGGCGGCGACAGCATCCAGGCGATCCAGGTCGTCTCCCAGGCCCGGACCGCCGGGCTGACGGTCACCGTGCGGGACGTGTTCGCCCACCAGTCCGTCGCCGGCCTGGCCACGGTGGCCACCGACGCGGAGGCGGCGGAGGGTCCCGAGGACGTCGGGACCGGCGAGATCGCCCCCACCCCGATCGTCGAGTGGCTGCGCGGGCTGGACACCCCGATCGACGGGTTCAGCCAGGAGGCGGTGGTCGCGGTCCCCCCGGGCACCGGCCGGGGGCAGCTGACCGCGGTGCTGCAGGCGCTGGTCGACCACCACGACGTGCTGCGCTCCCGGCTGACCGTCCGGCCGGACGGCAGCTGGTCGCTCCTGGCCGGGCCGCACGGCTCGGTGCGGGTCGAGGACCGGCTGCACCGGGTGGACGTCACCGGGCCGGGCGGGACCGTACCGGACGAGGCAGGGCTGCGGGCGCGGGTCGCCGGACACGCGGCCGTGGCCCGCGGGTTGCTGGACCCCGTCGCCGGGGTGGTGCTCCGGGCGGTCTGGTTCGACGCCGGGCCGCGCGAACCGGGGCGGCTGCTGCTGGTGCTCCACCACCTGGTGGTGGACGGGGTGTCCTGGCGGATCCTGCTGCCGGACCTGCGGGTCGCCGGTGAGGCGGTGCTCGCGGGGCGGCCGGTGGTGCTGGCTCCCGTGGGGACCTCGGTGCGCCGCTGGGCCGGCCTGCTGGCCGCCGACGCGGTCGCCCCGGACCGCGTCGCCGAGCTCCCGGAATGGACGAGGCTGCTGGCCGGCGCCCCGCCGCTCCTGGCCCGCCGGCCGGAGAACGCACCGCCCGGGAGCGGACCGGCCGCCGTCGGACCCGCCGGGAACGGACCCGCCGGGAACGGACCAGTCGCCCGGGCCGGGACCGGCATCGGGCGGCTGGTCCTGACCCTGCCGCCGGACGACACCGCGCCCCTGCTGGGGCGGGTCCCCGGGGCCTTCCACACCGGAGTCCAGGACGTGCTCCTGGCCGCCTTCGGGATCGCCCTGGAGGAGTGGCGCCACCGCCGGGGCGGGCCCGGCCCCGGCGCACCGGACGGCGGGGTGCTGGTCGACGTGGAGGGCCACGGCCGGCACGAGGACCTCGCGCCCGGGGTCGACCTGTCCCGCACCGTGGGCTGGTTCACCGGCGTCCAGCCGGTCCGGCTCGCCTCCGGCCCGCTGGGCTGGGCCCAGGTGGAGGAGTCCGGGACGGAGCTGGCCGCTGCCGTGGTCCGGATCAGGGAGCAGCTGGCCGCCCTGCCCGGCGACGGTCTGGGGTTCGGCCTGCTGCGGCACCTCAATCCGGACACCGCCGCCGCGCTGGCCGCGCTCCCCGTCCCCGAGGTCGCCTTCAACTACCTCGGGCGCTTCACCGGCACCGGGCAGGGCGCGCCCTGGGCACCGGTCACGGCCGACGCCGGAGCCGCCCCGGGCGGGGACGAGGCGGAGGTCACCCTGCTCGCGCACCCGCTGGAGCTGAACGCGGTCACCTACGACGGCCCCGGGGGCCCGCAGCTGGCGGCCGGCTGGACCTGGGCGGACGACCTGCTGGACGAGCGGGACGTGCGCGAGCTGGCCGGGACCTGGTTCGCCGCCCTGCGGGCGGTCGCCGCCTGCGCCGCCCTGCCAGGGGCGGGCGGTCCGCCGGTCGCCCGGCCCGCTCCGACGGACCGGCGCCGGAACCGGCACCTCGGCCGGGGCGACCGGCGGGGCGGCGCCGTCCCGCCGGCCGACCGGCGCAGGGGCGTCCCGCTGTCCTTCGCCCAGCTGGACATCATGTACCAGCCCGTGGACCCGGACGAGGCGCACCACAACGTCATCACCGCGACCGTCCTGAGCGGAGAGCTCGACCGGGAGGCGCTGCGGCACGGCCTGGACGAGATCGTGCGGCGCCACGAGGCGCTGCGGACCAGGATCGTCGACGACGGCGCCGGGGAGTGGCGGCAGCTGGTCGATCCGGTCGGGGGCTGGCCGCTGGCCACCGCGGACCTGCGGGCCGGGACGGAGCAGGCCCGGCAGGAGGAGCTGCGGCGGCTGGTCGAGGCGGAGGTGAGCCGCCCGTTCAGCCTGGCCGGGGGGCCGCTGGTCCGGGGCACCCTGGTCGCCACCGCCCCGGACGAGTGGGTGCTGGTGCTGGTGCTGCACCACATCGTGGTCGACCTGTGGTCCTACGCGCTGCTCGGGCGCGAACTGCGCGAGCTGTACGCCGCACGGGTCCTGGGCCGGGAGTCCACGCTGCCCGAGCCGATGGTCCAGTACCCGGACTGGGCGGCGTGGCAGCGGCGGCGGCTGGCCGACGGCGCGCTGGACGAGCACGTCGCCTACTGGGAGCGGTTGTTGGACGGTCTGCCACCGCTGCCGAGGTTCGAGGCGCCGGAGCACCAGAAGGCCGGCGCGGCGGAGGGGTTCACCACCGGCTTCGTCCTGGAGCCGGCCGTCACCGGGGCTCTGAGGGACGCCGCGCAGCGGGAGGGCGTCACCCTCTTCATCGTGCTGCTCTCGGCGTTCCACCTGCTGCTCCAGACCTACGCCGACGGCGGCCCGGACCGCGGCGGCGCGGACGGCGGGGTGGCGGACGGCGACCTCGCCGTGGGCTTCCCGCTGGCCGGGCGGGAGCACCCGGAGACCGAGCAGATGATCGGCTTCTTCATCAACCCGGTGGTGGTGCGCCCCCGGCCCTCGCCGGACGCGACCGTCCGGGACCTGATCACCGCGGTCCGCGCGGGCGTGCTGGACGCCCACCTGCACCAGGAGGTGCCGCTGCGGCGGCTCCGCCGGGACGCCGGGGAGGACCGCAACCCGCTGCGGCTGCTGTTCAACCTGCTCAACGTCGCGGGTGAGCCGCTGGACCTGCACGGCCTCAAGTCGGCGCCGCTGAACCTGAACGTCGGCGACGACGGGGTGATCCCCGAGCTGATCACCGAGATGCGGCCGCACAACGCCGACCTGTACCTGATGATGCACGAGTCCGACGGCGGCCTGCGCGGCCTGTGGCTGTACTCCCCGGAGCGGATCGAGCCGCGGGCGATGGCCGTGATGATGCGCCAGTGGCCGTTCCTGCTCGAACTGTTGGCGCAGCGGCCGGAGCTCGGGATCGCCGAGCTGAGGCGCCTGGTCCGGCAGCGCACGGCACCGCGACCCCCCGCCCCGGACTCGGCCGGGCAGACCGAGCACCGCACCCGACAGGAGAGGGGAACACGATGACCAGGACGGCCGGGCCGGTGGCTCTGATCACCGGTGGGACACGTGGGATCGGCCGCGCCACCGCACTGCGGCTGGCCCGGGACGGCTTCGACGTCGCCCTGTGCTACGGGGCGGACGCGGAGTCCGCCCGGGCCCTGGAGAAGGAGCTGCTGGACCTCGGCCGCAACACCTACGTCCGCCGGGCCGACGTGTCCGACGCCGCCGCGGTGGGCGCGCTGGTCGACGGCGCCGAGGACGCGCTGGGCCCGATCACCGCCCTGGTGACCTCGGCGGCGATCCTGCGGGACGCACCGCTGCTGCTGATGGAGGACCAGGACTGGCAGGACGTCCTCCAGGTCAACCTCAGCGGCGTCTACCACGCCTGCCGTGCGGTGATCGACGGCATGGTGCTGCGCCGGTCCGGCGCCGTCGTCAACCTCTCCTCGGTCGCCGGCATCTGCGGCAACGCCGGGCAGAGCAACTACGCGGCGACCAAGGCCGGCATCATCGGGTTCACCAAGTCCCTCTCCCAGGAGGTCGGCCGGTTCGGCATCCGGGCGAACGTGGTGGCCCCCGGCTACATCGACACCGATCTGGTGGCCCGGCTACCGGACGAGGCCGTCGGACGCGCCCTCGAACAGGTCTCGCTGCGCCGGCTCGGCCGTCCCGAGGAGGTCGCCGAGCTGATCGCCTTCCTCGTGTCCGACCGGGCCGCCTACATCACCGGCGAGGTCCTCCGCATCGACGGCGGCTTCCGCTGACGACCCGCCCGGCCCCCGATCCCCGGCCCCCCCGACCCGCCGACCCGCCCGACTCCCCGACTTCGCCTGGAGCACCCGTGGACGACCGCCCCGCCGCGCACTGGACCGTGCTGGTCAACGACGAGCTGCAGCACGGGCTCTTCCCCGCCGATCTCCCCGTGCCCGCCGGCTGGCACCCGGCCGGCTTCACCGGCACCGAGGACGCCTGCGAGTCCTACGTCGAGGCGCACTGGACCGACCTCCGTCCGCTGAGCCTTCGCCGCCCGGGGCCGTCCTAGAGCGGGGCGGGCAGCAGGCGGCGGACGGCGAAGGACGGACGGCGATCCGGCCGGTGCCGGGGTCCTCTCGACCCCGGCACCGGCCGGTGAACGCGGTACGGGCGCACGGCCCCGGGGTCAGCGGACCGCCGGCCCCAGGGCCGAGGCGAACCGGGCCAGTTCGGCCACCGCCACGTCGATCCGGGCGGTGAGCGCCGCACGGGCCACCGGGTCGGCGAGGTCGCTGCGCTGCGCCACCAGGTGGGTGGGCACCGCCCAGCCGTCCAGGGCCCGGACCACCGTCCGCAGGTGGTCGCAGGCGCCGGAGGCGTTGTGCAGGCTGGTCGCGGTGGCCGCGACCAGGACGGGCCGGTCGGCGAGCGAGCCGTCCGGCAGGTGGTCCAGGAGGTTCTTGAGCACCCCCGAGAGGCTGCCGTGCTGGACCGGCGTGGCCAGCACGACGGCGTCGGCGGCGGCCACCTCCTTGTACAGCCGGTCGACCGCCGGTTCCCGCAGCAGTTCGCCGCTGCGGTAGCGGTCCGCGTCGAGGGGGGGCAGCGCCAGCAGCGACCGGTCGAGCTCACCGGCCGTGAGCTGTCCGGTGAGTTCGGCCCGCTCGCCGATCAGCCGGGTGAGCGCGTGGCAGCTGGACGTTCCGGCGACGGTGCCGGTGACCAGCAGGAGGTTCACGATCCCGCCCCGCGCGCGGCCCAGGCGTCCTTGAGACGGTCCAGGTGCTCCAGTCCGGCCAGCACCTGGTCGGGGTCCACCCCGAAGTCGATCAGGCAGGCCACCTCGTCGATGCCGAGCGCGTCGAGGCGCTCCAGGGTGGCCAGGCCGTCCTCGACGGTGCCGAACAGGCCGCCGGTGTCGAAGTACCGGTCGAAGGAGCGCTCGACCAGGAACTCCAGGTCGTCCGCGTCGAGTTCGTCCGGGTTGACGCCCGGCAGGATGTCCCCGGCCGCCTTCATGATCAGGCCGATCGAGCTGCGGATGTAGTCGGTGAAGGGCCGGCGGACGGTCTCCCGGACGGCGTCGCGGTCGGTGCCGAGGAAGGTGTGCAGCATCAGCGCCACCTGGCCCGCCGCTCCCCCGGCGCCCCCGGGCAGGGCGGCGCGGTAGGCGGCGATCTTCTTGGCCAGGTCCTCCAGGTCCTGGCCGAGGAGGTGGGTGAGCAGGCCGAGGCCCTGCTCACCGGCCTGCCGGAAGGTGTCGGGGCTGCCCGCGCTGGTGAGCCACACCGGCAGCTCGGACTGGACGGGCGCGGGGTAGCTGCGCACGGCCACCGGGTTGCCGTCACCGTTCGGCAGCGTGACCTCCTCCTGGCGCCACAGCCGCCGGACCGTGTCGATGGTCTCGATCAGCACCTCCTTGCGGCCGGCGTAGTTCTCCGGGCGCAGGACGAAGTCGTTGGCGTGCCAGCCGGAGGCGAAGGAGAGGCCCACCCGGCCCTCGGAGAGGTTGTCGACCACCGACCACTCCTCGGCGATCCGCACCGGGTGGTGCAGCGGGCCCACGACACTGCCGGCCCGGATGCCGATCCGCTCGGTGACGGAGGCCAGCGCCGCGCCGATGACCGCCGGGTTGGGGTACTGGCCGCCGAACTCGTGGAAATGCCGCTCCGGCGTCCAGACCGCGCTGAAGCCGTGGGCGTCCGCGAACCGCGCGCCCTCCAGCAGCAGCCGGTACTGCTCCCGTCCACGACCTTGGCCGTCCGCGAAGTAGAAGAGACTGAAGTGCACTGCCTTGCCCCCCTGGCGAAGGTGAATGCGGGCCCGGGCGGGTGCCGGTGGCCCGGCGGAGCCTGGAGCTCCGGTGGAAGTCGGTCGTGCTTGGGCGGTGCCGGACGGTCAGGACTTGCCGCTCCCGCTGGTGGCCCGCGCAGGCGCCGCGCCGGCGGGACCGTCGCCGGCGTCCGCGGCCGCCGGCCGCGAGCGCCGGACCAGCAGGGTGACCAGCGCACCGGCCACGAGGAAGCCGACCGGCAGCAGGTAGGTGGCGCGGACGGCGCCGGTCGTGTCGCCGCCGACGAGGCGGGCCTGCAGGAGCGCGCCCACCGAGGCGCTGCCGAGCAGGCTGCCGCAGAGCCGGGTGGTGTTGAACAGGCCCGACGCGGCGCCGGACATGGCGGGCTCGATCTTCTCGAAGGCGACCACCCCGGCCGGGGCGTAGGCCACGCCCATGCCGAGGCCCACGAAGACCAGGCCGGGCAGCAGCGCCGTCCAGCCGGAGTCGGCGCGGATCAGGGCCGCCAGCAGCGCGATCCCGACCGCGAAGAGGGTGAGACCCGCCACCATCACGTACTTGCCGCCGAAGCGGTCGCAGAACCGGCCGGAGTACGGCGCGGCGAAGATCGAGACCAGCGGGGCGACGGCGATCAGCAGACCGGCCTGGAAGGCGCTGAACTCCTGCACCTCCTGGAGGTAGAGCGGGGTGAGCAGGAGCATGCCGCCGAGGCCGCACGGCAGCGCGCCCACCACCACGGCCATCACGGTGAAGTTGCGGTCCCGCAGGATCGCGAACGGCACCAGCGGGTCGCGGTCCTGCCGGCCCCGTTCGACCATCAGGAAGAGTCCGAGCACCACCACGCCGATCACCATCAGCATCGGCACGGTGAGCGGCCCCCAGAGCGGGCCCCAGTGGTGGGACTCGCCCTCCATCAGGCCGTACACCACACAGAACACGGCGACGGTGAGCAGGACCGAGCCGAGGACGTCGATCCGGTGCTTGCGGTTCGGTTCCAGGGCCGGGACGAAGGTCAGCACCAGGATCGCGCCGATCACCCCGACCGGGATGTTGATGTAGAAGATGCCCCGCCAGCCGAGCCAGGAGACCAGGAAGCCACCGAGGGTGGGTCCCGCGGCGGCGACGATCCCCGCGAAGGAGCCCCAGACGCCCATCGCGGCGCCGCGCCGGTCGGCCGGGAACATCCGGGTGATGACGGCCATCGCCTGCGGGGTCTGGAGCGCGCCGCCGACACCCTGGAGGACGCGGGCCGCGATCGCCTGGCCGGGTGTCTGCGCGATGCCGCAGGCCGCCGAGGAGAGGACGAACACGGCCAGGCCGATCAGGAACATCCTGCGCGGGCCGTACAGGTCGCCCAGCCTGCCGCCGGTGACCAGCAGCACCGCGTAGGAGAGCAGGTAGGCGTTGATCATCCAGAGCACCTGGTCGACGCCGGCGCCCAGGCCCTCGGCCAGCGAGGGCACGGCCACGTTCACCGCCGTGGTGTCCAGCAGGACCACCGCCTGGGTGAAGCAGATGGCGAACATCGCCACCCACGGGTTTCGCAGCCGCTCCGGCACGCCGGGTCGGCCGGTCTCCGGGTCGGTGTCGGTGGCGCTCATCGGCCGGCCTCGTTTCGCTCGCTCATCGTTCTCTCCTCGGTGGCCCGGCCCCTCGTGCGGGCCGGGCGTGCGCCGGTCGGGCGTCCGCCGGTCAGGCGTGCTCGGCCAGGCTGCGCGGGCGCAGGTCCGTCCAGTTGGCCTCGATGTGGTCGAGGGCGGACTGGCGGCTGTCGGGGCCGAAGGCGGTGTCCCAGCCGGCCGGGACCGCCACGGTGACCGGCCAGAGGGAGTGCTGCCCCTCCTCGTTCACCAGGACCAGGTAGCTGCCGTCGGCGTTCTCGAACGGGTTGGTGCTCATCGGGCGTTCCTCTCGGTGGAGCGGGGCGGAGCCGGGCCGGCCGCGGGTGACCGGCCCGGCGGGTTGCGGGGTTCAGCCGGTCGCGGTCCGGCGCAGCTCGGCGGCGAGCACCGAGCCGATCCGGCCGATCGGCTGCGGACGGGTCATCGCGCCGTGCTCGCAGTCCACCGGGTGGTCGTGGACCGTCCCGGTGATGTGCGCCGCCCAGTCGTGGGCGGTCGGGTCGTCGGCCGACTTGTCCGCCGTGGCGGTGAAGAACAGCAGGTCGCCGTCGAACCGGCGGGGCGTGAACCGGCTCGCCAGGTCCAGGTTCCGGACGAACCCGCGGGCCAGGTCCACCAGTTGTCCGGGCGTCAGCTCGGCGAGCGGGCTCTGTCGCGCCCTGAGCAGGTCCAGCGCCCGCTCTGGCGTGAGCGCCTCAACGGCGCCAGTCTGCACCGGGTGACCTAGCGAGTCAAGAAGATCCGCCAGCGCCTGCTGATCATCCGTCAGGCCGTCCTGGGGGCGCGGAGCCGGGTAGCTGTCGAGCAGGGCCAGCAGCGCGACCTGCTCGCCCCGCTCGCGCAACCGGACGGCGATCTCGTGCGCGACCGTGCCGCCGAACGACCACCCCAGCAGGTGGTACGGACCCTCGGGCTGGACCTCGCGGATCAGCGCGAGGTACTGCCCGGCCATCTCGGCGAGCGTCGCCGGCGCGCCGTCCGGTCCGGTCAGCGAGCGGGCCTGGAGGCCGTACAGCGGGCGCTGGGGCTCCAGTTCGCGCAGCAGGCCGGAGTACACCCAGGCGATGCCGGCCGCCGGGTGGACGGCGAACAGCGGCGGCAGGGTGCCCTCCGCGCGCAGCGGCAGCAGCGGGGCGAAGTCGTCCGACCGCGTGAGCGTCCCCGCCGCGCCGGCGGTGACCCGCTCGGCCAGCCGGGCGACGGTGGGCGCCTCGAACAGGGCGCGGATGCCCAGGTCGGCCCCGGTGGTCCCGCGCAGCCGGGCGATCAGCCGGGCGGCGAGCAGGGAGTGGCCGCCGAGGTCGAAGAAGCCGTCGTCGACCCCGACCACCGGGACGTCGAGCACCTCCGCGAAGGCGGCGCACAGCTCCTTCTCCAGCGCCGTCCGCGGTGCGCGCCCGGGCAGCGACGGGGCCGCGTCCGGTACGGGCAGGGCGCGACGGTCCAGCTTGCCGTTGGGCGTGAGCGGCAGGCGCTCCAGCTCGACCAGCGCGGACGGCACCATGTAGGCGGGCAGCGTCCGGCCGAGCGCGGCCCGGATCGCGGAGCCGTCCAGCGGGCCGGCCGCCGGGACGACGTAGCCGACCAGGCGCTGGTCACCGGGGACGTCCTCGCGCACCACCACGGCGGCGGAGACGATGTCCGGACGGCCGGTCAGCGCGGCGGCGATCTCGCCGGGCTCGATCCGGAAGCCGCGCAGCTTCACCTGGTCGTCGGCGCGGCCGAGGTAGACCAGCTGGCCGTCCGCGGTCCAGCGGGCGAGGTCGCCGGTGCGGTACATCCGGCTGCCGGGCGGGCCGTACGGGTCGGCGGTGAAGCGCTCGGCGGTCAGCCCGGGGCGGCCGAGGTAGCCGCGGGCCAGGCTGGCACCGGCGACGTACAGCTCGCCGGAGACGCCGGGGGCGGCCAGCCGCAGCTGCGGGTCGAGCACGTACGCCCGGGTGTTGGCGAACGGCCGGCCGATCGGCACCGCGCCGTCGGCCAGCGGCTCGCCGGGGGCGATCCGGTACTGGGTGCAGTTGACCGTCGCCTCCGTCGGCCCGTACACGTTGACCACGGTGGCGTCCGGGTGCCGGCGCCGCCAGTCGGCGACCACCGCGCCGGTCAGCGCCTCGCCGCCGAGCAGCAGTTCCCCGGCGGGCGAGAACGCGTCGGGCAGCGCGGCCAGCAGCGGCAGGTGGCTCGGGGTCGCCTTGAGGAAGGTCACCGGCTGCTCGGCGAGCGCGGCCGAGGTCAGCGGGTCCTCCTCCAGGGCGGCCAGGTGCACGCAGCCGCCGACCACCAGCGGGGTCCACAGCGCGGTCACCGTCAGGTCGAAGGAGACCGGCGAGTGCACCAGGGCCGCGCCGCCGGCGCTCGGGTAGTCGGCCGCCGTCCAGCCCAGGTAGTCCGCCACCGAGCGGTGCTCGACCAGTACGCCCTTGGGGCGGCCGGTGGAGCCCGAGGTGTAGATGACGTACGCGGGGTGGCGGGGCGTCAGCCGGCCGAGCCGGTCGGCGTCGGTCAGGTCGGTGTCCCGCTGGCCGGACAGCAGGCCGGTCACGTCGGGCCGGTCCAGCTCCCAGACCTCGGGGCCGTCGACGACCGGCAGTCCGGCGCCCACCTCCAGGGTGGTGAGCAGCAGGGTCGGTGCCGCGTCCTCCAGGGTGTAGGCGATCCGGTCCTCGGGGTGCGAGGGGTCGACGGGCAGGTACGCGGCACCGGACTTGAGGACCGCGAGCAGCGCCACCACCAGCTCAGCCGAGCGCGGCAGGGCCAGGGCGACCAGCCGCTCCGGGCCGGCGCCGCGCTCGACCAGCAGCCGGGCGAGGCGGTTGGCGCGGGCGTTGAGCTCCGCGTAGGTGAGGGTCTGCCCGGCGACCCGCAGGGCGGGGCGGTCGGGCGTCCGGGCGGCCTGCGCCTCGAACAGCTCGGGGACGGGCACGACGGGCACCGGCCGCTCGCCGCCGCTCCAGTCGTGGAGCAGCAGCTCGTGCTCGACCGGTTCCAGCACGTCGAGCCTGCCGACGGGCCGGTCGGGCGCGGCGACGGCCTGGGTCAGCAGCCGGATCAGCCGGTCGACCAGCCCGCGGGCGGTGGCGCGGTCGTAGAGGTCGACGTCGAACTGCAGGGTGCCGTCCAGTCCGGCCGCCGTGCCGTCCGGGTGGAAGCGCTCGCTGAAGTGCGCGGCGAGGTCGAACTTGGCACCGCTCTGCTCGGTGTCGTACAGCTCGGTGCGCAGGCCGGGCAGCTCGAAGGCCGGCTCGGCGTTGTTGTGCACCGTCAGCAGCACCTGGAACAGCGGGTGCCGGGCGGGCGAGCGGACGGGGTTGAGGGCCTCGACGAGGTGCTCGAACGGCAGGTCCTGGTGGGCGTAGGCGGCCAGGTCGGCCTCCTTGACCCGGTCGACCAGTTCGCGGAACGTCGGGTCGCCCGAGGTGTCGGTCCGCAGGACCAGCGTGTTCAGGAAGAAGCCGACCAGGTCGTCGAGCGCCTCGTCGGTGCGCCCGGCGATCGGTGTGCCGAACGGGATGTCCGATCCCGCGCCGAGGGCGCCGAAGAGGGTGGCGAGACCTGCCTGCAGGACCATGAAGAGGCTCGCCTGCTGCTGCCTGGCCAGGCGGGCCAGGGCGTCGTGCAGCGGGGCGTCGACCCGGAAGTCCAGTCCCTCGCCGCGGTGGCCGGCCACGGCCGGCCGGGGCCGGTCGGTGGGCAGCGCGAGCTCCTCCGGCAGGCCGTCCAGCGCCCGCCGCCAGTGGTCGAGCTGGCCGGCGAGCACGCTGCCCGGCCGGTCGGCGGCGCCGAGCACCCGCTGCTGCCAGAGGGTGTAGTCGGCGTACTGGACCGGCAGGGGTGCGAACCCGGGGGTCCGGCCGGCGCTGCGCGCGGCGTAGGCGGTGGCGAGGTCGCGGGTCAGCGGGGCCATCGACCAGCCGTCGGTGGCGATGTGGTGCAGGGTGAGCAGCAGGACGTGGTCCTGGTCGCCGAGGGCGAACAGGGTGGCCCGCAGCGGGATCTCGGTGGCCAGGTCGAAGGCGTGCGCGGCGGCGGCGCGGGCCGCGCCGGCGAGCCCGTCCTCGTCGGTCCCGAGGACCTCCAGGTCCGGGGCGGCGTCGGCGGGCGCCAGCAGGTGCTGGCGCGCGGTGCCGTCGTGGTCGGGGAAGATGGTGCGCAGGCTTTCGTGACGGTCCGTCAGGTCGGCCAGGGCGGCCCGCAGCGCCGCGCGGTCCAGCGGACCCCGCAGCCGGAAGGAGAGCGGGATGTTGTAGGTGGCGTTCGGTCCCTCCAGCCGGTTGAGGAACCAGAGCCGGCGCTGGGCGAAGGAGAGCGGGACAACCTCCGGGCGCGGGCCGGCCGTCAGCGCGGGGCGGGCCTGTTCGGCGGCGCCGAGCTCCTCGGCCAGGCGGGCGACGGTCGGCGCCGCGAAGAGCGTGCGGATACCGACCTCCACGCCCAGGACGGTGCGGATGCGCCCGGCCAGCCGGGTGGCGAGCAGGGAGTGGCCGCCGAGGTCGAAGAAGCTGTCGTCGATGCCGACCCTGGGCAGGCCGAGCAGGTCGGCGAACAGGGTGCAGAGCGCCTCCTCCTGCGGGGTGCGGGGCTCCCGGCCGGACACGGCGGTGCCAAAGTCCGGTTCGGGCAGGGCCTTGCGGTCGGTCTTGCCGCTGGGCGTCAGCGGCAGTGCGTCCAGGACCACGACGACGGTCGGCACCATGTAGTCGGGCAGGGCGCCGCCGAGGAAGGCGCGCACCTCCGCCGGGTCGAGGCCGGCGCCGGTGGCGGGGACGGCGTAGCCGACCAGTCGCTTGACGCCGCCGGCGCCCTCGCTGACGACCACGGCGGCCGCCGCGACGCCGGGGTGGCGGGCCAGTGCGGTCTCGATCTCGCCGAGCTCGATCCGGAAGCCGCGCACCTTGACCTGGTGGTCGACCCGGCCGAGGAACTCCAGGTTGCCGTCCGGGCGTCGGCGCACCAGGTCGCCGGTGCGGTACATCCGGCTGCCGGCCGGGCCGTGCGGGTCGGCGACGAAGCGCTCGGCGGTCAGGCCGGGCCGCTGCCAGTAGCCGCGGGCCAGTCCGGATCCGGCGATGTAGAGCTCGCCCGGCACGCCGACCGGGACGGGCCGCAGGCCGGCGTCCAGGACGTGGGTGCGGGTGTTCCAGATCGGGCGGCCGATCGGCGGGGCCTGCGGGGCGGGGCTGAGCGGGTCGCTCATGGTGGCGACGACGGTGGTCTCGGTGGGGCCGTAGACCTGCATCACGGTGCGGCCCGGGGACCAGCGCTCGACCATGTCGGCGGGCAGGGCCTCCCCGCCGACCACGAAGCCGCGCAGGGTGGGCAGGTCGCCGTCGGGCAGCGAGGCCAGCATCGGGGCGACCAGGTCGGTGTGGGTGACGCCGTGCCGGCTGATCAGGTCGTACAGCTCCTGGCCGGCGGCCTGCTGGTCCGGTCCGGGCACCACCAGGGCGGCGCCCGAGGAGAGCGTCATCACGATGTCGGCCATCGACACGTCGAAGCTGATCGAGACGACCAGCAGGAAGCGGCTTCCGGGGCCGAGCCCGAGCCGGTCGACGTGGGTGCCGGCCACCGAGGCGATGCCGCGGTGGGTGACCACCACGCCCTTGGGGCGGCCCGTGGAGCCGGAGGTGTAGATGACGTAGCCGGGCCGGTCGAGGGTGAGCGGCGCGGTGCGGTCCGCGTCGGTCGGGTCGACGGCCGGCTGCGACCGGTTCTCCTCCGGGTGGTCGAGGACGATCACCGGGCGGTCCGCGGCGGGCAGCCGGTCGGCGACGGCCCCGGTGGTGAGCACCAGCGTCGGGTCTCCGTCGGCCAGCATGTACGCGATGCGGTCGGCCGGGTAGCCGGGGTCGATCGGCAGGTAGGCGGCGCCGGCCTTGGCCACGCCGAGCAGTCCCACGACCATCTCGACCGAGCGGGGCACGGCGAGCGCGACGAACTGCTCGGGGCCGACGCCGAGGCCGATCAGGCGGTGGGCGAGCCGGTTGGCCCGTTCGTTGAGCTCGCGGTACGAGACCACGGTGTCGCCGAAGACCACGGCGTCGCCGTCGGGGGTGCGGGCCGCCTGGGCCTCGAACAGCTCCGGCAGGGTCGCGGCCGGGACCTCGCGGGCGGTGTCGTTCCAGCCGTGCAGCAGCAGCTGCCGCTCGTCGGTGCCGAGGACCTCCAGCTCGCCGATGCGGCGGCCGGGGTCGGCGACCGCGCTCTCCAGCAGGCGCAGCAGGTGTCCGGCGAACCGCTCGGCGGTCCCGCGGTCGAACAGGTCGGCGCTGTACTCGACGACGCCCTCGATCCCGGCCGGCAGGCCGTCCGTGCCGCGCCGCTCGACCAGGTCGAGTGCGAGGTCGAACTTGGCCAGTCCGAGCGGGACGATCTCGGCGCGACCGGTCAGCCCCGGCAGGTCGAGTTCGGCGGTGAGGCTCTCCTGGAAGGCCAGCATCACCTGGAACAACGGGTGGCGGGCCAGCGACCGGGCCGGGTTGACCAGCTCGACCAACCGCTCGAACGGCAGGTCCGGGTGGGCGTACGCGGCGAGGTCGTGGGTGCGGACGCGGTCCAGCAGCTCGGTGAAGGCCGGGTCGCCGGAGGTGTCGGTGCGCAGCACCAGGGTGTTGACGAAGAAGCCCACCAGCTCGTCGAGTTCGTCGTCGGTGCGGGCCGCGATCGGGCTGCCGATCGGGATGTCCTCGCCGGCTCCGAGCCGGGTGAGCAGGGTGGCCAGCGCGGTCTGGAGCAGCATGAACACGGTGGCGCCGTTCTCCCGGGCCACCTCCTGGATCCGGCGGTGGAGCCCGGCGTCGATGCGCAGCGGGACGGTGCCGCCGCGGTAGCCGGCGACCGCCGGGCGCGGCCGGTCGGTGGGCAGGTCGAGCTGGTCGGGCAGGCCGTCCAGCGCGGTGCGCCAGAAGCCGAGCTGCTGGGAGAACGGGCTCTGCTCGTCCTCCTCGGAGCCGAGCACCTCGCGCTGCCACAGTGTGTAGTCGCCGTACTGGACGGGCAGTTCGTCCCACTGCGGGGCGGAGCCCGCCGTCCGGGCCGCGTAGGCGCGGGAGAGGTCGCGGGTGAGCGGGGTGGTGGACGGGCCGTCGGCGGCGATGTGGTGCAGGACCAGCAGCAGCACGTGTTCCCGCTCGCCCAGGGCGTGCAGGTGGGCGCGCAGCGGGATCTCGGTGGCGAGGTCGAAGCCGCCGGTGGAGGCGGCGTGCAGGTCGCCGGCGAGGGTCTCGCGGGTCGACGCCCGCTCGTGCAGCCGGGGGCGGGCCTCCTGCGGGTCGAGGACCCGCTGGTACGGCTCGCCGTCGAACTCCGGGAAGAGGGTGCGCAGGGCCTGGTGGCGGCCGGTCACGTCGGCGAGCGCCGCTTCGAGCGCGGCCCGGTCGAGCGGCCCGTCGAGGTGCAGCGCGATCGGGATGTTGTACAGCGGCGAGCCGCCCTCGAAGCGGTTGAGGAACCAGAGGCGGCCCTGCTGGTAGGAGAGCGGCAGCCGCTCGGGTCGCTCGTGGCGGCGCAGTGCGGGGCGGGCGCCGGCGGCGCCGGCGAGCCGTTCGGCGAGGCCGGCCACGGTCGGCGCCTCGAACAGGTGGCGGATCTTCAGCTCGGCGTCGAACAGGGCCCGGATCCGGCTGATCAGGCGGATGGCGAGCAGGGAGTGGCCGCCGAGGGCGAAGAAGCTCTCCTCCAGCGGCACCGAGGGCAGACCGAGCACCTCGGCGAACAGGCCGGCGATCAGCTCCTCCTGGACGGTGCGCGCCGCGCGGCCGGCCCGGGCGCCCTGCTCGTCCTCGTAGGCGGGGGCGGGCAGGGCCTTGCGGTCGAGCTTGCCGTTGGGCGTGAGCGGCAGCCGGTCGAGCAGCAGGACGGCGCCGGGCACCATGTAGTCGGGCAGCTCGGTCGCGGCGTGCCGGCGCAGCTCGGCCGGGTCGGGGCCGGTGGCGTCCGGGGTGTCGGCCGCGGCGGGCACCACGTACCCGACGAGCCGCTTGTCGCCGGGCTGGTCCTCGCGGACCAGGACGGCGGCCTGCGCCACGCTCGGGTGGGCGGCGAGCACGGACTCGATCTCGCCGAGCTCGATCCGGAAGCCGCGCAGCTTGACCTGCTGGTCGACCCGGCCGAGGTAGTCGAGGTGGCCGTCGGCCGTCCAGCGGGCGAGGTCGCCGGTGCGGTACATCCGGCTGCCGGGCGGGCCGTACGGGTCGGCGGTGAAGCGCTCGGCGGTCAGCCCGGGGCGGCCGAGGTAGCCGCGGGCCAGGCCGTCGCCGGCGATGTACAGCTCGCCGGGGACGCCGGGGGCGGTGAGGGCGAGGTTGCCGTCGAGGAGGCGGATGCGGGTGTTGTGGACGGGCCGGCCGATGACGGGTGCGCCGGGGCGCCCGTCCAGTGCCGCCGAGGTGGACCAGACGGTGGTCTCGGTGGGGCCGTACATGTTGCTGACGCCGGCGGACAGTTCGCGCAGCCGGGCGGCCAGGGCTGGCGGCACGGCCTCGCCGCCGACGAGGACCCGTACCCCGGCGAGTGCCTGCGGGTGGGTGGCGATCAGCGCCTGCCAGAGCGAGGGGGTGGCCTGGGCTACGCGGACCCGCTCGGTCGCGATCAGTGCGGCGAGCGCGGCCGGGTCCTGGACGGTCTCCTTGGCGGCGACCACCAGCCCCGCGCCGGCCAGCAGCGGCAGGTACATCTCCAGTGCGGCGATGTCGAAGGCGACGGTGGTGACGCCGAGCAGGCGGTCGTCGGCGGTCATCGGGAACTGCTCGCCCATCGCGGCCAGGAAGTTGCCGAGCGCGGAACGGGGCACGACGACGCCCTTGGGGCGGCCGGTGGACCCGGAGGTGTAGATCACGTACGCCGGGGTGGCGGGGTCCACGGTGATGCCCGGGGACGTCGTGGGCAGGTCGGCGAGCCGGTCCTCGCGGTCGAGGAGCAGCCGGGGCACGGCGCCGTCGACGGGGGTGTCGGAGGTGGTGACGACCAGGGCGGGGGCCGCGTCCCGGAGCATGTAGGTGATCCGCTCGGCCGGATAGTCCACGTCCAGCGGCAGGTAGCCGGCGCCGGTCTTGAGGACGGCGAGCAGCGCGGTGACCAGGTCCGCGGTCCGCGGCAGGGCCAGCGCGACGAACTGCTCGGGCCGCACGCCCTCGGCGATCAGCAGGTGGGCGAGCCGGTTGGCGCGCTCGTCGAGCTCCCGGTACGTCAGCCGCTCGGTGCCGGCGACGACCGCGAGCGCGTCCGGGGTGGCCCGGGCGACGGCCTCGAACTGCTCGGTCAGGCTCTGCGCGGGCAGGGCGCGGCCGGTGTCGTTCCAGTCGTGCAGCAGCCGGTCCCGCTCGTCGTCACCGAGGACGTCGAGGCCGCCGAGGCGGCTGCCGGGGTCGGCGACGACGGCCTCCAGCAGCCGGCGCAGCCTGGTGAGCAGCAGTTCGACGCTCGACCGGTCGTAGAGGTCGAGGCTGTACTCGGCGACGCCGGTGATGCCGCCGCCGGGCCGCTCCTCGCAGTACAGCGAGAGGTCGAACTTGGCGGCGTCGAGGGCGACCTCGACCGGCTCGGTGCTGAGGCCGGTCAGTCCGTGGTCGGCGTCGGGCGTGTTCTGCAGGGCCAGGAAGACCTGGAACAGCGCGTGGCGGGCGAGCGAGCGGGTCGGGTTCAGCGCCTCCACCAGCCGCTCGAACGGCACGTCCTGGTTGCCGTAGGCGGCGAGGTCGGTGTCGCGGACGCGGCGCAGCAGCTCGGTGAAGGCCGGGTCGCCGGAGGTGTCGGTGCGCAGCACCAGGTTGTTGATGAAGAGGCCGACCAGGCCGTCCAGGGCCTCGTCGGTGCGGCCGGCGACGGGGCTGCCGATCGGGATGTCGGTGCCGGCGCCGAGCTTGCCGAGCAGGGTCGCGAGGGCGGCCTGCAGCACCATGAACAGGGTGGCCTGCTCGGAGCGGGCGAGTGCCAGCAGCCCGCGGTGCAGCTCGGCGTCCAGCTCGAAGGGGACGCTCTCGCCGCGGTAGCTCGCCCGGGCCGGCCGGGGCCGGTCGGTGGGCAGTTCGAGCTGGTCCGGCAGCGCGGCCAGCGCCTGGCGCCAGTGGTCGAGCTGGCGGGCGTACGGGCTGTCCGCCTCGTCCTCGGAGCCGAGCGCCTCGCGCTGCCAGAGCGCGAAGTCGACGTACTGCGCAGGCAGTTCGTCCCAGCGCGGGACGTCGCCGACGGTCCGCGCGGCGTAGGCGCGGGCCAGGTCGTGGCGCAGCGGCGCGATCGACCAGCCGTCGGCGGCGATGTGGTGCAGCACCAGCAGGAGGACGTGCTCCTGCTCACCGAGCTCGAACAGCTCGGCGCGCAGCGGGGGTTCGGCGGCGAGGTCGAACGGGCGGGCCGCCGAGGCGGTCAGGGCGGCCGCGAGGCCCGCGGCCGGGACCGGCGTGACCGGCAGCCCGGGGGCGGCCTCGGGCAGCACCAGCTGGTAGGGCTCGCCGTCCCGGGCCGGGAAGAGGGTGCGCAGCGCCTCGTGCCGGGCGGTGACGTCGGCCAGCGCCGCGGTGAGTGCCGCCCGGTCCAGCGGGCCGCCCAGGCGCAGGGCGACCGGGATGTGGCCGGCGGCCGGGTTCTCGTCCATCCGGCTGAGGAACCAGAGCCGCTGCTGGCCGTAGGAGAGCGGCGGGTGCGCGGGCCGCGGGCGACGGCCCAGCGGGGCCCGGGCGGTGGCCGCGCCGTCCAGTTGCAGCGCCAGGGCCTCGGGCGTGGGCGCGTCGAACAGCGCGCGGACGCCGAGCTCGGCACCGAAGGCGGTGCGGATCCGGCTGACCAGGCGGGTGGCGAGCAGCGAGTGGCCGCCGAGGGCGAAGAAGTCGTCCTGCACGCCGACCCGGTCGACACCGAGCACCTCGGCGAACAGGTCGCAGAGCAGTTCCTCGGGCAGGCCCCGGGCGGCCCGGCCGGGGCCTGCCCCGGCCTCGGCGGCGGGCGCCGGCAGCGCCTTGCGGTCCAGCTTGCCGTTCGGGTTGAGCGGGAACGCCTCCAGCACCACGACCGCGGACGGCACCAGGTGGGCCGGCAGCCGCTGCGCGAGGACGCGCCGCACCTCGTCGGGCCCGGCGGTTCCGGTCACGTAGCCGACCAGGCGGCGGTCGCCGGGGCGGTCCTCGCGGACCGTGGCGACGGCCTGGGTGACGCCGTCGACCCCGGCCAGTTCGGCCTCGATCTCGCCGAGTTCGATCCGGAAGCCGCGGATCTTCACCTGGTGGTCGAGCCGGCCGAGGTACTCGACCTGGCCGTCGGCCGTCCAGCGGGCGAGGTCGCCGGTGCGGTACATCCGGGTGCCCGGGGCGCCGTGCGGGTCGGCGACGAACCGCTCGGCGGTCAGCGCGGGGCGGCCCAGGTAGCCGCGGGCCACGCCGTCACCGGCGATGTACAGCTCGCCGGCGACACCGGCCGGCACCGGGCGGAGCCCGGCGTCCAGCACGTAGACCCGGGTGCGGCGCAGCGGCCGGCCGATCGGCGGGGCGGCGTCCACCGCGCCGGTGCCGTACCAGGCGGTGGCGTAGACGGTGGCCTCGGTGGGGCCGTAGATGTTGGCCAGCCGGTCGGCCCCGAGGGCCGCCGCGATGTCGGTGGCGGCCTGGGCGGGCAGGCCCTCGCCCGCCAGGACGACGGTGCCGGCCCTGGCGTCCAGGTCACCCTGGGCGACCAGCTGGGCGAGCGCGGAGGGCACGCCGCTGATCAGCGTGGCGGGGCGGCCGCCGCGGTCGGCGAGCGCGAGGAGGTCGGGCAGCACCTCGACGGTGCCGCCGGAGAGCACCGGTCCGAACAGCTCGAACACCGAGACGTCGAAGTTGAGCGAGGTGGTGAGCAGCACGTGCGCGAGGCGTTCCGGTCCGAACTCCTCGCGCGCCCAGGCCGCCAGGTTGGCGACCGAGGCGTGCTGGACCACCACGCCCTTGGGGCGGCCGGTGGAGCCCGAGGTGTAGATGGCGTACGCCGGGTGCTCGGGCCGCAGCGGCACCTGCGGGTCGGTGTCGGGGCGGGCGGCGGCGAGGCCGGGCTCGTCGAGGAGCAGCGCGGGCACCCCCGTGTCGGGCAGGTCGACTCCCCCGACGGTCAGCACGAGGGCGGGCCGGGCGTCCCGGAGCAGGTAGTCGATGCGCTCGACCGGGTACGTGGGGTCGACCGGCAGGTAGCCGGCGCCGGCCTTGAGGACGGCCAGCAGGGCGACCACCGCGCGCTCGTCCCGGGGCAGGGCGAGGGCCACGAACTGCTCGGGCCCGACGCCGCGGTCGATCAGCTCGTGGGCGAGCCGGTTGGCCCGGGCGTCGAGCTCGGCGTAGGTGAGCCGGCGGTCGCCCGCCAGGACGGCGAGGTGGTCGGGCGTCTCGGCCGCCTGGGCCCGGAACAGCGCGGGCAGCGTCCGGTGGACCACCGGCGCGTCGGTGTCGTTCCAGGTCTCCAGCACCCGGTGGCGCTCGGTCGCGGAGAGCACCGAGACCTCGGTGGTCCGCTGCTCCGGGTCGTCGGCCAGCGCGGTCAGCAGCCGGACCAGCCGCTCGCCGAGCCGGACGACCTCGGCGGGGCTGAAGCTGTGGGTCTGGTGGCTCAGCCGCAGCCGCAGCCGCTCGCCGGGGTGGACGAGCAGGGCCAGCGGGTAGTGCACGGCGTAGCGGCTGTCCACGGCGGCGCCGGTGCGGTCCCCGGGGAAGCTCTCGAAGACCGTCAGGGTGTCGAACAGCTCGCCGTGGCCGACCAGTTGCTGGATCTCGGCCAGCCCGGTGTACTGGTGGGCGGCCATCGCGGCCTGCTGCTCCTGGAGCCCGGCCAGCAGCGCGGACAGGGTCTGCCCGGGGGCGATCCGGACGCGGACCGGCACGGTGTTGATGAACAGGCCCACCATGCCCTCGATGCCGGGCAGTTCGGGCGCCCGGCCCGACACGGTGGCGCCGAACACCACGTCGTCGCGGCCGGTGAGCCGGGCCAGCAGCAGCGCCCAGGCGCCCTGGACCGCGGTGTTGAGGGTCAGCCCGCGGGCGCGCAGCACGCCGTCGAGCCGGTCGGTGAGCGCGGCGGACAGCTCCACCCAGTGGTCGCAGGGCAGTTCGTCGGCGATGCGGGCGCCGGCGGCGCCCGGGGCGAGCAGGACGGGCTCCTCCAGCCCGTCGAGCAGGGTGCGCCAGGCCTCCCGGGACGCTTCCTGGTCGCGCCCGGCGAGCAGGGCCAGGTAGTCGCGGTAGGGGGTGACCGGGCCCGGCTCGGCGCCGGCGAGCAGCGCGGACAGCTCGTCCAGCAGTACCGGCAGCGACCAGCCGTCGACCAGGATGTGGTGGAAGGTCAGGGCGGCGCGGCGGCCGCGCGGGCCGAGCTCGGCGACGGCGATCCGCACCAGCGGCGGCGTGGAGAGGTCGAATCCGCGCCGGCGCTCGGCGTCGAACAGCTCGGCGGCCTTGCGCGGCGCGTTCGGGCCGACGTACTCGACGACGGTGAACTCCGGATCGGCGCCGGCCGGGACGAACTGGACGGGCGGTTCCAGGTCGTCGTGGGCGAAGCCGGCCCGGAGGTTGGGGTGGCGGTCCAGCAGCCGGCCGACCGCGGTCCGCAGCGCCTCGGGCTCGGCGTCCAGCTCGAAGACCAGCTGGACCGCGTAGACGTCCAGGGCGCCCTTGGAGTACTCGGCGTGGAACAGCAGGCCCTGCTGGAGGGGGGAGAGCGGCCAGAACTCGACGGCGTCGGGCTGGACGGCGCGCAGCCGGGCCACCTGGGCGGCGGGCGGCTCGGGCAGGGCGGGCAGCACGAGGGCGGCCTCCGCGGCCGGCTCCCCGGCGAGGGCGGCGAGGGCCGCGACGGTGCGGTGGGTGAACACGTCGTGCTGGGTGAGCGCGAACCCGGCCCGGCGGGCCCGGCTGACCAGCTGGATGGCGCGGATCGAGTCGCCGCCGAGGTCGAAGAAGTTCTCCTCGACCGAGAGTTCCGGCAGGCCGAGCAGTTCGGCGGCCAGGTCGTGCAGGATCAGCTCGGTGGGCGTGCGCGGAGCGGCCCGGACGGTGTCCGGCGCGGCGGCGGGCGCCGGCAGGGCCTTGCGGTCCAGCTTGCCGTTCGGCGTCAGCGGGAAGGCGTCGAGCAGCACGAACGCGCTCGGCACCATGTACTCGGGCAGGGCTGCGGCGGCGGCCTCGCGCACCGCGGCGACGTCGACGACGCCGTCGGGCTCCGGCACCAGGTAGGCCACCAGCCGCTTGCTGCCGGGCCGGTCCTCCCGGGCCAGCACGGCGCACGCGCCGACGCCGGGCCGGGCGTCCAGCACCGCCTCGATCTCGCCCAGTTCGATCCGCAGGCCGCGGATCTTCACCTGGTGGTCGGCGCGGCCCGCGTACACCACCGCGCCGTCCTCGCGCCAGCGGGCGAGGTCGCCGGTGCGGTACATCCGGGTGCCGGGCGGCCCGTAGGGGTCGGCGACGAAGCGTTCGGCGGTCAGTCCGGGGCGGCCGAGGTAGCCGCGGGCCAGCTGGACGCCGGAGAGGTAGAGCTCGCCGGTCTCGCCGATCGCGGCCGGCCGCAGCTCGGCGTCGAGCACGTGCACCCGGGTGTTCCAGACCGGCCGGCCGATCGGCACGGAGAGCTCGCCCGGCTCGGGGACGCACTCCCAGAAGGTGACGTCGACGGACGCCTCGGTCGGCCCGTAGAGGTTGTGCAGCGGTACGCCGGGCAGCAGGGTCCGGAAGCGGGCCGCGAGTTCGACCGGCAGCGCCTCGCCGCTGGCGATCACGCGGCGCAGCCCGGCGCAGCCGGCGGCGGCGGGCTCGTCGACGAAGGCCTGGAGCATCGACGGGACGAAGTGCACGGTGGTGATCCGGCGTTCGCGGATCAGCTCGGCCAGGTAGGCCGGGTCGCGGTGTCCGTCCGGGCGGGCGACCACCAGCACGGCGCCGGTGATCAGCGGCCAGAAGAACTCCCAGACCGACACGTCGAAGCCGGACGGGGTCTTCTGGAGCACCCGGTCGTCCTCGGTCAGGCCGTACGCGGCCTGCATCCAGTGGAGCCGGTTGACGATGCCCTCGTGCGGGACGACGACGCCCTTGGGGCGGCCGGTGGAGCCGGAGGTGTAGATGACGTACGCGGCGTCGGCCGGGCTCGGGGCGCCCGGGCCGCCGTGCGCCCCGACCGGTGTTCCGGTGGACGCCCCGTCAGGAGTCCCGTCGGTCTCCGGGAGCTCGTCCAGGACGAGGGTCGGGACGCCCGCCCCGGCCGGGTGGCCCACGGTGCTGTGGCTGAGCAGCAGCACCGGCGCCGCGTCGTCGAGCAGGTAGGCGATCCGGTCGGCCGGGTAGTCGGGGTCGACCGGCAGGTAGGCGGCGCCGGTCCTGAGCACCGCCAGCAGGGCGACCACCAGCTCCACCGAGCGCGGCACGGTGAGCGCCACCAGCCGGTCCGGGCCGGCCCCGTGCAGCCGCAGACGGGCGGCCAGCCGCTCGGCTCTGGTGTCGAGTTCGGCGTAACTGAGCTCGGTGTCCTCGAAGATCAGCGCGGTGCGGTCCGGCGTACGGGCCGCCTGGTCGGCGAGCAGCCCGGTCAGGGTCGCCGACGTGCCGGGCAGCTCCTGCGCGGTGTCGTTCCAGTCGGCTGGGGCGATCCGGCGCCCGGCCGTGTGCTGCCCAGTCATGTCTTCCCCTCGGAGGTGGCATCGTGCTCGGTGACGCGTCGTTGAGCGGTGGCGCTCGCGGTGCGGGGTGCGCCGGCCCCGGTGGTCAGCTCTGTGCGGACCGGAAGCTGCGTTCGGTGCGGGTGCGGAGCCGGTAGGGGGTGGTGGCGTCGACGAAGGTGCGGGCCGGCGCCTCCGGCGGACCGCCGCGCTCCCCCGCCCATTCGGCGGTCTGCGACGGGTCCATCGGGACCGGTGGGTGCCCGGGCAGTTCGACGCAGTCCGCGCCGAGGTTGGCCCGGGTGGTGAGGGCCCACAGCAGTTCCTCGGCGCTGCGGATCCGGACGTCGTCGTCGGTGAAGAGCACCGTCTTGACGAACGGGTGCCGGCGCACGACCTCCTCGGCCAGTGCGGCCAGTGCCCGGTCCCCCTCGGCGGACTCCTTGCGGACGGCGACGGCGAGCAGGAGCATGCCGCCCCCCGCGGGTGAGAAGTGCAGGTCGTGCACGTGCAGCGCGGGCGCGGACGGCAGCGACAGGGCCACCGAGAGCGCACCGGCGGCGCCCAGGATGTGCGACTGCTCGCGGCCGGGCCCGATCACGGCCTGGTAGAGCGGGTCGCGCCGGGTGGTGACACCGGTGACGGTGAGCACCGGCAGCCCGCTCCTGGCCCGCCCGTCGTAGCCGAGGAACTCCGGGAGCGAGCCGTCCGGCGGGGAGCCCGGCAGGGCTTCGTCGGCCAGCGTGCCGTCCAGGAACCCCTCCAGCACGATCTCGCTCTCCGCGAGCGCGGTCGCACCGGGCTGGGTGAGTGCGGGGACGAGCCCGACCGGCGCCCCGGCCAGGCCGCCGGCCACCGTCAGCTTGTCCGAACCAGTCGGCAGGAAGCGGGAGTTGATCGCCGAAGCGATCATCGCGGCGGGCGGCACCCCGATGTTGACGGTGACCGGGAGGCGTTCGCCGCGCGCCACCGCCTCCTGGTGGAGCTGCCCGAGCCGCCGGCCGGGCACCATCCAGACGGTCAGCCGGTCCCGGCCGATCACCAGCATCCGGTGCGCGGAGAGCGCGCTGCCCCCGGTGGCGGCGTCGCCCGCGTGCACGAGCGCGGCGGTCAGGTACGGCCCGGCGTCCCGGGGGGTGGCGGTGAGCACCGGCAGCTCCCGCAGGTCCACCTCCCCCGCCACCACCTGCTGGCAGGGCGCGGTGTCCGTCCGCACCGGCGGGAGGCCGGCCGCCACCAGGGCGGCGGCGCTCCGCGGCGTGGTGTGCCGGGGCAGACCGGGCAGCCAGCCGCGCACCCGGTCCTCGTCGCCGTACAGCCCGAGCAGCACCGGCGGGACCGGGCGGCCGGACGGCACCGGCGGGACCGGACCGGCGGGCGGGTCCGTCGCGTCGGCCGGGCCGGCCGCGTCGGGCAGCACCCCGGTGTACAGCACCGCCGGTTCGGGCCGGGCCAGGCCGACCGCCGGCACGCCGGAGTACCGCTCGGCGAAGTCGGCGGCGACCGCCTCGCGGGCGATCGGCTCGTCCCGGCCGATCACCGGCAGCCCGGCCAGCGCGGCCCGCAGCGAGAGCCCGGCGGTCACGGTCTCCGCCGCGGGGTGGGGGTAGATGGTCACCACGTCGCCACGGCTCCTTCGCCCAGCTCGCCGAACCAGCCGTCCAGGTCGGGGTGGCGCAGCAGGCCGGTGCCGATCAGCAGGCCCCGGTACCCGGCGGCCAGCAGCCCCCTGGCGTCCTGCGGCGTCTCGATGCCGCTGGCGCTGACGGGCACCCTGGTCCCGGTGGCCAGGACGTCGGGCAGCAGGCGCAGGCTGCGGCCGAGGTCGGGCGCGTCCTGTTCCTTCTGCCGGATGTCCTTGTTGTTGACGGCCACCACGCAGGACTCGCCGTGCACCACCGTCGCCAGCTCGCGTTCGTCCGTGACCTCGACGAACGGGGTCAGCCCGTGGGCCAGGGCGGACTCGATCAGCCCGGGCAGCACCCCGCGCGGCAGCACCGTGGCGGTGAGCAGGACGGCCGCCGCACCGGCCGCGCGGGCCGCCGCGAGCTGCCGGTCCTTGGTGAAGAAGTCCTTGACCAGGACCGGCAGTTCGGTGGCGGCGACGACCTCGTCCAGCAGCGCCGGGGTGCCGCCGAACCAGGAGCCGGTGACCACCGAGAGCGCGGGCGCGCCCAGCCGGGTGTACCGGTCCACGATCTCCCGCACCGGCCGGCCGCGGAACAGGTCCTCGCCGTGGGCGCTGCGGGCCTTGAGCTCCATGACGACCGGCAGCCGGGCGGCCAGCAGCGCCGCCGGGAACGCCCCGGCGGCGGGCTGCCAGGCCGACCTGATCCGCTCGACCCGCTGCGTGTCGAAGGCGCCGCCCGGACCGCGCGCGGCGCTGTCCACGTCGATGCCGTCGAAGCCGGGGCGGCTCCGGACGGTCCGGTACGCGGCGGAGTTGACCGCGCTGATCCCGCCGGCCAGCAGGAACGGCTTGGTCAGCCGCCCGAGCACCGCCTCGACGGCGTCCGCGTCCAGCGGCACACCGGTGCTGCCGATCCGGCCGTCGGCGCCCACCGAGTCGAACAGGAAGACGTCCACGCCCGCCTGCTCGTAGGCCCCGATCAGCGGCTTCTCCAGCACCCGGCCGTCCCGGACGTGGAGCACCTTCAGCAGCTCGACGCCGGGCAGCTCCGCGCGGATCGCCGCCACCTGGGCGGGTGTCGCGTAGCCGTGCAACTGCACCCGCGACACCCCCGAGGCGGTGACCGCTTCGCGCAGTGCCGCCGGGTCGGCGAGCAGGGTCACCAGGACCGGGGCCGGCCCGCCGGCCGAGCGCGCGCACTCGGCCAGTCGGACCAGCTCCGGCAGGTCGAGGTCCGCGGGCCCGTCCGGCACGCCGTACCAGAGCCCGACCAGATCGACCGGGGCTCCGGCGAGCAGCCGCAGCTGGTCCTCACCGGTGACCCCGCACACCTTCAGCCGCACGGTTCGTTCAGCTCCCCGTGGCCTGGGTACCGGTGGAGCCCGACCCGAACTGCTCCGGCAGCCGGGCCAGCGAGCGCGCGACGAGCTCCTGGTCGAAGCCCTCGTCGACGAGCTCGCCGCCCAGGTACTTCTCGTAGGCGGAGAGGTCGAAGTGGCCGTGGCCGGAGAGTCCGAACAGGATGGCCTCGGAGCGGCCCTCCTCCTTGAGCCGCAGCGCCTCGTCGATGGCCACCCGGATGGCGTGGGTGGACTCGGGCGCGGGCACGATGCCCTCGGTGCGGGCGAAGGTCACGCCGGCCTCGAAGCAGCTGGTCTGCGGGACGGCGCGCGCCTCCAGCAGGCCGTCCTCCAGCGCCTGGCTGACCAGCGGCGCGATGCCGTGGTAGCGCAGGCCGCCGGCGTGGATCGCGGGCGGCACGAAGGAGTGGCCGAGGGTGTGCATCTTCAGCAGCGGGGTCAGTCCGGTGGTGTCGCCGAAGTCGTAGGCGACACGGCCCTGGGTGAGGCTCGGGCAGGCGGACGGCTCCGCGGCGATCACCCGCACCCGGCGCCCGCCGCGCAGCTGCTCGCCGAGGAACGGGAAGGCCAGGCCGGCCAGGTTGCTGCCGCCGCCGGCCGCCCCGATGATGATGTCCGGGTAGTCGTCGGCCATCTCCAGCTGGAGCAGCGCCTCCTTGCCGATCACCGTCTGGTGCAGCGCGACGTGGTTGAGCACGCTGCCGCCCGCGTAGTTGGTGAACGGGTCGTTCATCGCGACCTCGATCGCCTCGGACGTCGCGATGCCGAGGCTTCCCGGGCAGTCCGGGTCGTCCGCCAGGATGCCGCGCCCGGCGGCGGTCTCGGTCGACGGGCTGGGCACGCAGGTCGCGCCGTACGCGTGCATCAGCGCGCGGCGGTAGGGCTTCTGGTGGTAGCTGACCTTCACCATGAAGACCTTGACCTCCAGACCGAAGAAGGCCCCGGCGAGGGAGAGCGAGGAGCCCCACTGCCCGGCCCCGGTCTCGGTGGCGAGCCGGCGGATGCCGGCCTCCTTGTTGTAGAAGGCCTGCGCGATACCGGTGTTGGGCTTGTGGCTGCCGGCCGGGCTGCCGCCCTCGTACTTGTAGTAGATCCGCGCGGGGGTGTCGAGCAGCTTCTCCAGGCGGCGGGCCCGGAACAGCGGCGCCGGCCGCCACTGGGCGTAGATCTGCCGGACCACGGACGGGATCTCGATGTCCCGCTCCAGGGTGAGCTCCTGCTCGGCCAGCTCCTTCGGCATGATCCCGACCAGGTCCTCGACCGTCGCGGGCTGCCCCGTGCCCGGGTGCAGCGGGGGCGAGAGCACGGGCAGGTCGGCGGCCAGGTTGTACCAGGACGTCGGGATCTGCGAATCGGCCAGCTGGTACTTGATGGTGTCCACGGTGTCGGCCTCCGGGCCTGGTGGTGGGTCGCGGGGAAGAGGTGTCAGGTGGTGCGGCGGGCGGCCGCGTCGGCCACCAGCGAACCGGCGGTGAACCGCCGGGATTCCGGCCCGGCGAACAGACCGGGGTGCTCACGGCGCATCCCGGTCAGCACCAGGTCGTACGGCAGGTCGTCGAACTCGCCGTGCTCGTGCAGGAATTCCATCTGCCGGGCGCCGTGCTCGTCGAAGGGGTGGTGGACGCTGTCGGCCGTCCCGTCGAACTCCAGCGGCTTCATCCCGTAGAGACGGCAGAGCAGCTTGTTGAAGACCGGGGTGGCCCGCACCCAGCGCCCGTCCAGCTGGACGGAGGTGAGCGCGTGGTAGTAGAAGACGTCGCCTCCGACGTACTCCTTGATCCGCTCGGACGCCAGGTGGTTGCGCACGTCGGTGAGCACCAGGCGGCCGGGGACGCCGACCGAGCGGAGCGCCGCCAGGTACACCAGCGACTTGTGGATGCACATGCCGCGCTTCGCCCGCAGGGTCCCGCTGGCGGTCAGTGCCTCGCGGGTGAACTCCGCACCGTAGATCTCGTAGTTGATCCGGTCCCGCACGGCGTAGTACAGCCGCACCGCGCGGTCGCGGTCGTCCGTACCGCCGTCCGGCAGCACCTCGGCGACGAAGGCGCTCACCTCCGGCGCGGTGTGGTCGATGAAGTCGGTCGCCGCCAGGGTGGCGGACACGTCACTCGACATGGGGAGGACTCCGTACTCTGGGAAGGGGGCGCTCACAGGCCGAGCATGGTGGCGATCCGGACCCGCTGGACCTCGGAGGTGCCGGAGTAGATCGTCCCGGCGACGGCGTTGCGCAGTTCCTGCTCGACGCCGTACTCGGCCATGTAGCCGTTGCCCCCGAAGATCTGCACGGCGTTCAGGGCGGACGCCACGTTCGCCTCGCTGACCACCAGCTTGGCGGAGGCCAGGTCGACGGTGATGTCCCGGCCGGCGAGGAGGGCCTCGGCGGTGTCGTAGAGCCACCGCCGCGAGGTCTCGACGCCGATCCGCATCTCCACGATCCGGCCGGCCACCAGCTGGAACGACCCGATCGGCTGCCCGAACGCGGTCCGCTCCTTGGCGTAGGCGATGCACTGCTCCAGCCGGCGCTGCATCTCGCCGACGGTGACGGCGAAGGAGCAGAGGATCTCCCACTTCATCACGTGGTCGAGCACCAGGAACCCGGTGCCCGGCCGGCCGATCACGTTGGCCTTCGGCACCCGGCAGTCGTCGAAGAACAGCTCCGACATCGGGGACGCCTTGAGGCCCATCTTCTCGATCGGGTTGCCGACGGTCAGCCCGGGGGTGTCACGCTCCACCAGGAAGGTGGTCACCCCGAGCGGACCGGCGGTCGGATCGGTCTTGGCGTAGACCGCGATCACATCCGCCACCGGTCCGTTGCTGACGAAGGTCTTGCTCCCGTTCAGCACGTACGCGTCGCCGTCGGGCACGGCACTGGTACGCATCGCCAGCGCGTCCGAGCCACCGCCGGGTTCACTGATCGCGTGGGCTCCGATGAGGCTGCCCCCAGCCACCCCGGTCAGGTACCGCTCCTTCTGGGCGGCCGTGCCGAAGCGCTGCAGCGGGACTCCGACGCTCACCATGCTGGTGGTGACGGAGAAGTTGAGCCCGCCGTTGCGGCAGCCGTGGCCGAGTCCCTCCAGGACGTACATGGTGGTCAGCAGGTCCTGGCCGAGCCCTCCGTACTCGGGCTCGAACGGCAGCCCGAGCAGGCCCGAGTCGACCACGGCCTGCCAGGGTCCGCGCGGGAACCGCGCGGCCTTGTCGTGGGCCAGGTAGTCGTCGCCGAACTTCTCGAACCACGGTGTCAGGCCGTCGCGCAACTCGCGCCGATCGGCGGACCATTCGATCATCGCTTCATTCCCCGGTCGGTGGTCGGTGGCGCGGGCGGGATCAGTAGTGGGAGGACGAGGCGCCGGTGAGGTCGTGGACCTCGTCGCCGCGCAGCGCCGGGGTGAAGACGCACACCAGGCGCAGGTCCTCCTCCGGCCAGGCGATCAGCCAGTGCGCGTCGTGCTGGTCCAGCGCGTAGAGCGTGCCGGGCTCGATGACGTGGCTGTTGCCCGCCATGTCGACGACCTCGCCGCGGCCGGAGATGCAGTAGCAGGCCTCCAGGTGCCGCTTGTACTCCAGCAGCGACTTGGTGCCGGCCGCCACGACCGTGTCGGTGACCGAGTAGCCCATCCGGTCCGACTCCAGGAGGAAGCGGCGGCTGACGCCGTTGCCCCACTCGACCGTTCTGACGTCCTCCAGCTTGCGAATGATCATGACGAACTCCGTTCAGTGATTGGACAGTTGTTCTTCGTGCACGGGTCGGTGACGCAGGCCACCGATGAATCCCGCGAGTTCGGCGAGCAGGTCACCACCGGTCTCCAGGACCCGTTCGACCTCCGCCACCAGGGCGCTTCCGACGATCGCCGCGTCCGCGCCCAGGTCCCCCATGGCCGAGACGTCCTCGGCGGTGCGGACCCCGAATCCCACGGCCACCGGGGCCGGGGTGAGCCCCTTGAGGGTGGCGACCACCGGCGCGAGCGCCGAGCGGTCCGGGGCCGGGGCCGTGCCCGAGCGGCCGAAGTGGGCCACCAGGTACAGGTACGCCGAGGCGAACTCGGCACTCTCGGCCAGGACTTCGCGGGGCGAGTTCGGGTAGCAGGTGGTGACCACCGGCTGTCCGATCCGCTCCGCGGCCTCCAGGTACCGCCGCCTGGCCAGCGGCGGCAGGCCGTGCAGCAGGGTCGCGTCCGCTCCCGCGTCCCGGGCCCTGCGCAGGAACTCCTCCAGGCCCACCGGCTTCACCGAGTGGCCCCAGTCGGCCAGCAGCGCGATCCGGGTGTGCCTCAGCTCCGGCCGGACGCGCTCGACGAAGCCGAGCACCGCGTCCAGGTCGACGCCCTGCTCCAGCGCCCGCCGTGCGGAGCGCCGGATGACGGGGCCGTCGGTCACCGAGTCGGGGAACGGCACGGCCAGTTCGAGGCAGTCCACCCGCTCCTCGTCCAGCAGCCGGACGAGGTCCGCGAGCCGGTCCAGGCCAGGGTCACCGGCGTTGAGGAACAGCGCCAGACCCGGGTCGGCGGAGCTGCGGCCGGCGAAGAACCCGCCCGCCGGCCGGCCGTCGTGCTCGGTGGGGTCAGACACCGGCCCGCACCTCCCGGCGCAGCCGCTCCACGAGCCCGACCGCCGCGCCGTCCGCCACCGCCGCCCGGGCGGTGGCGAACGCCTCCGCCCAGTCGGTGGTCCGGCCGGCGGCGATGGCCGCGGCCGCCGCGTTGAGGCAGATGCTCTCCACCGCCGCCGCCGGGCCGTGGCCCCGGAGCAGGTCCAGCAGGTGCTCGGCCGCGTCGGTGCCCTCCGCGGCCGGGCGGAGGTCGGCGAGGGTGCCGCCCGCCGCGCCCACCGTGCCGGGGCCGACGGCCAGCTCCGTGCCGTTCGCCCGCACGGTGTTCCCGGTGAAGCTGAGCAGCTCGTCCACACCGAGGTCGTTGCGGATCAGCCAGACTCGCCGGTCGGCCGCCAACTCGGCGAATCCGTCCCAGAGTTCAGGCGACGATACACCGGTCAGCTGGACCTCGACGGGCACCGCGGCCAGGAACGGGCCGAGCAGGTTGACGAACCGGCCGATCTGCTGCATGCCGTACGGCAGCACGGCGCGCGCCAGTTCGGTCAGCTCGACCGGGTAGACGAACCCGGAGGCGAAGGCCAGGCCGAAGCGGCCGAGCAGGTCCTCGCACTCGGCGTACGAGCGCGCGGTCGGCAGCCCCAGCCGGTCCAGGATGTCGATCGAGCCGTACCGGCTGCTGTAGCCGCGCGACCCGGTCTTGACGATCGGCACCCCGGTCGCCGCGGCCACCAGGACGGCGGCGGTGGTCAGGTTGAAGGTGGCGGGGCCGCCCCCGGTGCCGACCAGGTTGACGACGCCGGGCCAGCGGGCCGGCAGCGGCGCGGCACGGTCGGTCAGCGAGCCGAGGAAGGACTCCAGGGTCGGCGTCACGGGGGTGCGGGTGGAGAGCGAGGCGAGTACCGCGAGGGCCTCGCCGTTCTTCAGCCGGCGCTCGTGCAGCCGCTCCCAGAAGTCGGCCCAGACCGGGCGTTCCACCGGTTCGGCGCCCCGGACCAGGCTCTGCAGCAGATCGGCCACGGTCAGTTGGCTCCGCTCGCCACCGGGTCGGCCTGACCGAGGAAGGCGTCGATCGAGGCGACCGAACGGAAGTTTTCCGGCACGATGTCGAGCGCGTCGATGTCCAGCTTGTAGGTGTTCTCCAGCCAGCCGACCAGGGTCAGCAGGCCGAGGCTGTCGATCACGCCGTTCGCCAGCAGGTCGAAGTCGTCGTCGATCTCCTCGACCGTGACCTCCAGCAGGAACTGATCGATCAGGTACCGCTTGATGTCGTCGGTGCGCGCCATGTCAGCCTCCGGAGGCAGTGGTGTCGGGTCGGTCGGTCCGCGCCTGCAGGAGGCGGCGCTGGACGGCCTTGCGGTCGAGCTTCCCGGTGCCGGTGCGGGGCAGCGGGGTGTCCACCAGCTCGACGGTGGCGGGGATGGCCACCCGGGGCAGCAGCCCGGCGGCGTGCTGGCGGATGGTCAGGGAGTTGAGCTTCCCGCCCTCGGCGCGCTGCACGACGGCGTGCAGTCGCGTGCCGGCGAGCTCGTCGGGGACGGCGATCACCGCCGCCTCGGTGACGGCCGGGTGGCTGCGCAGGGCGGTCTCGACCTCGGCCGTGTTGATCCGCACACCGCGGACCTTCACCACGAAGTCCCGCCGGCCCTCCAGGGTCAGCACCCCGTCGTCGTGACGGCGTACCAGGTCCCCGGTGCGGTAGTAGCGGGTTCCGGCCCGCTCGGAGAAGACGCCCCGGTCGAGCTCGGCGTCCAGGTACCCGGCGGTCTGGAACGGTGTGGAGACCACGAGTTCACCGCGGCCCGGCCCGGTGAGCTCGACGCCGTCCTCGTCCAGGACCAGCGCGTCGACCCCGTCGATCGGCCGGCCGATCGGCACCGTGCCGTACGGCATCGGGTCCGCCGGGTCGATCGTGTGGAGGAAGCTGTCGTTGGTCTCGGTGCAGCCGTAGACGTTGTGGAAGACCGCCTTGGGCAGGAGTGCCGGCAGCGGTTCGAAGCCGCGGGCGCTGACGGCGTCGCCGGTGAGCAGCGCGTGTTCCACACCGTCCAGCACCAGCGCCGGGTCGCCCGCGGCGGCCTGGGTGAGCAGTTGGTAGAGCATCGGGACGCCCTGCACGACCTGGACCGGCCGGGCGCGGTACTGCGCCAGCAGGTGGGCCGGGTTGGCTGCGAGGTCCTGGTCCACCAGGGAGACACACCCGCCGCGGCTGAGCGTGGTCCAGATGTCGAGCAGGCACAGGTCGAAGTTGAGCGGTGCGTAGTTGAGCACCGTGCTCTCCGGGCCGATGCCGAACTGCTCGGCGGCCCAGTCGGCGAACCGCGTCACCGCGCCACCGGTCAGCGGCACGACCTTGGGCAGCCCGGTCGAGCCCGACGTGGTCAGGAGCAGCGCCACGTCCTCCGGGTCATGGTCACCCTCGAAGGTGAACTCCTCGTGTCCTTCGGTCAGTTGGATCGGGTCGGGCAGGCGTCGGGCGCCACAGCGGTCCACCAGGGCGGCCAGGGTCTCGGCGCCGAGCTCCGCCGAGGGCAACAGCACCGGCCGGCGGAGCATCAGGCAGGCCAGCACCACGGCGACGGCCTGCGGCGACTTCTTCGCCACCATGGCCACCGGTTCTGCGGGGCCCAGGCCCAGCCCGGCCAGCCGCGCGGCGGCGGCACCGACCATGCGGTGCAGTTCGGCGTAGCTCACCTCGTCCGCGTGCCAGAGCAGTGCCGGCGCCTGCGGGCGGACTCTCGCCTCTTCGGCGATCCGGCCAGGGAGGGATCTCCACGGCATCGAACGGTCCTCCGTCTCACGTCCTGGGAGTATCTGAGTGGGTCTGAGTGGTCTGCGGACTGTCTGAGCGGTTCTGCGCGGGCAGCCGAAAGCCGATTACGGCTGCCGCCGAAAATGTGCGCAGGATGAATCGCCAGGTGGCGGGCGGCCGCACGCGTGGGCGGCCGCACTCGTCCATGGGTAAATAGATGAATACACCTGAAGAAGTTGACCGATAAACCGCCCGGTCGGCGCGGAGGAGTTCCGCGTGACGGAATGCCGAAGGTGGAATCCCGCAATCCGGAACCGGGACGGCCCGATCAGCCCGCGCGCCGCCCCGAAGGCTGCGCGAACGCCGCGGAGATACCCAGCAGAAGATACGTACAGCCGGTGATGTACTTCTGGGCACGGGCGAACCGCACACTGCGGGCGAGCCATGCGCCCACCCCGACCGAGGCCACCGCGTACACCAGATCCATGGCCAGGGCGATCGTGAAGAACACCAGCCCCAGCACCAGGGTCTGACTCGCCCCGGAGCCCCGCTCCGGGTCGACGTACTGCGGCAGCAGCGCCAGGAAGAAGAGGGCGACCTTGGGGTTGAGCACGTTCACCAGAGCCCCCTGGCGCAGCAGCGTCCCGACCGACCGGGGGCTGTCCGAGCCCGCCGGGCCATCGCCCAGCGCGCCCCCCTTGGACAGCAGGGTGCGGATGCCCAGGTACACCAGGTAGGCGGCGCCGGCGTACTTCACCACGTCGAACGCCGTGGCGGAGGCGGCGATCAGCGCCGACACCCCGACCACGGTGCCCAGGACGTGGACCAGCGTGCCGAGTTCCACCCCGAGCGCCGAGGCGAACGCCGCCCGCCGGCCCTGGCCGATGCCACGACTGAGGATGAGCAGCATGTTCGGCCCGGGCACCGCGACCACCGCGACCACCGTCGGCACGAACAGCAGCAGCGCCGCCATCGACGGGAGCGTCAACTCCACCGGGCCCATCCCCCTCCGTCAGCTGCGGAGCGAGCCGGACGGCTCAGCCCCACTCAAGGTCCCCGTCACGCCCGCCCGGGAATCCGAAACCCACCCAAGCCGACTGAAATGATTGCCGAATGGCCACCATGTTACTCATCCCCCCAGCGAATTAATCGATCTTTGTCTCAGCTCCGCCGTACTCTGTTTCCCAAGCGAAGTTCCTTCGATCCTGCCGACCGCACTTCGGCAAGTCCAGGGATCACAGCTGTCCCATAGGTGCCGTGACTGGTGACGGCCAGGTTATCCACGGGGGCACCACAGAGCAGCAGAACCACCACCACGGAGTTAGCAATGGATCTTGAGCGCGACCGGAAGGTCCTGACGGACCTCTACCGGCAGTTGCGGAACGAGCCGAACCTGAGCACACCCGAGATCTGCGCCCGGTCGGGCCTGGATCCGGCCTCCCTCCACGAGGCCACGGCGCTGCTCACCGAGCTCGGGTTACTGACCGGGTCCGGCCGCGGCAGCGGGCGGCCCACCGTCACCTCCACCGAGGTCGCGCTCAACCGCCTCGCGCAGCAGGCCGAGCAGACCGCCGTACGCTGGCTGGAGGAGACCATCCGGGTCCGCAAGGCGATGCGGCTCCTCACCACCGAACTCGCCGACCAGTACCAGCAGCAGGAGAGCCTCGCGCCCGCCGAACTGATCGTCGGCCTCGACCACATCTCCGAAGTGCTGGAGGACTGCACCGAGCTCGCCCAGGACGAGGTGCTGAGCATGCACCCCGGCCCGGTCGTCGAGAGCCGCTCCAAAGCCCGTCTGGAACGCAACCAGAAGGTCGTCAACCGCAGCGTGGGGATGCGCACCATCCACCTCGCCTCCACCGCGCGGCTGCCGCAGGGCCTCGCCCTGCTGGAGGAGATGCAGCGCTCCGGGGTCCAGATCCGGCTGGCTCCCACCATCCCGTTCCGCCTGATCGTCATCGACGACGTGATGGCCTTCACGCCGGCCTTCGGCACGGAGGCGCAGCCCACCGCCATGGTCACCCGCGGCCCGGTGATCACCCGCCTGCTCAGACGGGTCTTCGAGCACTGCTGGCAGTCGGCGGTCGAGCTCGGCACCGACACCCCGCCGCCCCAGACCCCCGTCGACACCCCGCTCACCGGCCAGCAGGCGGGCATCCTGCGGCTGATGAACGCCGGCTTCAAGGACGAGGCGATAGCCCGCGAACTCGGCGTTTCCACCCGGACACTGCGCCGTCTGATGAACGACCTGATGGAGAAGCTCGGCGCGGACAACCGCTTCCGGGCCGGGGTCCGGGCCCAACAGCTGGGCTGGCTCAAGTAGCCGGGGGGCGGGCCGGCCCGGCCGAAGGAGCCCGGGCCGGCCCGCCCCCGCGGTCCGGCGCCGCCCACCGCCGCCCACCGCGACACCCGGCGCAACACCCGGCCCCTCCCGGACGACCGGGTGTCCGGCAGGGCGTGCGACCGCGCGCGCAGGTCACCGGCCGTGCGATCGAACCGGTCCCCCGCGTACCCCCTCGTCATCTCCACGGGGCACCTAGAATGAGGACCCGGGTCCGCTCCGCGGGCCCGGGTCATCGGGAGTGGTCGGTCCGCGCACGCACCGGGCGTGTGCACGGGGTGAGGGAAGGGGTGGGCCGTGTCCGACACAGGCTCCGTTGCGTCCACGCTCGCGGCGAAGCTGGACCGGCTGTTCGACGTCGTCCGCCGCGCGGACCGCGAGCAGTACAGCCACGAGGAGGTCGCCCGGGCCTGTCGGGAGGCGACCGGCGAGAGCTTCTCCGCCACGTACCTCTGGCAGCTGCGGACCGGCCGCCGGGACAACCCGACGAAACGTCATCTGGAGGCGCTGGCACAGTTCTTCCAAGTCCCGCCGACCTACTTCTTCGACGACCGGCAGAGCGCACGGATCGCCGAGGAGCTGGCGCTGCTGGGAGCACTGCGCGACGCGGGCGTCCGGGACGTGGCGCTGCGCGCGGTGGCCCTCTCGCCCGAGGGCCTCGGCACGATCAGCGACATGATCGAGGCCATCGCCCGCCGCGAGGCCGGTGGCAGGTAGCGGAAATCGACGTCGAAGCGGTTCTCCCCGCGCTCCCCCGTCCGTAGGATCGCCTCCCGACCGGGGCCGGTCGGACAGCAGGGGGGCAGGCGTGGGGCATTCGCGTGGGGTCGACCATGAACTCTGGCAGCGATGTCGGGGCATCGCGGAGTCGATACCGCTTCCCGAACCGTTCGGCATCACGGCACTGACCGAGTCACTCACCCGGCTGCGCGGCAGGCCCATCGAGCTCATGCCCCTCTCCGGCCCGGCGCCCTCGCCGTGCGGCGTCCTGATCAGCACCGACCGCGCGGACTACATCGGCTACGCGGTCGACACCACGGCCCTGCACCAACAGCACATCGTGCTGCACGAGATCGGTCACCTGCTCTGCGCGCACACGGGTGGCGCGGGACTGAGCACGGTCGTGTCGCGCGTGCTGACACCCCAGCTGCCGGACGAGCTGGTCCGCCGGGTGCTCGGCCGGTCGGTCTACACGGAGCGGCAGGAGCAGGAGGCGGAGCTCGTCGCCTCGCTGACGCTGCACCGGGCGCTGCAGCGTCCCCGGTCCACCGCGATCGGCCGGCTGGCCGACCGGACGGCGCAGTGGTGGCGCACGATCGGCCGGCCGGGGCCGCGCGGCGCGGCGTGGCACGGGTGACGGGGTGGCCGACACCGGCAGCCTGCTTCGCCGGTGCCGTCAGCCGCTGGGACGACCGGGGCGGCCGGGCGCGCGCCCGGCGTGACCACCGCAGGCTGGACCCGCTCTGGTCGGCGATGAGGTCGGTGGTCCCGGAGATCGAACTCGTCACCCAGGACCGGAACGTCGGACGGGCGAGGGCCCGGCGGCAGGACATCCGGTTCGCCCTGTACCGGCGGATCATCGAGATCCGTGACGGGCAGCTGTCCCTCCGGTCCCATCTGCATCCTCACGTCCCGCTCTGGGTGGCGGAGGTGCTCGGCCCGGCCCGTGCCGAGGAGTTCGCCGTCGTGGTGGAGGCCGCCGCCATCGCCGCCGTCCTGGAGGCGGCCCGGGCCCGGCACCACTTCCCCGCCGGGCCCGGCGAGGGGTGCGTGCCGCACCCGCTGGTGGCCGACCTCCGCGAGGAGGCGGCCTGGCTGGTCAGGGTCGCCGCCGCGTACACCGGTTCGCCGGCGGTGGCCCACGTCCGCAGGCGGGTGCGCGAGGAGCTGGCCAGGGCGGCGGCGGTACCGCACTGACCGGACGCCGCCGCCCCCGCCGCCCCTGCCGCCCCCGTTGCGCGGGGCAGCGGGAACGGCAGGGGCGACGGGGGCGACGGGTGCGGCAGGGGCGGCCTGGTCCGGCGGGGCGAGGGAACGGCGCGCCCGGTGGGACGCGGGACGGACGGTGTCAGGCGCGGGCCAGCTCCGGCATCAGCTCGTACACCTGCCCGGCGGACTCGGGATCGGCCTCCAGGCAGGCGAGCAGGTCGGCCCTGGCGTTGTCCACCCGGTCGAGTCCGATGAGACAACGCGCCCGCTGCAGCCGGGCGTCCACGTCCTCGGTCGAGTCGACCACCTCGTCGAGGAGCCGGAGCGCCTCCCCGAACCGCCCGGCGTCGTGGTGGACCACGGCCAGGTTGAACCGGATGCCGGGCTCCGTCGAGAGCTCGACGGCACGCGCCAGGTTGCTGCCGGCCGCGTCCAGATCGCCTTCCTGGTAGCGGAGTTCACCGATCAGCGCCCACGCCTGGGCGCAGCCGGGGTCGGCGGCGAGCGCGGCCGCGTAGGACTCGGCGGCTGCGGTTCCCTCACCCTCGGCGGCCAGCAACTGGCCCTTGAGGCACAGCAGCCGGGGGTTCTCCGGATCGCCCGCGAGACCGGCCCGGACGTCCTCCCGGGCGAGCCGGTACTCACCCGCCTCGAACAGCAGGGAGGCCCGGTTGAGGCGGGCGTCACGGAACTCCGGGTCGAGCTGGAGGACGTACCCGAAGTCCGCCACCGCCGCGTCGGTGTCGCCGAGTTCGGCCAGGACGTCGGCGCGGTTGAAGTAGGCCTCGGGGAAGGGTGGCGAGAGCCGGACGGCGCGGTCGTAGTCGGCGAGCGCCTGTTCCGGACGGCCGAGTTCGCGCCAGAGCATGCCCCGGTCGAAGTAGTACTCGGAGTAGTTGGGGTCGCACTCGATCACCGCGGTGTAGTCGGCGACGGCTTCGGCGTGGCGGCGGAGGCCCGCGTACACCTGAGCGCGGTTGTAGCGGAGCACGGAGCGGTGCAGCGCGTGCTCGTGCGGCTCCAGCGTCTCGTCGAGGGTCGCGATGCAGCCGTCCAGCAGCGTCAACGCCGCTTCGAGGCGGCCCTGGTGGACCTCGATCAGCGCGAGCCCGTTGCGGTTGAACACCACGCGCGCCTCCCGCTCCTTCGGGTCCGGGTGCCAACTGGCGAAGGCGATCGCCTGGTTGACCCAGCCCCGGGCGAGCCGGTGGTCGCGCCGGTCGGTGTCGAAGTGTCGGGTGTGGAGCATCGCCGTGGCGTACGCGGCCTGCATGTGGACCTCGGGCGAGGCGCTGAGCGCCCGGGCCTCGTCGTACAGCGGCAGCGCCAGATCGGCCAGGCCGAGCGCGGCGAAGGAGGTGGTCATCTTGGTGGTGAAGGCCCACCAGTGGGTCGGGTGGCTCTCGTGGGTGACGAGCTGCCGCCCGCGCTCGCCGAGGTCCACGACGGCGTGGTAGTAGCCGAGGTCCATGCAGTGGTCGAGGGCGTGGCGCAGCGTGTCGGCCCCGACGCCCGCCGGGTCGCTGCCGTGCTCCGCGTGCCAGGCGATGGCCCCCAGCCGCAGGGACGACTCGCCGGCCGTCTCCAGCTCCGCCCGTCGCAGGTCGTGCAGCAGGGCGCGCTCGGTGGCGGGCAGGGCCAGGTAGGCGGCGATGCGGTCGGGGTCGTCGCCTGCGCCGTCCGCCGCGACGTGGGCGCGGCCGAGCGCGGCGGTTCCGGCCGCCGTCCGGGCGGCGTCCCCGGCCGGCCGTCCCCCGTCCGGCGCGTCGAGCACCGCGCAGTGGGCGGCGAGCGCGTCGGCCAGCACCTCGTTCCCGGGGCCGGCCGGTCGCTCCGGCGCCTCGGTCCCGGTGGTGACCACCACGGTGAGCAGCTCCGGGTCGATCCGCCGCAGCAGGACGGCGAGGAACTCACCGTCGGTGGGGTCGGCCCGGTGGGCGTCCTCGACGATCAGCGAGCGCGGGGCCGGGCCGACCGCCCGCAGGTACGCCTCCAGGAACTCGACCAGACCGTGGGCGATCCGCAGGGTGCGCAGTGCGGAGTAGAAGCGGGTCCGCTCCTTGGGCACCGCCAGCGAGGTCAGCGTCTCGCGGGTGGCGGGCACCAGGTCGCGCAGCTCCGGCGTGGTGGAGAGGATCTCGATGTCGTGTCCGGCGACGGCCTCCGGGCAGCGCGCCAGCGCGTCGGGGACGATCGTGCGCAGGATCGACCCGACGGCCGTGTAGGGCCCGCGCAGCCGGCGGTCGGCGTTCACCAGGGCGAGGGCGGGTGGCAGGTCGAGCCGCTCGCGGGCGTCGACGCGGTCGGGACGCCGGGCGGCGCGGACCCAGTGGTGGCGGTGCTCGGCCATGACGCAGCTGCCTTTCGTGCGGTGACGTGGTGAGGTGCGGTGGGGCGGGGCGTTCGGGGGTCAGGCCGACCGGGCGGCGCGCCGCTCCCGGGCGGCCAGGACCACGACGGCGCCGGTCTGCGCGAGGGTGAGCACCATGAGGACGAGCGAGTCGAGGCGGCCCGCCGCCGAGGCGTGGCCGGTCAGCCGCAGCCACATGTCGTGCAGGAGGCGGTACGCCGTCGGCACGACGACGCCGGCGAACACGGTGAGCGTGAACGCGTAACCCACCACCATCAGCCAGGCGTACCAGCGGGCAGCCCGCCGGTCGACCGGGTGGTGGACGGACAGGTCCAGCGGCGTGCGCCCGGTGCCGCGCCGGACGGCGTTGCGCAGGACGTCCGTGGCGGCGGCGTGGAGGTTCACGGAGCCCAGGAGCGTACTGAGCAGGACGTAGAGGTCGGTCCGCAGGTAGAAGAAGCCCTGCCAGGCGAGGCGCAGCGTCGTGGCGTAGGCGACCGCGAGGCAGACCGACGCCACTCCCCGGGCGGCGCCGTGCGTCGCGTCGGCGACCAGGGTGAGGACGGCGATCGCCAGGACGTCCGCCAGCATGCCGGCCATGATCGGCAGGTAGCGCTTCCGTCTCGGCACGCTGACCAGCCCGTCGAGGGAGGTCTCCAGCACCAGGTAGACCAGGCGGCGGCCGACCGAGAGCCTCGACCGCAGGCCGAGCCGGCGGCCGGCCAGCGCGTGGAAGGCCTCGTGCAGGGCGAGCAGCGGCGCCTGGCCGAAGAACAGCATCAGCACGACGAGGGTGTAGGAGGAGCTGAAGAAGAGGTTGTCGATCCGGGGTACCAGCCGAGGGACCCGGATCATCTCGACCACGGCGAGGGCCGTCACGAGCGCGTAGCCGATCAGTGCCGGCCGGCTGAAGACGGCCCGGCCCAGCCGTTGCCAGCGCACGGGTGCGGACTCCTCCGCCGGGGCGTCGGCGGAGCGGACGAGGTCCAGGTCCACGAGCGCCTCGACCAGGTCGGCGATGTCGACGCTCTCGCCGTGCTCGGACTCGTAGCGCCGGGCGGCCTCGCGCGGTGTGACGCCGTCGGCCAGCATCCGGACCAGTTCGGCGCCGTCGGCCGGGAGGACGGCGTAGGTGTCGGTCTCCGGGCTGCCGACGGTGACCTCGTCGCCCTCCTCCAGGTAGACGAGCCGGCGCAGTGGCAGCGGACGGTCCAGGTCGAGGCCCGGGGCGTCGGAGCTGCTGTCCACGGAGGAGTGCACGGGTGTCCTCCCGCAAGGGGGTGGGCGGAGGTGGTGGGCGGAGGGGGTGGGCGAAGGAGGAGCGGCGCCGGTCGACAGTGCCATGTCGGGTCGACACCGCTCCCCCGTTTCCCCGGGAAAAGGGATCAGGCCTGCACCATGCAGTCCCACGGCAGGTACAGCGCACGCGCCGTGCTGGTCAGACGGACCGGGCCGGTCTTGCGGACGACGATCTTCTTCATGACGGACACCTCCCTTCACACTGGTCGCAGGGAAGCCATGAGCTGAGATGAATGAGCATCTGATGCTCAGTCATATCAGCTCGGCCAGGCACCAGAGTGCTGACGATGTGGTGACCGCGTCAAGGGATCGCCGCCCCCGATCCGGGGGCGCCCGGGCGATCCGGGGAGATTCCGCAGCTCGAAGGGGACGCGCGGCGCGCGACAGCCGCAACTCCGGGCCGGATCGACACGGCCCCAGGAGAAAGGTCCCTCGGCAACATATAAACTGAAATGAATGACTGGCGGAGGATGATCTACTTCAGTTGAGTTCCGGTCCGGCTTCCGGATCGCCCGCCGTAGGGCGCTCCGGAAGCCGGCGGCAGGGGTGCGGCCCGCGGCGGCCGGTCGCCGCGGGCCGCACCCCACCGGTCACCGGGCCCGGGTCACAGGGCCCGGGTCAGACGGGCGGTCAGCAGCCGGGCGAAGCGGGCCGGGTCGGGCAGGTCGCCGCCCTCGGCGAGCAGCGCGCTGCCGTACACCAGCTCGGCGACCTCGGCGAGCGCGGGATCGTCGGCGTTCGCCTCGTGCGCCGAGCGCAGCGCGGTGACCAGCGGGTGCGTGGGGTTGAGTTCCAGGATCCGCTTCACCGTGGGGACCTGCTGCCCCGTCGCCCGGTACATCTTCTCCAGGGTCGGGGTCATGTCGTGGGCGTCGCCGACGACGCAGGCAGCCGACGTGGTGAGGCGCGACGACAGGCGGACCTGCTTCACCTGCTCGGACAGGGCCGTCGTCAGCCACGGCAGCAGGGCGGCGAAGTCCTGCTCGCGCCGGGCCTTCTCGGCCTCCGCGTCCTGGTCGCCGTCCTCGGGCTCGCCGAGGTCGACCTGGCCCTTGGCGACGGACTGCAGACGGTGCCCGTCGAAGGCGGGCACCCGGTCCACCCAGACCTCGTCGACCGGGTCGGTGAGGATCAGGACCTCGTACCCCCGGGCGGCGAAGGCCTCCATGTGGGGCGAGTTCTCCACCATGGCCCGGTCCTCGCCGGCCAGGTAGTAGATCGCGTCCTGGCCGTCCTTCATGCGTCCGACGTACTCGCGCAGGGTGGTGGGCTGCTCCGCGTCGTGCGTGGAGGCCGCCGACACCAGCTCCAGGAGGGCCTCGGTGTTGTCCGTGTCCTCCAGCAGCCCCTCCTTCAGCACCCGGCCGAACTGGGCCCACAGCTTCGTGTAGCGCTCGGCGTCGGCGGTCTGCACGCTCTTGAGGGCGCCGAGCACCTTCTTGACCAGCCGTCGGCGCACGCCGCGGATCTGGCGGTCGTGCTGCAGGATCTCGCGGGAGATGTTCAGCGACAGGTCGTGGGCGTCCACCACGCCCTTGACGAAGCGCAGGTAGTCCGGCATCAGCGCTTCGCAGTCGTCCATGATGAACACGCGCTTGACGTACAGCTGGACGCCGCGCCGGGTGTCGCGCGAGAACAGGTCGAGCGGCGCCTGCGAGGGGATGAACAACAGCGCCTCGTACTCGAAGGTGCCCTCGGCCCGCATGTGGATCGTCTCGGCCGGGTCGAGCCAGTCGTGGCTGATCTGCCGGTAGAACTCGTGGTACTCGGCCTCGGTGACCTCGCTGCGCGGCCGGGCCCACAGGGCCTTCATCGAGTTGAGCGTGTCGACCCCGGGCTCGGTGGCGCCGTCGGCGCCGGGGCGCTCCGCCGCCATCCGGATCGGCCAGCGGATGAAGTCCGAGTACTGCTTGACGATCTGGCGGATCTTCCACCCGGCCAGGTAGTCGGCGACCCCGTCCTCGCCGTCGACGGGCTTGAGGTGCAGGGTGACCGAGGTGCCCACGGGCAGTCCGTCGACCTCCTCGATGCTGTACGTGCCCTCGCCGTCGGACTCCCACCTGGTCCCGGCACCGGTGCCGGCCCGCCGGGTGCTCAGGGTGACCCGGTCGGCGACCATGAACGCCGAGTAGAAACCGACGCCGAACTGACCGATCAGGCTCTGCGCCGCCTCGGCGTCCCGGGTCTCCTTGATCTTCTCCAGCAGACCGGCGGTGCCGGACCGGGCGATCGTGCCGATCAGGTCGACGACGTCGTCCCGGGTCATGCCGATGCCGTTGTCGCGGACGGTCAGCGTGCGGGCGGCCTCGTCGACCTCCAGGAGGATGTGGAGGTCGGAGGTGTCGGCGTCGAGGTCGGAGTCGGTCAGCGACTCCAGCCGCAGCTTGTCCAGTGCGTCGGAGGCGTTCGAGATCAGCTCGCGCAGGAAGATGTCCTTGTTCGAGTAGATCGAGTGAATCACCAACCGGAGCAACTGGCGCGTCTCGGCCTGGAATTCCAGCGTCTCGACAGTGCTACCCACTCGGAGGCTCCTTTTCGGGATGAAACGTGCTGGGCGGGACGGGCGAGTCCGGGTGACTCCCCGTCGGCTCCGGAATGATAGGCCGAGCCCGCCGGCCGCCGTCACGCGCCGGCCGTCCGCCACCCGCCCGGGTCCCGAGCCGCGGGCGGCGCGGGGGCCCGCGGCCGGCCGCCGCGTCCGCCGGGGAACCCGCCGGTGTGATCGCCGGGCGACCGGGCAGACGCGGGGGCGTCCTGAACACCTCGCGAGAGGAACACCCGTCATGGCCGACCCGGTGAAGCCGTCCGAACGACCGGAAGAGCGGACCCGCACCTCCCGCGGCGACGACGTGATCGAGACCAGGGTCCCGGCCCGGCTGGACCGGTTACCGTGGTGCCGCTGGCACTGGAGGATCGTGATCGGCCTGGGCACCGTCTGGATCCTGGACGGCCTGGAAGTGACGATCGTCGGCACCATGGCGGCCCGGCTCGCCGAGCAGGGCAGCGGGATCTCCATCTCGACCACCCAGGTGACCACCGTCGCCGCCGCCGTCTACGTGGCGGGCGCGTGCAGCGGGGCCCTGTTCTTCGGCTGGCTGACCGACCGGCTGGGGCGCAAGAAACTGTTCATGCTGACGCTCGCGGTCTACCTCGCCGCGACCGCCGTGACGGCGTTCTCCTCGTCGGCCTGGTTCTTCTTCGTCTGCCGCTTCTTCACCGGCTTCGGCATCGGCGGCGAGTACGCGGCGATCAACTCCGCGGTCGACGAGCTGATCCCGGCCCGGGTCCGCGGCCGGATCGACCTGATCATCAACGGCAGCTTCTGGATCGGCGCGGCGTTCGGGGCGTTCGCGTCCATCGCCCTGCTCGACACCGCGCTCTTCGCCACGGACGTCGGCTGGCGGCTCGCCTTCGGCCTGGGTCTGGCCCTCGGCCTGGTGATCCTGCTGGTGCGCCGACACGTCCCGGAGAGTCCGCGCTGGCTGATCACGCACGGACGCGCGGACGAGGCGGAGAAGGTGGTCGCCGAGGCCGAACGGGCCGTCGAGCGGCAGACCGGCACCGCGCTTCCCCCGCTCACCGACGAGCCGATCCTGATCCGCGAGCGCGCCCCGCTCGGCTTCGTCACGATCGCCCGCACGGTCGTGGCCCGCTACCCGCGCCGGACGGTGCTCGGCCTCGCGCTGTTCATCGGCCAGGCGTTCCTGTACAACTCGGTGACCTTCGGTTACGCGGTGATCCTCACCCAGTACTTCGACGTCCCCCAGGGCGACACCGGCTACTACTTCGCGGTGATCGCCGTCGGCAACTTCCTCGGCCCGCTGCTGCTCGGCCACCTCTTCGACTCGGTCGGGCGCAAGCCGATGATCGCCGGCACCTACCTCGGCTCCGGCCTGCTGCTGTTCGGCACCGCCGCGCTCTTCCAGCACGGCTCGCTCTCGGCCGTCACCATGACGGCGTGCTGGACGGCCGTGCTCTTCCTCGCCTCCGCGGGCGCGAGTTCGGCCTACCTGACGGTCAGCGAGATCTTCCCGCTGGAGACCAGGGCGATGTGCATCGCGTTCTTCTACGCCGTCGGCACGGCGGCCGGCGGCATCAGCGGGCCGCTGCTGTTCAACAGCCTGGTGAGCACCGGGAACGTCTCCGACACCACCCTCGCGTTCTGCATCGGCGCGGGACTGATGACCGCCGCCGGGCTGGTGGAGGCCGCGATCGGCGTCCGCGCGGAACGGCGCAGCCTGGAGTCCCTGGCCTCGCCCCTGAGCGCCGTCGGCACGACGTCGGCCTAGCCGGCCCGGCCGGTGGGCGGTGCGGTGCGGTCCCGGCACCGCACCGCACCGCACCGCACCGCACCGCACAACCGTTCTCCCCGGTCCGGTGCGGAGGGGCGGCACGGCGGTCCCGCCCGCCGTTGCGCACGAACCCACGGCCACCCGCTGACACGGATCCCCGCAGCGCGCCCCTCCTGCCCGGTCACAGGCAGGCGAGCAGACCCGCGAGGGGCGCGGGTACCTGCCCGAGGTCGACGGCCTCCGCCAGGAGGCGCCCGTAGCGGATCTTGCGGCCCTTCTTCGTACCGAGGAAGCGCCGCATCTGCTGCTCCGGCGGCTCGCCCCGGTGGGCGGGCTGGCGTCCGAAGATCCGCCAGGCCGGGAGATCGCCCTCGACCCGGACGATCTCCTCGATCCGCGCCACACCCAGGGCCCGGATGAGTTCGTCCTCCAGGTCCGCCGAGCACACGAAGAACCCCTCGCGCGGCGCGCGGGACCGATCCAGACCGCGGTCGTAGAAGCCCTGCTCGCCCACGTCGCAGAGGCCGACGAGCCGCAGACCCAGCCCGGGCGGCCCGAGCAGGCCGGCGTAGCGGCCGACGCACATGGCTCCGCCCATGGGGACGGCGCACACGCCCTCGGCGGGCAGGTCCCTACCGCAGCGCGCCGCCAGCGCCTCGACGGCCTCCAGGTCGCTCGGCCCTTCCAGCAGCACCGCGGTCCGCACGCCGAGCCGCGCCGCCAGTTCCCTCGCCGCCGACTCCCGCGCCGGTTCCTCGGGGCCGCCCGCCGCCCAGCCGACGACCGCGTCCCGGAACGCTCTCATGTCCACCACAGGGCGATTCTGCTCCTGCGCACGCGATCGGGCACGGATTTTTCCGCGCACCACGGCCGCCGCACGCTCCCGGCCGTGCTCCACCCGCCCGGCGAGCCCGGCCGCTTCGGGATCACGTACGACCTCGGGAACGACCGGCACGGCCCGGGCCTGCCGCAACGGCCGGCCCGAGGCGCCGCCGCAGCAGGACGGCGGCCAGCGCGACGAGGGCGAACGCCGCTCCGGCCCACGGCAGCCGGTGCGCGCCCAGCGAGGACACCACGAGCCCGCCCGCCGCGCTGCCGAGGGTGATCCCGAGGTTGGAGAAGGAGATGAAGAGGCTGTTGCCGAACTCGGGCCCGTCCTGGGCGTCCCGGGCCAGCCAGCTCTGGCTGACGACGAGTCCGCCCGAGTGCACCGCCCCCCAGAGCAGCACGCCGACGGCCATCGGCACGGTCCACGGTCCGACCACGTAGACCACGGCGTAGACGAGTACGTAGAGCACCGGGAAGGCGGTCACCGTGCGGACCGGGTCGCGTTCCAGCATCCGGCCGAAGAGGAGGTTCCCGGCGACCATCACGATCCCGAACGCCATCAGTGCGGTGCCGACCTGGGAGCCGCTCAGCCGGGTGACCTGCTCCAGGTATTCGGCGAAGTACCCGTAGACCGAGAACATCGCCGCGAACACGGCCACGACGGCCAGCACCGCCAGCCAGAGCCGGGGGCGCCGCAGGATCAGCAACTGGTCTCCGTAGGAGAGGCGTTCCTCCGACCGCATGGACGGGAAGAGGGCCAGCACGCCGAGGAGGGCGAGGAGGTTGACACCCGCACCGAACCAGAACGCGGCGGCGAGGGACAGGTGTTCGGCGAGGTAGGAGGTGAGCGGCACCCCGAAGGCGAACCCGACCGTGACGCCGGCGAAGACGGTCGTCGCGGCCCGGGTGGCCCGCTGCGCCGGGACGAGCCGGGCCGCGGCGGTGAGCGCGACCGAGAAGAACACCGGGTGGAACACCGCCGGGATCACCCGGAAGACGAACATCACCTCGAACCGGTCGGTCAGCGCGTAGACGGCGTTGGAGACGGTGAACACGGCGAGCGCGGTCGCCAGGACCGTCTTGCGGGGGACGGCGGAGGCCAGGAGGGTCGTGAACGGCCCGGTGGCGGCGACCACGAGCGCGAAGACGCCGACCAGCCATCCGGCCGTGGACGGCGCGACGCCCAACTCCTCGGATATGCGGGGCAGGACGCCGACGACGCCCATCTCCGTGGTGATGATCCCGAACACCCCCAGGGCGAGGGTCAGGACGACGAGACCGGTCTTTCGCATGGCAGCCTTTCGCGCCCGGCCCCCGGAGGACGGCTCACCGCCGGCCCGCAGCCCCGTGAGACCGAGCTACAAATCTAGATAATTAGATGGATGATGTCGAAAAAAAGGCCCGCAGGGCGGCCCGGCGCCGCGAGGCGCCGGGCCGGCCGACAAGGCCCCCGCGGCCCGCCCGAGAAGCCTCAGAGCTCGTCGCGGACGTAGGCGGCGAACGCCGCGATCGTTTCCTCGTTGCGCCGGTAGAAGGTCCACTTGCCGACGCGTTCCGACACGAGCAGCCCGGCGTCCCGCAGGATCTGCAGGTAGCCGGAGACGACCGACTGGGCCAGTCCCGACTGCTCCCGGATGTCCGTCACGCACACGCCGATGTGGAACCCCACACCGCGCTCACGGTAGTAGTCCTCGTCGAAGTAGCGCTCGGGCGTCTTCAGCCAGCGCAGGAAGTCCGCGCGCGCCGGGTTCGCGAGCGCCTTGTGAACGGCCAGCGGATCCACCGCCCCACACTCCCTCCGCACGACGACTACGACGGCCCCGTAAGACATATCTAATATTCTCGATACGAAGAAACGTGTCAAGCCCGGCCGGCGGGCCTCCGGGGGCGCGCGGCGCCTCCGGAGGACCGGCGCACCCCGTTCACCAGCGGCTGCCCCGCCAGGTGTAGGCGGCGGCGCCCACGACCGTCAGCGCGACGGCCACCGTCGTGGAGATGACGGTGCGGGGGTCCTGCACCATCCAGGTCAGCACCTGCCCGCCGGGGGAGTTCCGGGACCCCACCGTCAGCATGACCAGGGCCCAGCCGACCGGCGGGGCCCAGGCCGCGTGCGCCCCCAGCAGCACCGCGGCGAGAGCGGTCACCGCGCTCAGGGCCAGACCGGCCAGCACGAGGTTGCCGAGCGGCACGGCGTGCGTCCGCTCTCCGGCGATCGGACGGACCGCGATCAGCAGGCCGAGGAGGACCGCGCCCAGCAGCGCCAGGTGGAGGAAGCGGATCAGCCGCCAGGGGACGGGCGTCCCGCGCTCCAGTTCCTCGTCCGGGCCGGAGAGCGTCCGGGAGATCGCCGCGACGCCCAGCACCAGGGCGGTCAGACCGATCGTCCGGGACATGCCCGGATCGTCGAGCCGGAATCCGGCCCAGGAGACGCCGGCTGCGGCGAGGAAGACCAGGACGGTCACCGGGATCGCCCGGCTGCGCAAATGCAGCACGAGGCCACGCAGACCCGGGGTCACCGGCCCGCCTCCCGACCCATGACGACGGCCAGCGGGTCCCCGCAGGTCAGCCCGGCCCTGCGGCCGTCCCCGATCCGCCGGCGGCGCTCCTCGATCGGCAGCGCGCGCAGCGTGTCGTAGGCCTGGCGGGCGGCGGGGCTCAGCTTGTCGGTGGGGGTGTCCAGGAGCGCCGCGGTGATCGCACCGGAGGCGTCGAACGCACGGCGCTGCTCCTCCTGCCCGTCGAAGCAGCCCGGGTCGACGGTGGCTTCCTGGGCCACGATCGAGAGGACCGCGTCAGGTTCCCACCGGATGCCGCCCTCCCTGGTCCGGTACGGAAGCGCGACCCTGACCGTGTCGAGATCGGCACCGGCCGTCGGCCTGCCGTCGTCGAACATCCAGCTCACCTGGTCCTCCTGCACCCGCTTCGGGCCGCCGGGCACCTCGGCGAAGGCTTCGAGCACCTTCCGCGCGGGCGCGATGAGGTCCTGCAGGGCCCTGCTGTGCACCTGGGTGACACAGATCCGGTCGTCACCCGGTGCGCAGACCAGGGCGGTGGCCGCCGGGGCGGGGACGATCGCGCCCGACGGCGCCAGTACCGCTCCGAGGGCCACCCCGGCCACGGCCGGCGCCAGGGCGAGGGCCCGGGCGCGCGAGGTGACCGCGACGGCCAGCAGCACGCCGGTGGCCCCGAGGCCGGCGAACCAGACGCCCTGGGCCACCGAGAAGGCGGGCAGCACCCGGTGGAAGTCGTCCGTGACCGGCAGCATCGGCAGCACGGTGTCCACCAGGCGGTTGGCCGGGCGGCCGTCCCGCACCTGAGCGAACGTCAGGGCCAGGAACAGCAGCACCGCGCCCAGCGGCGCCGCGACCGGCGCGGGCGCCACCCGACCGACACCCAGCCCGACCAGGGTGACGGCGACGGCGGCGAGCAGTCCCACCGCGAGGCCGAGCGGCCACTCGCCGCCGTCGAAGGTCGCGTTCCCGGCGACCACGACCGCCGCCCATCCCACCACCGCCGCCACGGCGAGCACCGCCGTACCGGCGAACACCAGGAAGGCGGGCAGCAGACGGACCCGGTGCGGCCGCGGCGTGGCGGCGAACAGCTCGGAGACCTCGGCGCGCCGCTCCCGCCCGCCGTGCCAGATCGCGGCGGCCAGCACCACCGGCAGCACGATCCAGGCCGTCCCCCGCATCGAGTGGACCAGGGGCGTCCAACTGGCCGCCCACTGCTGGACGTCCATCCAGAGGAAGACACGGGTCAGGGCGGCCACCACCAGGAACAGCAGCAGGGCGATCGAGCGCTTCGCCTCCAGGCGCAGCATGCGGAACATCACGGACTCCGATTCGTCGGGGATCAGGGCGGGCAGGGGTGTCGGACGGTGGTCGTGCCGCGTCGCCTATCCCCCGGCCCCGACCTTCCCCTCCCGGTGCCGGCGCAGGAGGGCGGAGTAGCCTCGCTCGATCTCGCTGTCGCCCGGGTCCGCGTCGGTGCCCGCGGCGCGGAGCCGGTCGACGTCGCCCGCGAAGACCGTGCCGCCCTCGTACATCAGCACGACACCGGCGCAGGCGGCGCCGATGTCCTCGACGAGGTGCGTGGAGACCAGGACGCAGGACTGTGCGCCGATGTCGCGCAGCAGGGCACGGAACTCCATGCGCTGGGCCGGGTCCAGGCCGACGGTCGGCTCGTCGAGCAGCAGGATGTCGGGGTCGTTGACGATCGCCTGGGCGATGCCGGCCCGGCGCAGCATGCCGCCGGAGAGCGACCCCATGCGGTCGTCGGCCCGGCCGGTCAGGTCCACGCGGTCGATGGCGTGCTGCACCGCGTCGGCGGTCCGCCGGCTCGGCACCTCCTTGAGCCAGGCCATGTACTCGACGAACTCCCTGACGGTGAAACGCCGGTAGTGTCCGAAGGCCTGCGGCAGGTAGCCCAACCGGCGGCGGAGTTCACGCAGTTCGCCCCGGGTGCGACGCGCGCTGCCCAGGAGCTCCAGCTCGCCGCCGTGCGGGGTCAGGACGGTGGCGAGCGTGCGGATCAGGGTGGTCTTGCCCGCCCCGTTGGGGCCGAGCAGGCCGTGCACGCCGACGCCCAATTTCAGGTCGACCCCGTCGACGGCGGAGCGGCGGCCCCGCCGGACGGTCAGCGCGTGGGCCTGGATGTGATGGGCGTAGCCGGTGGGCGCGATCTCGCTCGCGATGCCGGTTCCGGGCATGGTCGTGTCTCCTCGCGGTGCGGGTGAAGGGGGTACGGGTGACGGGCGCCGCGCGCCACGTGCAGGGCCGCGCGGAACGGGCGCCGCGCGGAACGGCGTTGCGGTGTTCAGCGCTGGCGCGCGCGGGCCTCGCGGGGGTGCAGGTAGGCCCTGTGGCAGAGGACCACGGCGACACCCAGGACAGCGGTCGCGGCCGCCCATCCCGGGGCCGCGGACTCCTGCAGGTAGAACGGGACGGTCTTGCCGTCGACGGCGGGGACGACCACGAACAGGGCCCATCCGGCGCCCAGCCCGGTGGTGGCGCGCTGGATTCCCACCAGGCTGCCCAGCGCCAGGCCCGCACACGTCAACGCGAGGGCCGGCAACAGGACCAGCGCGGACGCGGCGCCGGTGATCCCGCCGGCGACCGCCAGCGCCGGGATGACGAGGGTCAGCACGGCCAGGGTCCGCCGCAGGACCAGACCGAGCCCCGACCGGGGCGTCGTGGCGATCAGCTCGTGGACCGGATCGGAGTGCGGGCCCCAGCTCAGCGCCACGCCCAGCAGCGGCATCACCGGCGCGAGCAGGAGCAGGGTCGGCGAGTCCCGCAGGACGGCCGACGACAGCACCAGGGCGCCGAGGACGACGAGGACGACCGCCGCCACCCACGGCCCGAGCGCCGGCGCCGCCCACCGGGCCAGTTCGCTCCGCACCCGTCGCCACCGGCGCCGGCGCACCGGCGTCAGGGTCGCCGTCAGGCGCTCGCGCACCTGCGCCATCAGCAGGGTGTCGGCCGGACGGTGGGCGAGGGACACCTCCCTCAACACGGCCTGGCAGACGGCGCACCGCTCCAGGTGGGCCTCCAGCGTCCACAGCGCACCCGCACTGGGCCCGGTCGGGGCGCCGGGGTCCAGTACGTAGCTCACCAGCAGCTCGCGGGGGACGTGCGCAGTCATGACAGGGCCTTTCGCATGTCGAGGCGGGCACGGCGGGCACGGGTCTTGACGGTGCCCTCGGGGATCCGCAGCAGCTCGGACGTCTCGCGGACCGTCAGCCCGTCGAGCACCATCGCGGTCAGGACCTGGTGCAGCTCGGGAGCCAGCCGGTCCAGCGCCGCACCCAGGTCGCCCCCGATCTCGGCGTCCAGCACCTCGTGCTCGGCCGAGGGCGCCGGGCCCGGGGCGGCGGTCGCCGGCGGGAGGGTGCTGTGCCGGCCGCGTACGCGGAAGGCGTCCACCAGCCGGCGGGCGGCGATCGTCCACAGCCAGCCGCCGGCCTCCTCGCCGCGCATGCTGTCGGCGAAGGGCCCGGCCGCCCGCCACACCGCCATGTACGTCTCCTGCAGGACCTCGGCGACGATCTCGTCGTCCGCGCAGCGCCGACGCAGCCGCGCCGTCAACCACGGGGCGCTGCGCCGGTACAGCTCGTCGAAGGCCGCCGTGTCCCCGCAGGAGATCCGTCGGACCAGCTGGGCCTCGGTCATCGAGGCCGGTGAACGTTTCACGTCCTGGTCTGACGGAGCACGGCGGCTCCCGGTTTTCCTCGGCGGCGTGATCCACGTCACAGCACCGGATCGCGCCGGTCCGGGCGGCGGGGAGGCGGGCTCCGGACCGGTGTCGGCCACCGCAGTCACCCGCTGCGGCCCCCGGCGTCCTGCCCCTGCCCCTGCCGGGACGTCCTCAGGTGCACCAGAAGAGGAACGGCGTGCAGGTGCGGGTCGGCTGCGGGGCGGGTGTGGCCGTCGGCGGCGTCGGGGGCGAGGACGGCGGGCTCGTGACGGGAGGCGGGGTGGTCACCGGGGTCACGGGGGTCGCCGGAGCCGTCGGGGGCGTGCCCGGTACCGACGGTCCCGGCGCCGCCGGACTCGGGCCGACCGGGTCGGGCCCGCGGGTGGTCGCCGACACCGCCGGAGCGCCGCCCCGGGGCGCCGAGGACGGGGCCGCGGTCGGGGCGGAGGCGGACGCGGAGAGGGGGGCGGTGGGTGATGCGGCGGCGGAGGGCGGGCGGCTGCCGGAGCGCTGCGGGGTGGGCGGCCCCTGCGCCCCGGTCGCGGACGGCGGCGCGCCGGACACCGTCGGCTGCGGGGTCGGGACGTGCTGCGGCACGGTGGCCACCGGCTGTTCGGCCGCCGGTTCGGGCGGCACCCCCTCCGAGCCGTTCGCCGCCAGCGTCACGGCTCCCAGCCCCACGACGGCCAGGCCGACCACGGACACCACGATCCGCCCCGGCCGTCGCCGTATCCGCCGCGGGTTCGCGCGACCTCCGGTCCGGCCGACGGTCCGACCGTCGCCGCGCCCGGCCGGCAGCGGCACCGGCCCCGGCACGCCGGGCTGCGGGTGCGTCACCGCCGCGGCGTCCGCCGGTCGGTACGCCACCGGCTCCGGACCGGTCGCCGGCGCCCCGCAGCCGGGGCAGGCCAGAGCGCCGTTCAGATGGCGTCGGCAGGGTGCGCAGTAGTCCATGTGGTCTTCCCGTGGTGCCGGGCGGCCGGCTCGCGCCGGTCCTCGTCCGTCGCCGCCGGCCCCGCGCACTTCGTCGTGCACATGCGGAGCCTAGGCAGCCCGGCTGTGGGGGTTCCACACCGTGCTGTGAGTTTTCTGGAGAGATGCCGTGTGCCGGCCGCCCCGGGCCCTGCGGCGGACACGCCGTCACCCGGGCACCGGGGACCTGACCGTGTCCCGGATCCTGCTTGCCGTACCGGCGCGTCGCGTGGTCGGATGGCCGGGCATCGCGTGCCGGTGACGGACTGCGTCAGGCATGGAGGTGCGGAACCGAAGGGGACCGCCGACCTTGGCCTCCCAGGATCGCGACCGTGCGGCCGCGCTGAGCCTGCAGCTCGCACGAGCACATGAGGAACTGCGCCGCCTGATCACCGGGATCAGGACGGATCTCGGGCACCGCCGCCTGAGCGACGACACACTCGTCACCCACTGCCTGGCCTTCTGCGCCGCCCTGGAGTCGCACCACCGCGGCGAGGACGACGGGATGTTCTCCCATCTGCTGCGGGAACGCCCCGATCTCGCGCCGACGGTCGCGAAGCTCGTCGAGGACCACGGGATGATCTCCTCGATCCTGTCCCGCGTCGGTGAACTCGCGCACCGGGCCACCGAATCGCGGGGCCCTGCCCTCGACGCGATCGGGCGCGAGCTCGACGGTCTGGCGGCCGTCATGGAGTCCCACTTCGGCTACGAGGAACGGGCGATCAGCGAGGCGCTCGACAGGTCCGGACCGGCTGCCGACTGGCCCGACGGGGTCTTCCGGTTCGGTACGGCGTGAGCCGGCGCACCGCCGCCCCGCCGACGCCGTTCCCCGCCCTCCGCACGCCCGGCGCCCGGCGGGGCGACTACCTGCGGCCGACGCGGGCACACGCTCTCCCGGGCGGGCGCAGGGCGCGCCCCGGACGAAGGGGGAGTCGCCGTGTCCACTGCCACGCAGACCCGGCAGCACCGTGGGGATTCCGCGGACCGACTGCTACGCCTGGCCGGCCGGGGAGGGTTCACCGCCCGCGGCCTCGTCTACGTCGTGGTCGGCTACCTCGCCCTGCGGATCGCCCTGCTGGGCGGCGGCTCGGAGGAGGCCGACCGCCAGGGCGCGCTCCGGCAGATCGCGGACCAGCCCTTCGGCCGCACGCTGCTGTGGCTGCTGGCCGTGGGCTTCGGATGCATGACGATCTGGCGCGCCTCGGCCGCCGCCTTCGGTGAGCGGGGCCGCAAGAAGACCACCAGCAGGCTGCTCAACACCGGGCGCGCGGCGTTCTACGCGTCGGTCTGCTGGGGAACCGCGGCGTTCGCCGCCGGGTCCGGGGGCGGGTCCGACAGCGACAGTGCGTCCAAGGACTGGACGGCCACCGTGCTGGGCCGGACCGGTGGCCGGTTCCTGGTCTCGGCCGCCGGTCTGGTCCTGATCGGGGTCGGAGTCGGAATCGCCGCCCGGGCGGCCCTGCGGAAGTTCCTGCGCAAGATGGACACGGCCGCCATGGGGCGGCGAACCCGCGCCGCGGTCACGGCCGGCGGGATCGCCGGCAACGTCGCCCGCGGCGTGGTGTTCGTCGGCGTCGGCGTCCACACCCTGATCGCGGCCGTCCGCTTCGACCCGGCGCAGGCCAAGGGCGTCGACGACACCCTGCGCTCCTTCGCGGCCACGCCGGTCGGCCCGTGGCTGCTGGCGGTCCTGGCCCTGGGGTTGCTGCTGTTCGGCGTCTTCTCCCTCGCCTCCGTCCGCTGGCGACGCTTCTGACGCCTGCTGCCGAGCGTCACGGGCAGGCCGAACACCCACCGCCCGCGGGCGTCCGCCGCGTCGCCCGGAGCCGGCACCGGTGCGGGTGCGGGTGCGGGTGCGGGCCCTCAGTGGCTGGTGAGTTCACCGCTGAGGGTCCGGTGGAGCCGCGCGCTGGACTGGTTGAGGCCGACGATCTCGACCGTCTTCCCGTGCTTGGCGTACTTGGCCTCGACGGCGTCCAGGGCGGCCACGGAGGAGGCGTCCCAGATGTGCGCGGCCGAGAGGTCGATGACGACCCTGGCCGGGTCGTTCACGTAGTCGAACCGGCCCGCGAGCTCGTTGCTGGAGGCGAAGAACAGCTCGCCGGTCACCGCGTACACCACCTCGCCGCCCTCGGGGTCGGTGACGGCCGTGACATCGGCGAGACGGGCGACGCGCTTCGCGAAGATGACCACGGCCGTCACCGAGCCGACGGCGACACCGACCGCGAGGTTGCCGGTCGCGACGACCACCGCGACCGTGATCACCATGACGGTGATCTCTCCGGCGGGCATCCGCTTCAGCGTCCTCGGGGCCACGGAGTGCCAGTCGAAGGTCGCGAAGCAGACCATCACCATGACGGCGACCAGGGCGGCCATCGGGATGTCCGACACCACGGGGCCGAACACGATGCACAGCACCATCAGGAACACGCCCGCCAGGAAGGTCGACAGGCGGGTCCGGGCGCCGGACACCTTCACGTTGATCATGGTCTGGCCGATCATCGCGCAACCACCCATGCCGCCGAAGAACCCGGTGACGATGTTCGCGACGCCCTGGCCGATCGACTCGCGCGTCTTGGAGGAGCGGGTGTCGGTGATCTCGTCGACGAGCTTGGCGGTCATCAGCGACTCCATCAGCCCGACCAGCGCCATCGCGACGGCGTAGGGGGCGACGGTGGTCAGCGTGTCCAGGGTGAACGGCACGTCCGGCAGGCCGGGGACGGGAAGGGAGGACGGCAGGTCGCCCTTGTCCCCCACGGTCGGTACCGCGATGCCGGCCGCCACCGTGATCGCGGTGAGGACGACGATGGCCACCAGCGGCGCCGGGACCGCCTTGGTGACCTTCGGGAGGAACACCATCAGCCCGAGGCCGCCGACGAGCAACGGGTAGACCGCCCACGGCACGTCGTGCATCTCGGGGACCTGGGTGAGGAAGATCAGGACGGCCAGGGCGTTGACGAAGCCGACCATGACCGAGCGCGGGACGAAGCGCATCAGCTTCGCCACCCCCAGCGCGCCCAGCGCGATCTGGACGACGCCGCCGAGGATGACCGCGGCGACCAGATGGCCGAGGCCGTGCTCGCGGTTCAGCGGGGCTATCACCAGGGCGACGGCGCCGGTGGCGGCGGAGATCATCGCCGCCCGGCCGCCGACCACCGAGATCACCACCGCCATGGTGAAGGAGGCGAACAGGCCGATCTTCGGGTCGACACCGGCGATGATCGAGAACGAGATGGCCTCGGGGATCAGCGCGAGCGCGACCACCAGACCGGCCATCGCCTCGGTGCGGAGGACCTTCGCCGACAGCCCGGTCGGGAAGGGGACGCGTGAACGCGGGGCGGCGGGCGGGGAAGTCTGCAAGACGGAGTGGACCTGTCGTACTCGGGCGCGACCGGCGGTGCACGCAAGAAGGGGATCGCGGGAGCCCGGGCGACCGTCGTCCGTCCGGCGCGGGAACCGCCGTGGCGGACCCCGCGCCTTCGGCCGTTCCGCCTACGCGGCCAGGGCGATGCGCCTCGGCGACCGCCGACGGGCACCCGTGGTGCTCTGCGGGCTGCGCCCGGTCTCGCCGGAGCGGCCACGGCGCTCGCCACCGCCCGCGTAGGCCCTGCGGCGGGGGCGCTCGACGACGGGGTCGGGGATCACCACGGGCACCCCGGTGGGCACCCGGGCCCCGGTGATGCGGGCGAGCTCCTCGTCGCCGGGGTGGACCCGGGTGGAGGTGGGGGTGATGCCGGCGGTGGCCATCAGACGGGTCATCTCACGGCGCTGGTTGGGCAGCACCAGCGTGACGACGGTGCCGGACTCCCCCGCGCGGGCGGTGCGTCCGCCCCGGTGCAGGTAGTCCTTGTGGTCGGCCGGCGGGTCCAGGTTGACGACCAGGTCGAGCCCGTCGACGTGGATGCCGCGGGCGGCGACGTTGGTCGCGATCAGCGCCGTCACCTGGCCGGAGCGGAACTGCTCCAGGGTCCGGGTGCGCTGCGGCTGGGACTTGCCCCCGTGCAGGGCCGCGGCCTTCACGCCGTTCGCGAGGAGGTCCTCCACCAGGCGGTCCGCACCGTGCTTGGTGTCGGTGAACATGATCACGCCGCCCTCGCGGGAGGCGATGTGCGCGATCGTGGCGTTCTTGTCGAAGTTCTGCACATGCAGCACGTGGTGCTCCATGGTGCTGACCGCGGCCGCGGACGGGTCCACCGAATGGGTGACCGGGTCGTTGAGGAAGCGACGCACCAGCCGGTCCACGTTGCGGTCCAGGGTCGCGGAGAACAGCATCGTCTGGCAGCCCTCGGCGACCTGCTCCAGCAACTCGGTGACCTGCGGCAGGAAGCCCATGTCGGCCATCTGGTCGGCCTCGTCGAGCACCGCGACACCGACCCCGTCCAACTGGCAGTCGCCACGCTGGATCAGGTCCTTGAGCCGACCGGGGGTGGCCACCACGACCTCCGCCCCGCGGTTCAGCGTCTGCGCCTGACGGCCGATCGACATCCCGCCCACCGCGGTCGCCATCCGCAGTCGCACCGCGTGGGCGTACGGGGTGAGCGCCTCGGTGACCTGCTGAGCGAGCTCACGGGTGGGGACCAGCACCAGCGCCAGCGGGCGGCGCGGCTCGGCCCGCTGCCCCGCGATGTTGGCCAGTACGGCGAGACCGAACGCGATGGTCTTGCCCGAACCCGTCCGACCGCGGCCGAGGACGTCGCGCCCCGCCAGCGAGTTCGGCAGCGTGGCGGCCTGGATCGGGAACGGCGAGGTGACGCCCCGGCGGGTCAGCGTCGCCAGCAGCGCGTTCGGCATGTCCAGTTCGTCGAACGACTCGACGGCCGGAAGCGCCGGGGTGACGGTGACGGGCATGGCGAATTCACCCTGCGGAGTGGAATTCTGACGACCCCTCCCGCCGGAGGGGCGCCGCCCGCCACCCGAGCGGGAGCCCGAGCCGGAGGCGAAGCCGCCACCCGAGCGCGAGCCCGAGCCGGCGCGGGAGCCGGCGCCGAAGCCGCCTCCGGAGCGGGAGTTGGCGTTCTGGTAGGAGGAACGACTGGAACGGTTCATGCGGAAACCTTCCTCAGGAGCGGCGCGCTTCGAGGAAGGTCCGCAGCGCGGGGCGCCGGCGGAGACCACAAAAAACGAGCCAGAAAGTGTGACGGGCGGAGCGTGGACGGCGAAGCCGTGCGGCACGTCACCCGTGGTCGGCGCTCACCGCAGAGGGCGGGAACGCGGAACCTCGAACCGTGAGCTGTCACGGTCGGGCGCCGATCCGGACGCGGCGCAGTGCGTCTCGCGTGGGAGCGGCCGCCGGTGGCGGAACCGGGGAGCCGGGGAGCCCGGGCGGCCGGGGTCGTTCAGGGAAAAGCCGAGGGGCCCGCACCGGGCATGTACGCGGTGCGGGCCCCTCGCCGCCGGGCGGGTGCCGTGGCGGAAGAACTACAGCGGGCGAATGTTCTCGGCCTGCGGGCCCTTCTGGCCCTGCGTGACGTCGAACTCGACCTTCTGGCCCTCGAGCAGCTCACGGAAGCCGTTGGCGTTGATGTTCGAGTAGTGGGCGAAGACGTCCGGGCCGCCACCCTCCTGCTCGATGAAGCCGAAGCCCTTTTCCGCGTTGAACCACTTCACGGTGCCATTAGCCATAAAAAAAATCTCC
>NZ_JAQYWZ010000469.1:0-3739 GCF_036290945.1 Streptomyces sp. BE303
ATCGACGACCGTGACGGTGACCGCCACCTTCCCCTCCGGCGCGACCGCGAGCACCACCTTCACCTGGGCCGTCACCGACGCCAACAGCCCCTGCCCCTCCGCGCACCTGCTCGGCAACGCCGGCTTCGAGAGCGGCGCGGCGCAGCCCTGGACGGCGACACCCGGCACGGTCGACACCGACCGGGGCCAGGCGAGCCACGGCGGCTCCTGGAAGGCCTGGCTGGACGGCTACGGGTCCGGCCACACGGACACCGTCGCGCAGACGGTCGCCGTCCCGGCGGGCTGCCGGGCGACGCTGACGTACTGGCTGCACGTCGACACGGCCGAGGACACCACGTCAGCCCGGTTCGACCGGCTGAGCGTCAGGACCGACGGCCGCGAGGTGGCGCTCCACTCGAACCTGGACCGGGCCGCCGGCTACACCCTGCGGACGGTCGATCTCTCCGCCTACGCCGGGCAGCAGGTCACCGTGGAGTTCACCGGTCAGGAGGACGGCTCGTACCAGACCAGCTTCGTCCTCGACGATGTCACCGTCGAGATCGGCCGCTGACCTCTGGAGTACTCGGGACCGGTGCCGACTCGGCGCAATGCCCCCGGCGCCCGAGGCCGCCCGAGGGCACGACCGGCGAACCGGGGCACCGGACCGCATCCCGTCGTGGCGCGTGACGGAGATGCGGCGGTCACTCGGTGGACGGCGTATCCAGCTCACAGCACTCCGCCCCGAGAGACCTTGACCCCGCAGGGGGAGGGGATATGCCTGTTCGGGGCCGGAGCAACTGCTCCGGCCCCGAACAGGTTCGGGTTACTGGACGGTGATCTCAGCAGCGGCGGAGATCCCGCCGTAGCCGTCCACCAGCGAGGTGAGCCGGACGAACTTCGCCGGGCCGGCCGGGAAGGTGGCGGACTTGAGCGTCGCGTCGTTGGCCCAGGTCCCGGTGGCGACCTGGGTGAAGTTCACGCCGTCGGTGCTCGTGGAGACCGCGTACCGGGTGATCCGGGCGTTGCCCTGGTCCTGCCGCGGCAGGTAGCCGATGCCGCTCACCGACTGGATGCCGCCGAGTTGGAGGGTGAGGTCGTGCGGACCCCGGACGGTGGCGGGCCGCCAGCGCGAGTGCCAGATGGTGGAGGGATTACCGTCGATCGCCTTGGCCGCGTCGTAGTCGGTGTCGGAGTCGCTGCTCTCCGCCGCGCCGACCACGCCGGTCCCCGGCTGGACGGTGAAGTTGTCGAACTGGACGGGGTTGTAGCTCGACACCGCGAGGGACACCTGCCCGGTCGCGGCGGTACCGGCGGGCGCGGTGACCGGGGCGGTGAGCGGCACGCCGTCGATGGAGGCGGTCACCGTGGAGTCCTGAATCGTGACGCTCAGCCTGTGCCACGAGTTCACCGGCAGCGACGTCCGCCTTCCCTGAGCGAGTACGGTCTTGGACGCGGTCTTGATCTCCCAGGACCCGTTCTGGTTGACGGAGAGCCGGATGCCGTCGGGGTTGTCGAACGTGAGGTCGCCGGGGACCGCGTCCCAGTTGGTCTTCGACGAACGGTAGGTGTCTCGAACACCGAGCGTGACCTGCAATCCGCTCACCTCGAAGTTCACATCCGCGGCGGCGGTGTAGTTGCGCCAGCCGGGATCACCGATCACTGCTGCGGGCGCCCGCTCGGTCAGGTTCCAGTAGACGGGGTGCTCCTTCATCGTCGCACGCAGGCACATGCCGGTTCGTCCGCCACCGCACTGCGCCGTCTCCAGGGTTCCTCCCAGCTCCGCGAGGTACCTGGGCGTGCGCCGCGGCGCATAGGAGTCGAAGTTGTCGCTGTAGGGAAGGCCCATGACGGAGTTCAGCGGAGCAACCGCGGCACCCTTGCCCGAGGTCGTGAGCGTGCTGATGGTGTACAGCCTGCCCGGGGCGGTGGTGATGGCGGCCTGACCGTTGACGACCTGCACATTCGCCTCCTGGCTGAACCAGGTGGCGGGTTCGCTCGAGGTCAGGTCGGTCGAGCGGACCCGCAGTACACCATTCGTCGGCAGGCCGCCGGAGACGGTGAAGTTCAGCGTCTGGGGGGACGTGGCCTGGCTCGTCTCGATGACACTCGACCAGTTCGCCGAGTTCGGGTCGCGCAACGTCACCAGGGAGCCGCCGTCGATCCTCTTGCTCGCCTCGGGCAGGTAGCGCCACCCCACCTTCGTGAACTGCGTGGTGTGCGCGGCGACCCACACCGACCTGCCGACCGAGTAGCTCCCGCTCCACGGTGTGTTGGCGAGCATCAGGCCGGACCCGCCGTACGGTGCGCCATGGTACGCCGACCAGACAGGCGACCAGTTGAGGAAGCCGGTGATGCGGCCGTCGGTGTAGCCGCGGTTGATCTCTCTGGCCAACGCGGCTGCGCCCGCCGTGTAGTCCTGCGAGCCTCCTTCGCTGTTCCAGGCCGGTTTGCCGAACCGCTCCTGCGGACCGGAACAGCTGTCGGACGTGGTGATCCAACCGCACCGGTAGTGCGCGCCCATCACGCCGGCGGCGGCGCGGTATGCCGGGTTCGTCTGCATCGCGCTGATCATCGGACCCCAGCCGAGATCGTCATCGGCGATGAGCTTGACGTCCTGGTGGCCTGCCGCGTCGAGCCGGGCGCGGAAGTCGACGAACCACGCGGGGTCGCCGTGCTTCTCGTTCCAGCCGCCCATGTAGTCGATGTGCAAGCCGTTGGCCGTGGCGCAGTTGAGCCAGCTCATCTCCCAGTCGATGGTCCGGGAGGTCCAGAAGTTCTTGCCGTTGACGTGATCCGGGTCCACCCAGCCCGGCGCACCCCAGGCAAGGCCGGCCAGCTTGATCTCCGGGTTGCGCGCCTTGGCCTCCTTGGCGAGCCAGAACTCGTAGCCGACACCGCAGTCGACCTGGCCCTGCACGGGCTCGTGGTCCGGCTCCGTGCCGTCCGTCGAGTTAGCCCCCGAGCCCAGCTCCAGCTTCAGGAGCTGGAGGGACGCACCGTAGCCCGGCTTGAACATGTAGTCGAGCACCTGGCTGCGCTGCGGTTCGGGGTAGTCGATCAGGAGTCGGGAGCTGGCTCCCGCCGATACCCCTCCGATGCCGTCGAGGGTCTCACCCATCGAGTTGCCGTTCACGGTGACCGCCGTGGTGGTGACGGCGGCGGAGCCGGTCGTCGGCAGCCCGACGGCCAGGGCCAGGGCGACGAACAGGCTCGTCGCTGTGGCAGTTGAGCGGAAGATTGACGATCGCAACTCGTCCTCCAAGTTGCTTGGAACTGCGGGTGGGGGTTCGCCGACGCACCTCGCGGCGATCGGCTTCGGTGCCGCTCCAGGAGGGGCGGCGCGGTCCGGCTCGAACTTCGGGGATCCGTGGGGGCGGTGGATCCGGCGCATCGGGCGGGAGGTTCGCGGGACCGTGGTTGCGTGGTGGGGGTCACGGCTCTCCTTCCATGGGGCGTCGGGTGGGGTGGATCTCAGGCGGGGAGTCCGACGGCGCGTTCGCCGTTGCGGCGTTGCTGGATGACGACGGCGACGACGAGGAGGGCGCCCTGGGCGACGTTCTGCCAGAAGGAGTTGATGCCCTGGACTGTGAGGCCGTTCTCCAGGCAGCCGAGGAGGGCGACGGCGAGGAGGGTGCCGCCGATGCCGCCCTTGCCGCCCTTGAGGGCGGCGCCGCCGAGGGCGGCTGCGGTGATGGCCTTGAGTTCGAGGCCCTCGCTGCCGGAGACGGGTTGGCCGGAGCCGGTGCGGGCGGTGAGGAGG